>NZ_JBNPUD010000008.1:0-15000 GCF_051167995.1 Bradyrhizobium sp. HKCCYLRH3073
ACGCCCTGACCGATCTTCTTGAGCACGCTCCAGAAGCCCTGCAGCTCCATGTCGGTCGGCTGCGCGGCGGCGGGGGCTGCCTGCGGGCCGGCGCTGAAGATGCCGAGGTTGTGGCCGACATTGAGGCCGGTCTGGACGCCCTGACCGATCTTCTTGAGCACGCTCCAGAAGCCCTGCAGCTCCATGTCGGTCGGCTGCGCGGCGGCGGGGGCCGCTTGCGGACCGGCGCTGAAGATGCCGAGGTTGTGGCCGACATTGAGACCGGTCTGGACGCCCTGTCCGATCTTCTTGAGCACGCTCCAGAAGCCCTGCAGCTCCATCTCCGACGGCTGCTCGGTGCCGGGGCCGGCCGAGAACGGCGCGAACCCGCCGGCGATTCCGCCGATGGCGCCGCCAAAGTCGCGGCCGGTCTTGCCGCCGATCAGGCGTCCGATCGCTTGTCCGGCAAACCTGCCGAGAACGGAGCCGAAGATCCCTTCGGGATTCAATTGACCATAGTCTTCAGTCGACTGCTGCATGCCACTCATGTTGAGTCTCCTCGCTCGTTGTCTGATCTTCGAGCGGCGCGCCGCTTGACCTCATCAGGAGTAGTTGCTGCGCGACGTCGATCGAGGGCGATGTTGCGCGTGTGGCCGTGATGCAAGTGTCAAGCAGGGCGTGAAAGTGCCGTCAAAATCGATCGTGTGTGGAACGCATGGAGCAAGGTCGCGCCGATCGTCAGACGCGGAGCATGCGCCTGATCTCACGCTGCAGGGATTCGGTTTCGCTCTCCGGCGTGGCGCCGACCTGCTTGCGCAGGATGGTGCGGCAGAAGTCATATTGACGCAGGGCGTCGGCACGGCGGCCCTGCTGCGCGTAGCAGCGCATCAAGGTGCGGTGGACGTCCTCCTGCAGCGGATCGGCGGCCAGCACACGCAATGAGAACGTCGTGGCGATCTCCACATGTTCCCGGCCGCCGACGTCGAGCAGGCCCGCGATCGCCCGGATCGCACGAGTCTTCAAGCGTTGACGCTCGGCGGAGAGCCACGCCTCGAACGCGCAGGACGTCGAGCTGATGCCGTCGAGCAATTCGCCGCGGAACAGCGCGGCGGCGCGGGCCATGGTTTCCAGATCGCCGAGTTGCAGCAGCAGCTCGAACTCCTGCACGTCGGTGGTGACGGCGTTCGGATGGATGCGGATGTCGTCGCGCTCCGCCGAGATGACGTCGGCGCATTGCGGCAGCACCCGGCGCAGCGTCAACAGCGCCTGGCGCAGGTTTGCGCGCGCATTGTCGCCGAAGCGGCCTTCCCACAGGAGTGCGGCAAGCTTGCTGCGTGAAATGCCGTGCGGAGAGGTGAGGGCGAGATAGCCCAGGAGCGTTGCCGCCTTGCGGCTTGGGATGACGACCTGCTCGCCCGAGACCCGTCTGATTTCAAGACCGCCAAACAGATTGATACGCAGCAAACTCATTGTCTCTCTCCTCTGAATGGCGACTCGCTGCGATCGGCGCCGGGCCTGCAGAAGTCGAGCTTCTCGTGCGATGAGATTTGAGCGGCTGCAGCCGGATCAGGTCTGCACGGTCGTCGCCCAAAGGCGAGCCGCCACGCTGTCGTTGTCATCGTCGAAATGAGATCGGCAATGCAGTTAAGTCTGTCCGCGCAACGTTCGGTTCAATCTTGGATTGTATGACGGAGCGAGACTGTGCCTCGTGGCTTGCAGTATGCACCCCATCGTGTCCAGTGTGGGCGAAGTCGGAACTGCGCGCTGTGAGCTGCGGCACACTCGAGGACCGACACGATCATGCTGTATCAGCAGCCATGGCAAACGAGATTGGAATTGTTCCGATGAAATCGTTCCGCAAGGAACTTTGGTTCCAGACGCCGGGCCGGCGGGCCTTCATCAACATCACGGGTGAGGTCGAGGCGGCGCTGAAGGAGAGCGGCGTGCGCGAGGGCCTCGTGCTCGTCAACGCCATGCACATCACGGCGTCGGTCTTCATCAATGACGACGAGAGCGGGCTGCATCACGACTATGAGCAATGGCTGGAGGAACTCGCCCCGCACGAGCCGGTGGCGGGCTATCGCCACAACCGCACCGGCGAGGACAATGCCGACGCCCACATGAAGCGCCAGATCATGGGCCGCGAGGTCGTGGTCGCGATCACGCAAGCCAAGCTCGACTTTGGCCCGTGGGAGCAGATCTTCTACGGCGAGTTCGACGGCGGACGGCGCAAGCGCGTGCTGATCAAGATCATCGGCGAGTAGGAGGACGCCGGAGCTTTCGGGCGTCATTGCGAGGAGCGCAAGCGACGAAGCAATCCAGGGGCCACGCGTGACGCCGTTCCGTATGGCCCCTGGATCGCTTCGCTGGCGCTCGCGATGACGGAGGAGGGTGGGGAGCCTCGGCTGTCATGCCCGCGCAAGCGGGCATCCAGTACGCCGCGGCCTCTCGGAGGACACAGCGACCGGCGCGGGCGAGAGCGCGACTCGAGCCTCGGCTGTCGCGCTTGCCAGCACTCCGTGGTGTGACGATCCCTGTTGGATTAGGCCGCAGATGATGCGCGCGCTCTCTCGCCCGCGAACACCGCCTTGATCTCGGCTGCGACCTTCGGCGTGTTCTCGTCGAGCACGAAGTGTCCCGCGTCGAGCCACACCAGCTTTACGTCGGCGAGGTCGTTGAGATAGGCGCGGGCGCCGGGCGGGATGAAGAACGGATCGTGCTGGCCCCAGACGATCAGCGTCTTCGGGCTGTGGGCGCGGAAGGCCGCCTGCCACTCCGGATAGCGCGCGACGTTGGTCTTGTAGTTCTCCAGCAGATCGAGCTGGTAGTCCTGCGTGCCCGGACGGTCGAGCAGCGCCTGGTCGAGAGTCCAGTTGTCGGGATTGACGGCATCAGGATCCTTGGCGCCGACCAGCCATTGGAACTTGGTGCCGTCGAGGCTCAGCAGCTCGCGAGCAGGCGCCTCGGTCTCCGGCGTGCGCGTCTCCCACAACGGCAGCAGCACCTTCTTCGGCGCCTCGCCGACCCCCTCCATATAGGCATTGGTATTCTGGAGGATGAAGCCTCTCACGCGCTCCGGCCGCTGCGTGAACAGGCGGAAGCCGACCGGCCCGCCATAGTCCTGCATGTAGAGAATGTAGGACTCGAGCCCGAGCACGTCGACGAGACCCGCGACATGCCGGGCGAGGTTGTCGAAGGTGTAGTCGAACTCTGCACGCGACGGCGCGTCGGAATGGCCGAATCCGATGTAGTCGGGCGCTACCAGATGGAAGCGATCGGCGAGCGCGGGGATCAGGTCGCGGAACATCTGGCTGCTGGTCGGCAGGCCATGCAGCAGCAGGATCGTCGGCGCCGTCGGGTCGCCGGCCTCGCGGTAGAAGACTTTGCGGCCGTGGACGGTCGTGGTTCGGAAGCGGGTCTGGGTGGTCATGGGGAAGCTCCTGGTCTCGGGCGGTCGGGACTCGTTGGCCGCCCGTCACCCTGGTTCTATGCCTTCCAAAATCGGGCGCGAGTCGCTAGATTCGAGAAGAGGCCTCCCATTTTTTGGAAAGATACGTTGGATCGTCTGGACGCCATGGCGGTGCTGTTGGCCGCAGCCGAGGCCGGGAGTCTGTCGAAGGCCAGCCGGACGCTCGGGCTGCCGCTCGCGACGGTCAGCCGCAAGGTGGCCGAGCTCGAAGCGCATCTGAAGGCTTCGCTTCTGATCCGCTCGGCGAAGGGCCTGGAGCTGACGCCGGCGGGTCGGTCCTATGTCGCAGCGGCGCGCGCGATCCTGGAACAGGTCGCCGAGGCCGAGCGTGTCGCCAGCGGCGAATACTCCGAGCCCAAGGGCGATCTCGTGGTGACGGCGCCGATCATGTTCGGCCGGCTGCATGCGCTGCCTGTGGTGACGCGCTTCCTTGGCGCCTTTCCGGACGTGGCGGTCGATCTCGTGATGACCGATCGTGTCGCGCACTTTCTCGACGACCAGGTCGACGTCGCCCTGCGCATCGGCCAGTTGCCGGATTCGAGTTTGATCGCCACCCGGCTCGGCAGCGTCCGCCACGTCATCTGCGCCAGCCCGGATTATCTCGCCGCCAATGGCCGCCCGGCGCGGCCGGAGGATCTGGCACGGCACGGCGTGATCTCGTTCCAGAGCGTGTCGGTGCCCGGCACCTGGCCGTTCGAAGTCGACGGCGCCGAGATCCCCGCCAGCTTCCGCGCGCGCCTCGGCGTCAACACGATCGATGCGGCGATCGAAGCCGGCCTGTCGGGAGCGGGCCTGGTGCGGGCGTTGTCCTATCAAGTCGTCGATCATGTCCGCAGCGGCCGACTTCAGCTCGTGCTCGAAGCCTTCGAGCCGGCGCCGCGCCCGGTGCATCTCGTCTATGACGGCCAGACCCGGCTGCCGCTGAAGCTGCGCGCCTTCGTCGACTTCGCCGTGCCGCTGCTGCGGCAGCGGCTGGAGGAGGCGGCGATTTGAGGGACGTCTGGACGCACAGTGGCTGCTGCAAAACACGCTGTCATCGCCCGGCTTGACCGTGCGATCCAGTGCGCGGGCAATGACAGATGTAGTCGGAGCAGCAGCATGCCTCCTTATCCTGCCATTGACCTTGGATCGCGCGGTCCCCAGCGGCCGGCCTCGACCAGGGCGATAAAGCGCTCGACGGATGCGTTGAACAGCGCCGGCTCCTCCAGGTTCAACACATGTCCGGACTTCGGGAAGAACGTTAGCCCGGACGCCGGCAGATGCTGCTTGAGAAACAAACTCGGCGCGATGCAGGCGTCGTCCTCGTCGCCGCAGATGATCAGGGCCGGGGTTGTAACGCGGCGGATGGCGTCCGTCATGGTGTAGATCGATGGCCTGCTGCCCTGGAAGCCGCGCATGGTGTTGGCCGAGCCACGCGCGTCGTGGCGGGCGAGCGCGGCGTAGAAGTCGGCATGGCCGCGCGGGTCCTTGATGAGGAAAGGAATGCGACCGGGGGCCTCGCGGGTGACCTTGGCGGTCTCGGCCGAGCCGAGTGTCTCGAACTGCTCGGCGGTGGCGCGGCACTGGGCGCGGAAGGCCTCGAGATGCTCGAGGCTGGAGCCCGAGCCGACGCCGGCCAGCACCATCGAGCGGATGCGATCCGGTGCGTTCAGTGCCACCTGCAGCGCGGAGTACGAGCCCATCGACAGGCCGACGAAATGGGCGCTGTCGATGCCGAGGTGGTCGAGCACGGCGATCGCGTCGGTGTAGAAATGCACGTGGCTATAGGCGTCGGGCGCGGCCGGCACGTCCGAGGGCGTGTAGCCGCGCGCGGAGTAGGCGATGCAGCGGTGGCGCCGCGCGAAGTAGCGCAGTTGCGGCTCCCAATTGGTGTGGTCGGCGGCGAACTCGTGCAGGAAGATCAGCGGCGTGCCCACGCCGACCTCTTCAAAATAGAGGCGAACGCCATCTTTGGCCGTTGCATGGGGCATCGTCAGCTCCTCCCGTGTCGCGTGCCTGATGATGACAAGTCGCGCGATACGCGACAACGTCCCGATCGACGGCCTTGTTTTCGCCGTAACATAGACTCGGAATCACCCTCTCGTCGCCAGGCTTTTGCCGTCGATGGTCATGGTTTCGTCACAGCGCAACATTTTACGGACCTCCGCTGGCGGCTTGCAGAGGGGCCGCGCTGAGGACCAGGGGGTGCCAAGTCAGGGTACTGGGGGAAGTAACAGAAGGATTGAGTATGGTTGTGTCTACCCTTCGCCGGTCGCTTCACATCGTTGCGCTGACCATGGGTGCGGCAGTCGTCGCCGTCACCGCAACACCGGCATCGGCCCGTCCGCATCACGGCTCGGGGCATCATGCCCACCGCAGCCACGGCGGCCATCACTACGCAAGGCATCATCACCACCGGCGTTCCGTCGCCCGGCTGTCGCGCTGGGAGCGCGGCGTGGCGCGGGTGCAGGTGAGCGGCGTTGCCGATGCGCAGGCCAGCGTCATGATGCCGGGCACGGCGTCCGACGGCATGGCGTCGTCGAGCGGCTTCGGCGGCGGCAGCAGCGTCGTCTCCGCGGCGCGCAGCTACATCGGCAGCGGTAATCCGACCGGCCGGCGCAGCCTGTGGTGCGCCCGTTTCATGAACATGGTGCTGGAGCGCACCGGCCATCGCGGCACCGGCTCCGACATGGCGCGCTCGTTTGCGAGCTATGGCCAGCGCGTCTCCGGCCCGCAGGTCGGCGCGATCGCGGTGATGAGCCGCCGCGGCGGCGGTCATGTCGGCGTGGTCTCGGGCGTCGATGCCCAGGGCAATCCGATCGTCATCTCCGGCAACAACGGCAACCGCGTCCGAGAGAGCGCGGTGTCGCGCGGCCGCGTGTATGCCTATGTGATGCCGAACTGAGAGCTCTCCTCTCGAACTTGAACTGATGAGGTGAGCCCTCGCGGCTCGCGCGCTCTGCGCCTCCCCCGCTTGCGGGGGAGGTCGCATCGGAGAGGCGATGCGGGTCGGGGAAGTCTGTCCTCACGAAGATTTTCGCGTGTGGCGCCCCCACCCCGGCCCTCCCCCGCAAGCGGGAGAGGGGGCGCACCGTCGATGCGGTGAGTGCTCGAACTACACCAGCCGCAGCTGCTCGACCGCGAGTTCGTCGCCGACCGCGATGTCGCCGGCTGCGATCACCTCGGCGTAGATGCCGCATTCATTGTTGCCGCGCCGGGCCATGAGCGCCGGCGGGATGTCGAGGTCGCGGGCGGCGGTGTCCGGGTCGACGTTGACGGCGGCGCAGCGGGTGGTGGTCTTGACGACCTTGAGCCGCGCCGAGCCGATCCGCAGCGTTTCGCCCATCAGCGAGGTCTCGTGCCAGGCCGGCCAGCCGGCGACGTAGACATTGGCGCGGAAGCGCAGCGGATGCACGGTCGCGCCGACCAAGGTCTCGATCTCCGCGATCGAGGCGAGGTTGATGATTGAGACCACCTTGCGCGCCAGATCCGTAAAGGCGTAGCCACCGCCCGACAGCAGCCTGACCGGGCCGCGCAGCTCGTCGGCAAACGCGCGCGCGAAGAACGCCTCGATGGCGGCGCGGCCGTCGGCGCTTTCGAGGTCGCCTTGGGCGACGATCGCGCCGTCCTTGCGGATGGTGAGGATGTTGGTCGCGTCGCCGAAGTGCGTCTTGAACCCGGCCAAGCGCTCATTGCGCATCAGCATCAGATACGCCGTTTTCGGCTTCCACACCGGCGCCGCCGGATCGAAGCCGGTTGGGCCGTTTTCCAGCGCGTAGCGGCGATCGGCCGGCAGCGTTTCGCCGACCCGTAACGGGGCCGTTTGCAGTGGTTCCGGGGTAAGGCCCTTGACCGGATAGCGGTACAGGCCGGCGATGCGCGCGGGAGGGGTCTGGCTCATGCCGCCTCATAGGAGATTCCCATGGTCGCGGCCAGGGCACACGAATTTGTGAAGCGGCCCCTTCCGTTTTCGCACCGCCTTCCCACATTTCCACTCAAGCCGGGCGCAAGCCGGCGACGTCAATGGTTGCGGCGTTGATGGACGTCAACGTGCGCGGTCCGAAACCCAATGAAGATGCTGAAGCCGTGCCTTCGGGGCGTCACAGCAGGCTGAGGGAAACATCATGAATATCGACAAATATACCGAGCGCGCGCGGGGCTTCATCCAATCGGCGCAATCGCTGGCGATGCGCGACGGCCATCAGCAGTTTTCGCCGCTGCATCTGCTGAAGGTTCTGCTCGACGATAGCGAAGGCCTCGCGGGCGGTCTGATCGATCGCGCCGGCGGCAATTCGCGCGCAATTTTGAAGGCGACCGAGGACGCACTGGGCAAGCTGCCGAAAGTGTCGGGCAGCGGCGCCGGGCAGGTCTATCTGTCGCCCGAGCTGGCGCGCGCCTTCGACGCGGCGGAAAAGGCGGCCGAGAAGGCCGGCGACAGTTTCGTCACGGTGGAGCGCCTGCTGCTCGGGCTGACGCTGGAGAAGAACAGCGAGACCGGCGGCATCCTCGCCAAGGGCGGCGTGACCGCGCAGAATCTCAACGCGGCGATCGAGAGCCTGCGCAAGGGGCGCACGGCCGACTCGGCGACCGCCGAGAACGCCTATGATGCCTTGAAGAAATATGCCCGCGACCTGACCCAGGCGGCGCGCGACGGCAAGCTCGATCCGGTGATCGGCCGCGACGAGGAGATCCGCCGTACGATTCAAGTGCTGTCACGGCGCACCAAGAACAATCCCGTGCTGATCGGCGAGCCCGGCGTCGGCAAGACCGCGATCGTCGAAGGCCTCGCGCTGCGCATCGTCAATGGCGACGTGCCGGAGAGCCTGAAGGACAAGCGGCTGCTGTCGCTCGATCTCGGCGCACTGATTGCGGGCGCGAAATATCGCGGCGAGTTCGAGGAGCGGCTGAAGGCCGTGCTGCAGGAGGTCACTGCGGCCGAAGGCACCTTCGTGCTGTTCATCGACGAGATGCATACCCTGATCGGCGCCGGCAAGGCCGACGGCGCCATGGATGCGTCGAACCTGCTGAAGCCCGCGCTCGCCCGCGGCGAGCTTCACTGCATCGGCGCGACCACGCTCGACGAGTATCAGAAGCATGTCGAGAAGGACGCGGCGCTCGCGCGCAGGTTCCAACCGGTCTACGTCACCGAGCCCACGGTCGAGGACACCATCTCGATCCTGCGCGGCCTGAAGGACAAATACGAGCAGCATCACGGCGTGCGCATCACCGACTCCGCGCTGGTGGCGTCCGCGACCTTGTCGAACCGCTACATCACCGACCGCTTCCTGCCGGACAAGGCCATCGACCTGATGGACGAGGCGGCGGCGCGGCTGAAGATGCAGGTCGACAGCAAGCCCGAGGAGCTGGACTCGCTCGACCGCGAGATCATCCGGCTCAAGATCGAGCAGGAGGCCTTGAAGAAGGAGAGCGATCTCGGCTCCAAGACGCGGCTGCAGGCGCTGGAGAAGGAGCTCGCCGATCTCGAGGAGAAGTCGGCGGCGCTGACGTCGAAATGGAGCGCCGAGAAGGACAAGCTGTCGAACGCGCAGAAGCTCAAGAGCGAGCTGGACGGCCTGCGGATCGAGCTCGCCAACGCGCAGCGCCGCGGCGAGTATCAGAAGGCGGGCGAGCTGGCCTATGGCCGCATCCCCGAGCTGGAGAAGCAACTGGCCGACATCGAGGCCAAGGAGAATGCCGGCGAGATGATGGAAGAGGCGGTCACCGCCAACCACATCGCGCAGGTGGTCTCGCGCTGGACCGGCGTGCCGGTCGACAAGATGCTCGAGGGCGAGAAGGACAAGCTGCTGCGCATGGAGGACTCGCTCGGCAAGCGTGTCGTCGGCCAGTTCGAGGCCGTGCATGCGGTCGCGACCGCCGTGCGGCGCTCGCGTGCCGGCCTGCAGGACCCGCACCGGCCGATGGGCTCGTTCATGTTCTTAGGCCCCACCGGCGTCGGCAAGACCGAGCTGACCAAGGCGCTCGCCGAGTATCTGTTCAACGACGAGACCGCGATGGTCCGGCTCGACATGTCCGAGTACATGGAGAAGCACTCGGTGTCGCGGCTGATCGGCGCGCCTCCCGGCTATGTCGGCTATGACGAGGGCGGGGCGCTCACCGAGGCCGTGCGCCGCCGGCCGTACCAGGTCGTCCTGTTCGACGAGATCGAGAAGGCGCATCCGGATGTCTTCAACGTGCTGCTTCAGGTGCTCGACGACGGCCGTCTGACCGACGGCCAGGGCCGCACCGTCGACTTCCGCAACACGCTGATCATCATGACGTCGAATCTCGGCTCCGAGTTCCTGGTCAACCAGCCGGAGGGCGAGGATACGTCCGAGGTCCGCGAATTGGTGATGGGCACGGTGCGGAGCCATTTCCGACCCGAGTTCCTCAACCGCGTCGATGAGATCATCCTGTTCCATCGGCTGCAGAAGAGCGAGATGGGCCGGATCGTCGAGATCCAGTTCTCCCGCCTCCAGAAGCTTCTGGAGGAGCGCAAGATCACGCTGTCGCTCGATGGCGACGCGCGCGACTGGCTCGCCGCCAAGGGCTGGGATCCGGCCTACGGTGCCCGTCCCTTGAAGCGGGTGATCCAGCGCAGCGTGCAGGATCCGCTCGCCGAGATGATTCTCGCCGGCGACATCAAGGATGGCGACAACGTCGCCATCTCGTCGGAAGGCAATGTGCTGACCTTCAACGGCAAGGCGCATCGTACGGCGGAGATCGCGACGTTCGAGGCGCCGATCCCGAAGCGCAAGCTGAACTGATCTCGAACATCCGCAGCACTCAAACGGCAACGGCCCGCGCCAAGCGCGGGCCGTTTGCGTTTGGAGCATGCTGAGGGGCAGGGCTACCGATTCACCTGGATCGGGCCGGCATCGGAGATGCGCGACGCGCCGGGGCCGCGGCTGGTCATCATCTGGTCGACGCGGTCGCGCTCCTTCTCGAAGCTCGCCATAATCGGGCCTTCCAGCGACCGGCCGCGCGGCAGCTTCACGCGCATCGGGTCGACGAAGCGGCCGTTGACCAGGATCTCGTAATGGACGTGCGGGCCGGTCGACATGCCGGTCGAGCCGACGAAACCGATGACCTGGCCCTGGCGCACGCGCTTGCCGGGCTCCATGCCCTTGGCAAAGGCCGACATGTGGCCGTAGGCGGTCTCGTAGCCGTTGTTGTGCTTGATGCGGATATATTTGCCGTAGCCGCCTTCCTGGCCGACCTTCTCGAGCACGCCGTTGCCGGACGCGAAAATGGGGGTGCCATAGGCGGTGGCCCAGTCGACGCCGGTGTGCATCTTGACGAAGCCGAGGATCGGATGGCGGCGGCCGCCGAAGCCGGAGCGCATGATCGCGTTGTTGACCGGCTTGCGCACCAGGAACTTCTTCGCGCTCTTGCCGGTCTCGTCGTAATAGTCGACGACGCTGTCGTCGGGGGTCTGGAACCGGTAGTATTTCTTGGTCTCGCCGCCGACCGTCAGGGAGGTGAACAGCACCTCGGTCTTGTCGTTGTTGCCGGGCTTGTCGTCGTCGTCGCCGGCATAGAAGACGTCGAACGAATCCCCGGGCTGCACCTTGCGCTGGAAATCGACGTCGTAGGAGTAGATGCGGATCATGTCCTCGATGACCGGCGTGGGCACCTTGTTGCGCATCGCCGTCTCGTAGATGCTCTGATAGAGGCGGACACCGGTGCCGTCATCCTCCTCGTCGTTGGTGTTGTCGGCGGTCTCGGTGACCGTGTTCATGCTCTGCGCGTCGACGGCGACGTATCGTCCGAGGTCCGAAAGCGCGGCGACCGCCTCGATCATGGTGTCGTTGGCGACGATGACGCGGAACGGCTGCAGCCGGGCGCCGGGGGCAGGGCTGGATGGCGCCATCAGGATGCGCAGTTTCTCGCCTTCCTTCAGGCCGCCGTCACGGCCGCGCGGGCCGAGCTGGGCGGCGATCGCCTTGGCTTCGTCGGGCGTCGCGCCCTGGTCGCGCAGGATCGAGGCGACGGTATCGCCCTTCTTGACCAGGTGAACCCGCTCGCCGAGCGGATTGCCGCCGGTGATCTGGTCCTTGGTCTTGGGCAGCAAGGTGACATTTTCCGGCACCACCCGGGTCTCGAAGCCGGCGTAAGGATCGGGCGAGGTGCCGTCATTGGCATAGGACAGTTTCAGGTCGCCGCCTTGGACGGCCTGCGCGCCGGCCGCGTCGGCGGCGGCATTGGCAAGTGAGGCGTAGCGCACGCCGCCATTGTTGCCGCGCCAGTTCGCCGCATCACGGACCCGCATGACGATTTCGTCGAGCGCCACCGAGGTCGCGATCTTCGCCTTGGGGAGCACGGCGGCGAGATCCTTGGTCACGAATGAGACCTCGGCGTCGGGCTCGACGGCCTCGGGATTGTTCGGATCCTCGCCGGACCCCGTCTTGTCGTTGTCGGTGTCGCTCAGCAGGCGCTGGGCGTTGAAGGGCGGGATCTTGGCGGACAGATCGCTGGTCGCCATCGACAGGTTGCCCGAGATCCGGACGTAGGGACGGACCCGGATCAGCTCGCGCGAACCCGCGCGGGTAACGGTCGAGATGCGCACCACGTTGCGCGCCGCGGCGGCTTCGCTCGGCGGGGGCAGGCGGTCGCTCTTGCGCAAGGTGGCGACGCGGTCGTTGGCGCCGAAGGCGCCGCGCAGCGCGCTTTCCATCCGCTCCGGCATGCGCGCGAAGGTCATTTCGCCATCGAGCGACGCAAAAACGGCGCCGCCGATGAGGGCTGCGCCGCACAGACCAGTCAGAATCGTACCGGAGAACCATTGCACGGAGACGCGGCGGCGATCGATCACCGCGGCTTCGGAGCCATCGACCGATAGCGGCGGCTCATGACCGAGATCGATCATGCCGATCTCGCGTCCATACCCCCCGCGTGACGTCCGATGGCTCAACCTTCGTCCCCCAAGTTCAAAGTCAGCACCGAGATCACTCAGCTGCCGGTTGGCTTAACGTCCAAGACAAACGGCTCGGAATGATGGCGCGCTTCTGTCGGTTCGAGACTCTCTGGCCCGAAAGCCAGACTCCACGAACCGCTATTGTTCTTCAGGATCTCTCGATGTCGTCTCGGCCGTATCAGGCGAAGGGCTCGCCGCTTCCTTGATCTGGATCATCCTTGAATCGATGGCAGTCCCCGCTGGACCCAAATCAACCCAGGTCGATGCTTAACAAATCGTCGCAGGATTGTGGCCCAAGTGGGGCACGAAGTCCGCAAGAAATCGGGGTTCTCCTGCTGTCCGGAAAAAAATGATTCGATGCGACGATTTGTTGACATTGGGCGTTGACACCCCGATCGGCCCCCCCTATAAACCCGATCACTGAGCGCGGCGCCGCTTCGGGACACACCGAGGCGAGCATTCGCGCCAATATTGCTCCTCACTTTCGTTGAGTGATGCACAACCGGTAAAACCCGGTTGCTCATCGACGTCGAAAAAGGTTGAGCGACCCCTCCGCATGAGGGTGGGACCGAGGTCCCGGGCTGTTTGACAAGTGAAGATGAAGAAAGAGAAACGTGGACGGCGGAGTCCTTGCGGGTCTCGGGGTTGAGAGCTTCGGCTTTTGGTTCTGAGATCGGACGAGAAGACTTCGGCGGACAATGTTTCAAAGGTAACACCATGGTTTTCGCGCTGTGAAGCGTGGAGATCGATTGGTGGGACCTCGTCAAACGTTGTGATCAGCCGGTTCAAAGCTTCAAGTTCAACTTGAGAGTTTGATCCTGGCTCAGAGCGAACGCTGGCGGCAGGCTTAACACATGCAAGTCGAGCGGGCGTAGCAATACGTCAGCGGCAGACGGGTGAGTAACGCGTGGGAACGTACCTTTTGGTTCGGAACAACACAGGGAAACTTGTGCTAATACCGGATAAGCCCTTACGGGGAAAGATTTATCGCCGAAAGATCGGCCCGCGTCTGATTAGCTAGTTGGTGGGGTAATGGCCCACCAAGGCGACGATCAGTAGCTGGTCTGAGAGGATGATCAGCCACATTGGGACTGAGACACGGCCCAAACTCCTACGGGAGGCAGCAGTGGGGAATATTGGACAATGGGGGCAACCCTGATCCAGCCATGCCGCGTGAGTGATGAAGGCCCTAGGGTTGTAAAGCTCTTTTGTGCGGGAAGATAATGACGGTACCGCAAGAATAAGCCCCGGCTAACTTCGTGCCAGCAGCCGCGGTAATACGAAGGGGGCTAGCGTTGCTCGGAATCACTGGGCGTAAAGGGTGCGTAGGCGGGTCTTTAAGTCAGGGGTGAAATCCTGGAGCTCAACTCCAGAACTGCCTTTGATACTGAAGATCTTGAGTTCGGGAGAGGTGAGTGGAACTGCGAGTGTAGAGGTGAAATTCGTAGATATTCGCAAGAACACCAGTGGCGAAGGCGGCTCACTGGCCCGATACTGACGCTGAGGCACGAAAGCGTGGGGAGCAAACAGGATTAGATACCCTGGTAGTCCACGCCGTAAACGATGAATGCCAGCCGTTAGTGGGTTTACTCACTAGTGGCGCAGCTAACGCTTTAAGCATTCCGCCTGGGGAGTACGGTCGCAAGATTAAAACTCAAAGGAATTGACGGGGGCCCGCACAAGCGGTGGAGCATGTGGTTTAATTCGACGCAACGCGCAGAACCTTACCAGCCCTTGACATGTTTGGGACCGGTCGCAGAGACGTGACCTTCTCTTCGGAGCCCGAAACACAGGTGCTGCATGGCTGTCGTCAGCTCGTGTCGTGAGATGTTGGGTTAAGTCCCGCAACGAGCGCAACCCCCGTCCTTAGTTGCTACCATTTAGTTGAGCACTCTAAGGAGACTGCCGGTGATAAGCCGCGAGGAAGGTGGGGATGACGTCAAGTCCTCATGGCCCTTACGGGCTGGGCTACACACGTGCTACAATGGCGGTGACAGTGGGAAGCTAAGGGGCAACCCTTCGCAAATCTCAAAAAGCCGTCTCAGTTCGGATTGGGCTCTGCAACTCGAGCCCATGAAGTTGGAATCGCTAGTAATCGTGGATCAGCACGCCACGGTGAATACGTTCCCGGGCCTTGTACACACCGCCCGTCACACCATGGGAGTTGGCTTTACCTGAAGGCGGTGCGCTAACCAGCAATGGAGGCAGCCGACCACGGTAGGGTCAGCGACTGGGGTGAAGTCGTAACAAGGTAGCCGTAGGGGAACCTGCGGCTGGATCACCTCCTTTCTAAGGATGGCTCTTCAGCATGATCTTCGGATCGACTGGTCTTCGGACCTGTCAGCTATCGAGCTGTTTTAGAAACATCAGGGGCCATCGAGATCGCCAGATCTTGCTTGAGCTCCATTGGCGGGATTTCGCCGTCTTCGTTTCTCTTTCTTCGCGGACGAACACGCTGCCTGGGGCTGCGCGGTTGCTGCATCGGCCCTCACGGGCAGGGCGGTGACGAGCTTCGAGCGTTAGGGCTTGTAGCTCAGTTGGTTAGAGCGCGCGCTTGATAAGCGTGAGGTCGGAAGTTCAAGTCTTCCCAGGCCCACCAGCCTTCGCGCCTCACGGCGCTTCGGCTCGGCAAGCCAGAAGATGCGCGAAGGCTGTCGCG
>NZ_JBNPUD010000008.1:20000-356872 GCF_051167995.1 Bradyrhizobium sp. HKCCYLRH3073
CGCTTGAATCGGTCTTGAGTCCGTATTGCCGGAAGCAGTCCGCGGCGTAGTCGTTCGGCGCCTCCAGCACGACATAGACGCCCCAGCGCAGATCGCGAAATACCGGACGCCCGTCCCGCTCCAGCGATGAGACCACCTCGACCATGCCGGAGCGCTCGAGCACGCCGCCGCGGTCGCGAGGCCGCAGCACATGCGGCAGGTCATCGACACCGCAGGGTGGAAACAGCAGTCCGTTCGTGGGCACGTCGAGCCCCGTCGCGTTGGCGATCGCGGCCATCTCGATCGCCGACTTGGTGCCGTCGAGGAAGGAATTGAACATCTGCGGGTTCATCCCGGCCGACTGCGCCTCGCCGGCGGTGAGGCCGTAATGTTGCCAGACGCCGTCCGGCGTGACGTCGTGATAGGCCGGCAGATACTTCGTGCCCTTGCCTGCGGCGACGACATGGAAGCCGGTCGCACGCGCCCAGTCGACGAGCTCGGCTGTCAATGCCGGCTGGTCGCCATAGGCGAGTGAGTAGACAACGCCGGCCCTGCGCGCCTCGTCGGCCAGCAACGGCCCCGCCAGAACGTCAGCCTCGACATTGACCATCACGATGTGCTTGCCGGCCCTGATGGCCGCCTGCGCGTGGCGGATGCCCGCGGCCGGACTGCCGGTCGCTTCGACGACGACATCAATGGTGTCAGCAAGCGCTTTTGCGCCGTCGGGACTGAACGCGGTGCGTTCGATCCGCTCGGCGCTCCAGCCGACGGTGCGGCAGGCGTCCCGCGCGCGCCCCGGATCGAGGTCGACGATGACGGGCACCTCGAGCCCCGCCACGTGCGGCACCTGCGACAGGAACATCGAGCCGAACTTGCCGGCGCCGATCAACGCGACGCGCACGGGCTTGCCGGCGGCGGCGCGGGCTTGGAGGAGGGCGTGGAGGTTCATTGTATTGTCCGGTTTCCAGATTGTCGCGCGACCTGCAACTACCACCTCCGTCGTCATGGCCGGGCTTGACCCGGCCATCCATCTCTCAGCAGGGCGGCTTTGCCGAGAGGATGGATGCCCGGGTCAAGCCCGGGCATGACGACCTGCTTTCGTGACGGCGATATGGCTTACTCCGCCGCCTCGCGATGCGCTCGCGCGAGTTGCAGCAACACATCATCCGGCAGGGTTTCGATCGGCGTGAAGTCGCGATGCGCGATGTACTCCGGGCGCGTCGGGGTGCGGATGTGGTTCGAGACGGCGTTCAGCGTGAGATACACGATCTTGCGCGGGTAGGGCGTGATGTTGCCGGCGGAGCCGTGCACAAGATTGCCGTGGAACATCAGCATGCCGCCGGGCTTTCCGGTTGGCGCGACGATGCCGCCTTCCGCGACCAGCCGCGTCACCGTGGCCTCGTCCAAGGTCCACAACGGATAGGACGTGGTCGCCAGATCATGCGAGGCCTCGAGATCGCCGGCATGCTGGCTGCGCGGCACCAGCATCAAGGGGCCGTTGATCGGCATCACCTCGTCGAGGAAGATCGCGATGTTCATCGCGCGCGGCTCCGGCATGCCGTCGTCGCGCTTCCAGGTGCCGTAGTCCTGGTGCCATTGCCAGACATCGCCGGTGAAGGCCGATTTGGCGTTGATCTTGAACTGATGCATGTAGAGTTTCTCGCCGAAGATCTGCTCGATCGGCTCGATCATGCGCGGATGCGCGGCCAGCACGCGGAAGGCGTCGTTGTAGAGGTGGGCGGCAAACGCCGTGCGCGGCGCGCCGCTCTTCTCGCGCCAGACCTCGGGCCTGTCGGCGGCATAGATCGCCTCCGCCTCGCCGGCGAGGAACGCGGTCTCCTCCGGGCTGAACAGCTCGGGCAGGAACAGCCAGCCCTCGCGATTGAAGAATGCAATCTGCTCCGGCGTCAGCTTCATGGCCTTCTCCCTCGCCTTGGTTTCCTCGGATGAGGCGCCCGCTCTTTGCGCCGGGCTGCCCCTGCGCCGTGCTCCCATGCTTTCGGCCTGCCGATGGGCATCACGGCGCTTCCGCTGTCGACATTGGCAGAATCCGGGTGGATCGCAACATTCTCCAAGCCTAATTTGACTGGCAGATGATACGGGGCAGAGCGGCGATGGAGTCCGTCATGTCAGAGCACAGCTTTGCGATTTTCGAAACCGCGATCGGCCCTTGCGCGATCGCATGGGGAGCGCGCGGCATCAATGCGGTGCAACTGCCGATGGGCGGCGTCGCGCAGATCCGCATCCGGATGCAGCAGCGTTACGACGGCATCGGCGAGGCCGACCCGCCGCCGCATGTGCGGCGCACCATCACGCGGATCACGGCGCTGCTTGCCGGAGAGCCGGATGATCTCAGCGATGTCGACCTCGATCTCGACGGCGTCAGCGCGTTCCAGCGCGGCGTCTACGAGATCGCGCGCCGGATCCCGCCGGGCCGGACCCTGACCTATGGCGATATCGCCAAGCAGCTCGGCGGAGTCGAGCTGTCACGCGAGGTCGGCCAGGCGCTCGGGCGCAACCCGTGCCCGATCGTGGTGCCCTGCCATCGCGTGCTGGCGGCGGGCAACAAGCCGGGCGGCTTCTCCGCCAATGGCGGTGTCGAGACCAAGCTGAAGATGCTGGCGATCGAGGGCGCCGCCGTGAACCATACGCCGAGCCTGTTCGATTGATGCGAAAGCGCGCGGCGGACGCCAGGCTCGGGCGTCAGACCGCCTCGCAGGCGAAGGCACTGCCCTTGCGCCTGATGCGGCCGACCGAGGGCGACGGGAAATGCGCCGTGCAGCACAGCGTCGCGGTGTCGCAATAACGCTCCAGGAACGTTCGTCGCGTGACAGCCGCCTGTTTCGGGTCGACGTCGAACTTCGGTGACAGTTCGGGAAGCCCGAGCTGCAACGGCGTGTGGATCAGGTCGCCGGCGAACACCGCGTCGTCTCGGCCCTTGCCCACGGCGATTGCGACATGGCCGGGCGTATGCCCCGGCGTCGGCAGCAGGCGGATATGATCGCCGATCGAGAATTCGTCGCCGACGATGTCGGCGCGCTTGGCCTCGACCACCGGCAGCACGCTGTCGGCGAATGGAGGCACCTCGGCCTTGGCGTTCTGCGCCACCCAGTAGTCATATTCGCGCTGCGCGAAGACGTAGCGCGCATTCGGAAAAGTCGGCACCCAGCGGCCATTGTCGAGCCGCGTGTTCCAGCCGACATGATCGGTGTGCAGATGGGTGCACATCACGACGTCGATGTCGTCGACCGAGACGCCGGCGGCTGCGAGCGCCCGCATATAGCTGTCGTCGCTCTTCATGTTCCAGACCGGCCGCGCGCGCGGCTTGTCGTTGCCGATGCAGCTGTCGATCAGGATGGTGTGGTGAGGCGTCCTCACCACGTAGGACTGAAAGCACAGGATCAGCGTGTCCTGCGCATCGAGCGCGCCGGCCGCCTGCAGCGCGCTGCGCTCTGCCGCCAGCATCTCCGGCGTCAGCTCCGGAAACATCTCGCGCGCCGGCAGGAACGTGGTTTCCTGCTCGATGATGCGATGAATGGTCGTGTCTGCAACCGAGAATGTCAGCGTCACGGCAGCTCCTGTTCGGGGATCAAGCCGCCGGCGGCACCGAGATCTTCACCGATTCGCGTTCGAGCATCTTGTTATGGAACGCGTCGAGCGCCGGAAACGCCTTGCGCCAGCCGCAATCGGCGAAGCGGAAATCGGCATAGCCGAGCACGCAGACGAGGCCGATCGCGGCGACGTCGAACGGGCGCGTCATCAGGTCGCTCTGCGCATTGAAGCGCGCCATGCCCATCCAGGCTCTGTTCCAGTGGTCGTCGGACCAGGCCTGCCAGCGCATTCCCTCCGGGCGCACCAAGGCCTCGTAGCGGCACAGCAGCATGGAATCGAGCATGCCCTGCAGCATCGAATGCTCGCTCTTGACCTTCCAGCGCGACGGGCCGGAGGCGGGGATCAGCTTGTTGCCGCCGGCGAGCTCGTCGAGATATTCGACGATCACGTAGGAATCCAGGATGACGTCGCCATTGTCGAGGATCAGCACCGGCAGCTTCTTCAGCGGCGTGATCTTCGAATATTCCTCGTTGGCCTGACCCGGCACCACGGCCGCAGGCACGAACTCGATTTGATCGATCAGTCCGAGCTCGATGGCGGCGATGCGCACCTTGCGGGCGAACGGCGAGGCGGGCGAAAAGGTGAGTTTCATCGGCGTCTTCCTGTTGGCTCGATGCGGATTGTTATCCGTCATTGCGAGGAGCGAAGCGACGAAGCAATCCAGAGCCGCGCGTGACGCCCTGGATTGCTTCGCTTCGCTCGCAATGACGGTGAGGTGACGTTACGCCTCGATGATCTCCTGGCGCTGCTCGCCGAGGCGCTCGATGCCGAGCGTGACGACGTCGCCGACGTTGAGGAAGGTCGGCGGCTTCATTCCCATGCCGACGCCGGGAGGCGTGCCGGTGGTGACGATGTCGCCGGGCAGCAGCGTCATGAACTGCGAGACGTAGGAGATGCACTTGGCCATCGAGAAGATCATCGTCGCGGTGGTGCCGGTCTGGCGGCGCAGGCCGTTGACGTCGAGCCACATCGACAGGTTCTGCACGTCCGGAATCTCGTCCTTGGTGACGAGCCACGGGCCGACCGGACCGAACGTGTCGTGCGACTTGCCCTTGGTCCACTGGCCCAGGCGCTCGATCTGGAAGTTGCGCTCGGAGACGTCGTTGCAGACGGTGTAGCCGGCGACGTGGTTGAGCGCCTCGGCCTCCGAGACGTATTTGGCGCGGGTGCCGATGATCGCGGCGATCTCGACCTCCCAGTCGAGCTTGGTGGAGCCGCGCGGCTTCTCGACCTGGTCATAGGGACCGCACAGCGCGGTGTTGGCCTTCAGGAAGAAGATCGGCTCGGCCGGGATCGGGTTGCCGGTCTCCTTGGCGTGGTCGGAGTAGTTGAGGCCGATCGCGACGAATTTCGAGATGCCGGTCACGGGGGCGCCGAGCCGCGGCTTGCCGGCGACGGCGGGCAGGGAGGCCGGATCGAGCGCGGCGAGCTTCTTCAGGGACTCCGGCGCATAGGCCGCACCGTCGAGGTCCTTCACATGCGCGGACAGGTCGCGCAGCTGGCCGGATGCATCGATCAGGCCCGGCTTTTCCGCGCCCTTCTCGCCGTAGCGAACAAGCTTCATTGGTTTCTCTCCCTCAATTCCTTGGTATTCCAGAGCCCTGTCATGGAGCATGGCGGGGCGAAATTCAACCTCGCGGGCTATGCGCTGCCGCGGCCCGGCACTGCCTGGAAGCGGAAGGTGGCGCCGTTGCGCCGGATATGGCCGGCATCGAAATGGCCGCCGATCACCAGCGCCTCAGTGTCGGCGAAGCGCGAGAACAGCGCCCGGCGCGTGGCGGCCGCCTGCGCCGGATCGGAATCGACCGTCGAACTCCAATCGAGATGCGCCATCTGGCAGGGATGGTGGGCGACGTCCCCGGTCAGCACGGCCTCCGCTCCCTCCGAGCGGATGTGCAGGCTGACATGACCCGGGCTGTGCCCCGGCGTCGGGATCAGCGTGATTTCGTCGGTGATCACATCCTCGCTTCCGACGAGCTCCGCGCGTCCGGCCGCGACGATCGGCTGGACGGAATCGGCGAAGGTCGCGGTCTCGTCGGCGGCCTCGCTGTGATCGCGCCAATGCTCATATTCCGCGCGGCCGAAGACATAGCGCGCATTGGGAAAGGTCGGCCCCCAGCGGCCGTCGACCAGCTTCGTATTCCAGCCGACGTGGTCGACGTGGAGATGCGTGCAGATCACCATGTCGATGCTGTCAGGCGGGAAGCCCGCAGCGCTCATCGTCTCCAGGAAGGGTGTCGCGCGGTTGTTCCAGATTGGCACGCTGCGGCCCTGCTTATCGTTGCCGAGCCCGGTGTCGACCACGATCCGCATCTTCGGTGTTTCCAGCACCAGGGTGTGGATCGACATCTTCAGCCGACCCTCGTCGGTCGAAAAATCGGGTGTGAGCCAGGACAGCTCGCGGATCGTCTCGGGTGTTGCCTGCGGCAGGATGAAGCGGGTGCCGCCGACGGTCTCCAGCTCGACGAATTTGGTGATCCTGACCCGGCCGATCGTCCAAGACATGCGCGCTTCCTCGTCTTATTCTTGATGCCGGTAACGATGCCGCGCGGCTTGTTCCGGCGCAATGGATCAACTGCCCGGAACAGGCGTTGCTGCAGTCCGTCCATGAGGAGAACGCCATGCCAGAGCTGACGATATCGCCCGAGAAGGTTGCCTTCCTGATCGAAAAGGCGCGCGAGTTCGACGTCAAGGAGCAGGCGACCGATGAGGATTCCGGCTCGAATGCCGCCGATGACGACATGGTCGACGTGCTCCAGGACAGCGGCGATGATCCCGTGGTGCGCGAGATCACCGGCTTCATCAACGCGATGACCGAGGATGAGCAGACCGATCTCGTCGCCTTGATGCGGCTCGGTCGCGGCGACGGCGATATCGACGAGTGGGACGAGCTGCGCCGCGAGGCCGCCGGCCAGCGCGACCGCCACACCGCGCGCTATCTGCTGGGCGAGCCGATGCTCGGCGACCTGCTGGCCGAGGGCCTCGATGCGTTCGGCATCGACTGGACCGAAGGCCGCACCACGGCGGATTCGTCGAGCCCGAGCCAGCGCGACGAGGACGAGATCACGAAGCGGTAGGTCTTTGCAGATCAGGGCAGGTAACTACTACGCAATAGTGACCGCAGGCTTTCCAGCTAAGAGTCGAGCGCTCTCCCGCGACGCCGGTGCGCTCCCTCTCCCCGTTCTTCACGGGGAGAGGGGTGGGGTGAGGGGCAGCCGCACAGGAGGTGTCAGAGGGCAAACGCTCGGGGAGTGTTCGTGGTGAGGCCTGTACCCCCTCACCCGGATCGCATCTGGCGATGCGATCCGACATCTCCCCGCACGCGGGGAGAGGCGCAGAGCGAGCAAGTCGCGAGAGACCTCTGCACTCCAACGTTTCCCGCAATACGCCGCTTAAAGCGTGCCCGGGAACGCGCCGCCGTCAAGCAGGATGTTCTGGCCGGTGATGTAGCCGGCCTTGGCGGCGCACAGGAAGGCGCAGGCGAGGCCGAACTCTTCGGGATCGCCGAAGCGACCCGCAGGGTTTGTCTTGGCGCGGTCGGCCAGGATCTGCTCCGGCGTGACGCCGCGCTTTTCGGCTTCGCCCTTTGCCGTGGAGAGAAGGCGGTCGGTCTCGAACGGCCCCGGCAGCAGCGCATTGATGGTGACGTTGTTGATCACGGTCTTGCGCGACAGGCCGGCGACGAAGCCGGTGAGGCCGGCGCGGGCGCCATTGGAGAGGCCGAGAATGTCGATCGGCGCCTTCACCGCGGCCGAGGTGATGTTGACGATGCGGCCGAACTTGCGCGCCATCATGCCGTCGACGGTCGCCTTGATCAGCTCGATCGGCGTCAGCATGTTGGCATCGAGCGCCTTGATCCAGTCGTCGCGGGTCCAGTTGCGGAAATCGCCGGGCGGCGGGCCGCCGGCGTTGTTGATCAGGATGTCCGGGTCCGGGCAGGCCTTCAGCACCGCGGCGCGGCCCTCCGGCGTGGTGATGTCGCCCGCCACTTCCGTCACGGTGATGCCGGGATTGGCCGCGCGGATCTCGGCCGCGGTCTTGGCCAGCGTCTCGGCGCCGCGCGCCGTGATCGTGACATGCACGCCCTCATTGGCGAGCGCGATGGCGCAGGCGCGGCCCAAACCCTTGCTGGAGGCACAGACGATGGCGCGGCGGCCCTTGATCCCGAGATCCACGATTGATCACTCCGATATGTCAGTGAGGCTGAAAGGAAGATGGGCGCATTCTAGCCAACGGCATTGCCGCTGATAAGAGCAGCCGGCCTGTGCCGAATTGCATGGCTCGCTATGACGGGAGAGGCGCCGCCGGGTCGGTCAGATGCGCCGTTCCTGCTTCAGCCGGTCGATCAGGCTTGCGACCTCCGGAGGCAGCGAGCGGAAGCCCTTTGCGCCTGCGAGCGAGAGCATCGGACGCAGGCGTGATCCGTCGAGGAAGCGCGGCTGGCGCTCGGGAGGAACGATCCTGTCGAACACCAGCACCAGCGTGGTCGCGACCATGCCGGTGCGGACCGCGCCCAGCAGCGCGCCGCCGAGCCGGTCGCCAAAGCCGGCCTCGGAACCGATTGCCTCGTCGAGCAGGATGCGACCGATCTTGCCCAGCGCCATGCCGATCACGACGAAGGCGGCGAAGAACTGCAGCCAGTTCTGGGCCAGCGGAGTGCCGTGCGCGTCTTGCAGCTGCGGGCTCATCGCTGCGACCGCCCCCATCGCCAGCGGCATCGCGAGCAGATAGGCCAGAATCGTGATGGCGCTGCGCAACAGCCCGGTTGAGAAGCCGCTGTAGACGGCAACCATCAGTGCGGCACAAGCGGCGAGGTCGAAAGCGTTCATGGTTGCTCCGCCGCGGTTGTAGGCCGCGCCCGGTAAACGATTCCGGTTTGCGCTGCTTCAAATCGTCTGTATCAAAGCGCCGCAACAAATGAGCAAATCGTGGGAGGAACCATGTCCGAGCTGTTCGACGTCAGCCGCGAGGTGATCCTGATCACCGGCGCGAGCCAGGGTCTCGGGCGGCAGTTCGCCCGGGTTCTATCGGCGCATGGCGCCGCCGTCGCGCTCGCGGCACGCCAGACCGGCAAGCTCAAGGCGCTGGAGGCGGAGATCAGGGCGAGGGGCGGTCGCGCTGCCGCCGTGGAGATGGACGTGACGAGCATGGCGTCGATCGCCAGGGGCATGGACGCCGCCGAGGCCGCGCTCGGGCCCGTCACGGTGCTGATCAACAATGCCGGCATCGCCGTGGAGAAGCTCGCGGTCGAGCAGAGCGAGGCGGATTGGGACGCCGTGATCGGCGCCAATCTCAAGGGCGCCTATTTCGCCGCAACCGAAGCGGCGCGGCGCATGGCCGCGCGCAAGGCCGGCGGCAACATCATCAACATCGCCTCGGTGCTCGGCTTCAGCGTCGTGAAGTTCATCTCGCCCTATGCGATCTCCAAGGCCGGCGTGGTACAGGCGACCAAGGCGCTCGCGCTGGAGCTCGCGGCGAGCGGCATCCGCGTCAACGCACTGGCGCCGGGCTACATCGACACCGACATCAATCACGAGGTCTGGGAGACGCCGGCGGGCGAGAAGCTGATCAAGCGCATCCCGCAGCGGCGCGTCGGCCATGAGAGCGACCTCGACGGCGCGATCCTGCTGCTGGCGTCCAACGCTTCGCGCTACATGACCGGCAGCGTGGTGACGGTGGACGGCGGCTTCCTGCTGACGTGAGGCCCGGCTGATCCGCAGGTTGATTTCCCACGATGGCGAGCGGTCTCAGCCCTTCAGCTCGTCCTTGATCATGTCGGCGGCCTTCTCGCCGATCATGATCGTCGGCGCATTGGTGTTGCCGCCGATCAGGGTCGGCATGATCGAGGCGTCGACCACGCGCAGGCCGGACGTTCCGTGCACCTTCAATTCGGGATCGACCACGGCGAGCGGATCGTCGACGCCCATCTTGCAGGTGCCGACGGGATGATAGACCGTATCGACGCGGGCTCGCAGGATGGCGCGGATGTCGTCGTCGGTCCTGACATCCGAGGTGAACAGGTCACGCGTGGCGAGGCTGCGCATGGCCGGCGTCTCCATCAGCCGCAGCGTCGTCTTGTAGCCGGCGACCATGGTCTCGACATCGTCGGCCTCGCCGAGGAAGTTCGGATCGATCAACGGCGGCGCCAGCGGATCGGCACTCTTCAGTCCCACCGTGCCGCGGCTCTTCGGCCGGAGCAGACAGAAGTGGCAGGAGAAGCCGTTGCCGTGGCGCTTGCGGCCGTGATCGTCGGTGACGGCCATGCCGAAATGCAGCTGGATGTCGGGCACGTCGAGATCAGGCCGCGTCTTCAGGAAGCCGCCGCATTCGGCGAAATTCGAGGTCAGGACGCCGCGGCGCTCGCGGCGATATTGGCCGATGCCCGCCAGCAGCCGGCGCAGGCCTTTCGGCGACAGCGAGGAGAAGTTGGGGTTGTCGGAGGTGTAGGCGAAGATGAAATCCGGATGGTCCTGCAGGTTCTGTCCGACGCCGGGCAGATGATGGATGCTGGCGATGCCGAGCCGCGCCAGCGCGCTTGCATCTCCGACGCCGGAGAGCATCAGCAATTGCGGGGTCTGGAACGCGCCGGAGGCGAGGATCACTTCGCGGCGGCAACGGATCTGCTTGACCTCCTTGCCCTGGCGGTACTTGACGCCGACGGCGCGCTTGCCCTCGAACAGGATCATCGACGCATGCGCCGATGTCTCGACGCGCAGGTTGCTGCGGCTGCCGATGTGCGGCTGGATGTAGGCCCGTGCCGCGCTCCAGCGCTCGCCATTGGCTTGCGTGACTTGATAGAGGCCGAGCCCTTCCTGCGTCTCGGCATTGAAATCGTCGCGGACCGGAAACTGCGCTTCGCGCGCCGCCTGGAGAAAGATGTCGTGTACGGGATTGTCGGTGCGCAGCCGGTTGACCGGCAGCGGTCCCGATTGGCCATGATACGCGCCGTTGAACTCGGCATTGTTCTCGGCGCGCTTGAAGTAGGGCAGCACGTCGTCATACGACCAGCCGGTATTGCCGAGGGAAGCCCAATGATCGTAGTCGGCGCGGTGGCCGCGGATGTAGACCATGGCGTTGATCGCGGAGGAGCCGCCGAGCCCGCGGCCGCGCGGCTGATAGCCGCTGCGCCCGTCCAGGCCCCTCTGCGGCACGGTGGTGAAGGACCAGTTGTTGACGGGCCCCGCGACCATCAGGAATAGCATGTAGGGCGTTGTCACGATCCAGTTGTCGTTGCGCCCCCCGGCGTCGAGCAGCGCGACGGATGTCGCCGGATCTTCCGACAGGCGGCCGGCAACCGTTGCGCCGCCGCTGCCGCCGCCTACGACGATGAAATCGACCTCGTCCGTCACGTGCTTCGTCTCCCTGATTTGCTTTTTTATTTGGTCGTCATTCCGGGGCGCCGCGCAGCGGCGAACCCGGACTCTCGAAGTTGACGTCTCATCATCTCCGGATTCCGGGTTCGCGCTGCGCGCGCCCCGGAATGACCGAACGGGTCAGCTCAGAAACCGCAGCAGCTTCTCGATGCGGGCGATGCTGGCCCCATAGGGCGGATAGAGATCCTTCATGCGGTTGAAGGGCGAGCGGTAGAACACCGGCTTCAGCTTGCTGAAGCTGTTGAAGCCCCATTCGCCGTGATAGTGGCCGATGCCGGAGGCGCCGACGCCGCCCATCGGCTGATTCATCTGCGCAAAATGCAGAAGGCAGTCGTTGATGGTGACCCCGCCGGAGACGGTGCGCGCCAGCACCGCGTCGCGCGCCGCCGCGTCGCTGCCAAACCAGTACAGCGCAAGCGGCCGGTCGTGGGCATTGATGTGGCGGATGACGTCGTCGGATTGCCGATAGGGCATGATCGGCAGCAGCGGGCCGAAGATCTCCTCCTGCATGATCGCCATGTCCGCGCTCGCACCCGTCACGATCGTCGGCGGAAACTTCCGCAGTTTCTTCCAGGCCGGATCCTCCGGGCTGGTCGTGCTCAGCGTCCTGGCGCCGCGCGCGATCGCGTCGCGCAGCAATCCTTCCAGCCGGGCATAGTGCCGCTCGGAGATGATCGACGTGTAGTCGGCATTGGCCGGGTTGGTGCCGAACATCCGCAGCATGTGTCGGTGCAGCTTGCTCGCGAACGCGTCCGCGTGCTGCTCGGGCACGAACACGTAGTCCGGCGCGATGCAGGTCTGGCCGGCGTTGAGCAGCTTGGCATAGGCGATACGCTCGGCGGCCTCGTCGATGTTGGCGGAGACGTCGACGATGGTCGGTGACTTGCCGCCGAGCTCGAGCGTCACCGGGGTCAGGTTGCGCCCGGCGGCCTCAGCGACGATGCGGCCGACGCGGGTCGAGCCGGTGAAGACCAGATGATCGAACGGCAGCCCGGCAAAGGCCTCCGCGACGCCGTCCTCGATGCCGGTGACGATGAACTGGGTCGGGTCGAAATTCGCCGCGATGAGCTCCTTCAGCAGCGCCGAGAACTGCGGCGTCAGCTCGCTCGGCTTGATCATGACCCGGTTGCCGGCGGCGAGCGCGCCGATCGCAGGCGCCAGCGTCAGCTGCAGCGGGTAGTTCCAGGGCGCGATGATGCCGACCACGCCGAGCGGCTGCGGCATCAGGCGGTTGCGCGCCGGCCAGAACTGCAGCGCGGTGGCGATGCGTCGCGGCGCCATCCAGCGCGGCAGCGCCTTGAGCGTGTGCCTGATCTCAGCCTGCAGGAACAGCGTCTCGGCAATCGTCGTCTCGACCACGCAGCGGTGGCCGAAATCGGCTGAGATCGCCTGCTCCAGGCGGGTCTCATTCTCCGACAGCATGGCCCGCAGCCGCTTCAGGCCGTCCAGCCGTGCTGCGAGGGCGGGCGGAGGCGCATTGCGTGAGGCTTCGACCTGCGTGTGGAACGCGTTGTCGAGCGCCGAGAGGGCGGGGCTCTTCAGGGACTGGTCCATGGACGTCTCCTCGCGTGTAGCGCGGCCGCGTGCAGGGCCGTCATTCTGGTTGGCCTAAAGCTGCCGCGTTGCGGAACCCTTGGCAAGCGCGGCGTCGGTTTCGCGCCGCCTAGCGCGCGCGTGGAGCCGATCCATTTGGCGGGCGTGTGTCGTCGGTCCCTGCCGCCGCCCTTCGAGGAACTTTTTCCTTGTCCCCAGCCCGCGCCGTGCCCCTGGTCCCCGCCGGCAAACAGGCCGCCACATAAGCGTCTGTCATATCGATGTAATTTCTGAAATGAGTCCCGCGACAAGCGGTGTCACAATCCGGCAAAAAAACTTCCCGAAAGCCCTTTCCAAACCGGCCTCGCATTGGTACATACCGCCCCGCACCCGACGGTCGGCTAGGCCAACGGGCTCAAGCCTTCTCAGGAAGCCTTTGGGATGGATCGGCAGCGCCTCAGGTGTCTGCCAGGACCGCCTGGCACTTCCCTGAAGGTGACGCACAAGTTAACGCGGGGTGGAGCAGCCCGGTAGCTCGTCAGGCTCATAACCTGAAGGTCATAGGTTCAAATCCTATCCCCGCAACCATTGAGACCGACACTCCCGTAGCCGATGAGGCTGCGGGAGTTTTTGGTTTGTGCCTCTGCATCCCTGTTTCATCCCGGTAAGCTGCTGTGCAGCTGAGGAGGACGGTGCCGCCTCGTGAAGCGCGGCGTCGGACGATCCGAGGATTATCAGGGGGACTGCGCTCCAGACGGCCACTGGGAGTGGGCAGTCAATTTGCGAAGCTTGCGTTGAACTGAAAATGTCGAGGGAACGGACGAAATCCACGGTCCGCTTGCCTGCGGCACAGCGTCATTGGCCAGCCGTGGGAGCAAGTTCGCACCTTGCGCGAGCGTAGCCGCTCGTCACGATGTCAGACGCAGCAGGTTGCGCACGGCAGGGCGCCATTCGCCGGTCATGGTGTATTCGAGGCCGAGACGTGCGCCGCAGGTGATCGCCAGCATCGTCAGCGGTGCCGAGACCGCCAGCGTCGAGAAGGCCGAGAGGCCCTGTCCGATCGTGCAGCCCATCGACATGATGCCGCCGGTGCCCATCAGCAGTGCGCCGGTCATGTGACGCTTCAGCTCGCGCGCGTCGTCGCAGGCTTCCCAGCGGAAAACGCGCGAAAACATCGCCGCGACGAACGAGCCCAGGATCACGCCGGCGACCGAGCCGATCGCGAAGTCGGCGTGCGTGCCCGAAAGCGTGGCGATGTAGAGCACGGTGTTGCCGAGCGGGGCAACGAAGGTGAGGGATGCCACGCGCGCCGGATCGAAATCGTCATTGCCGAGCCAGCTGGTGGCGAACCAGCCGAACGCCACCGCGAAGCCCACGGCGAGGCCGGATAGCAGCAGGCGCGGCGATCTCACGAGGCGCCCGTCGGCCAGTGCCCAGGCCGCGAGCGCAACTGCTGCGACGGATACGGTCAGCGGCCGCGCATATGAGCCGAGTGCGGACGACAGCAGCGCATCCATGCCCTGGGTCATGGTCTCGGGCAGGCGGATGGAGAGCGGCTCGATCAGCGAGATGCGCAGGAATCCCGTGAGCCCGCGCATCGCGGCCAGGGCCGACACGCCCAGCACCAGGAACACGACGATGGCGCGCAGGTCGCCGCCGCCGATCCGGACCAGCGTGCCGAAGCCGCAGGTGCCGACGAGGGCCATCCCGATTCCGAACAACAAGCCGCCGATGATGGCGCCGCCGAGCGGAATCGAGGATGTCAAATAGATCGAGCGCGACAGGTCGATCAGGCCGAAGCTGGCGAGCAACTGGGTTGCGACCAGCGCCACCGCGGCCGCGAGCGCGAACGATTTGAGCCGGCGAGTATCGGCGCCGAAGAACGCGTCCTCCAGCATCGCGAGCGTACAGAAGCGGCCGGCGCGGCCGGCGACGCCGAGGACGGCGCCCGCGAGCAGCCCACACATGAACGTCAGTGCTGACGGGCCGAGCATTCCTCTCCGACGTCCTCGTTGGTTTCCCGGTATTGTGCTCCAGGAACGGCGGGGACGCCAGACCTCTTGCGCCGCTACAGGGCGCGCCGATGCGAAGCCCGAGACCGCGAGGGCGAACCTGTCAGCGGCGGCGCTTGCGGACCGGCTCGCAATAGACGTCGTAGATCGCCGTCAGGATCTTGCGGACATCTTCGCTCGCAAGGCTGTAGTAGATCGTCTTGCCGTCGCGCCGCGTCGTGACCAGCCGGTCGAGCCTGAGACGGGCGAGCTGCTGCGAGACGGTCGACTGCCGCTCGCCCAGGAACTGCTCGAGCTCGGTGACGGATTTTTCGCCTTCGGCGAGGATACAGAGCAGCAAAAGCCGGGACTCGTGGGACAGCGCCTTCAGCATCTCGCTGGCTTCCCGCGCCTTCTCGATCATCTGCTCGAGCTCGGCAGAGGTTTCGATGTCCTTCAAGTTCGGCAGCGGCATGAATTCGGGATCCCTCGGTTGGCGTCAGGAGCGGGCCGGCGCCCCGCTTGTAGCATTCATTATACGACCCAGCATCCCAAAGAAAAACGCGTCGCCGGGATAGCCGCGGATGCGTCCGATCTCGCGGCCCTGATCGACCACCACGAAGGTCGGGGTGAACGCTCCCGGATCGATACCGGACAGGTCCGTCGGCAGCGGCTTGGCAAGGTCGACCCGTCGCAGCGGCAGCGCGCGCCCCTCGTCAGTCTTGTCGTAGATCGGACCGATTTCCGCGTTGAAGCGGGCGCACCAGCCGCAGCCCGGACGTTCGAACATCACGAGCTCGGAGGCGAAAGCCGGCGACGAGAGGCAAATGCCGGTCACCACCGCTCCTGCGAGCGTTGCGAATCCGCGCGATGCAGTTCTGCCGGTCATGCCGAGATCCTCTCTGGACTTGTCGGCCAATCTATCATTAAATTCGAATATGTACTAGTGCGCGATTTCCGAATCCCGCCCGGTAGGCCGGGCACGCAGCGCTGGCCGACCGGGAGGAAAGATGGATCTCGACGTCACGCTGGGCGCCGCGCTGGCCGCGGGTCTGTTGTCGTTTCTGTCACCGTGCATTCTGCCGCTGGTCCCGCCGTTCCTGTGCTACATGGCCGGCGTCTCGGCGGCCGACGCGATCGGCGAAACCAGCATGGCCCAGCGGCGGCGGACGGTGCTGACGGCGCTGTGCTTCGTCGGCGGTTTTTCGCTGGTGTTCGTCGGTCTCGGCGCCACCGCCTCGGTGTTCGGACGGTTCATCGCCGGCCATCTCAGCCAGCTCGGCATCCTCGCCGGCCTCGTCATCATCATGATGGGGCTGCACTTCCTCGGGGTGCTCCGGATTCCGCTGCTGTACCGGAGCGCGACGATCGACGTCGGACGCAAGCCGGCCGGCCTGCTCGGTGCGTTCGTGATGGGACTGGCCTTCGCCTTCGGCTGGACGCCGTGCGCGGGGCCGGTCCTGGCCGCCGTGCTGATGATGGCCGGCGCGGAGGCGACGGTGGGGAAGGGCGCGCTGCTGCTCGCCGCCTACTCGGTCGGGACCGGCATCCCGTTCCTGATCGCCGCTGCCTTTACGGGGCAGTTCATGACCATGCTCAAGGGCATCAAGCCGCATCTCCCCCTGGTCGAGAAGACGATGGGCGGCTTTCTCGTCCTGACCGGCGCTGCCTTTCTCGCCGGCGTGATCCCACGGATGTCGGAATGGATCTTCGAGCGCTTTCCGTCGCTCGCCACCATCGGCTGATCAGCCGAAGCGGAAGTCCAATAGATTGACGAAGGACTGCAGTTCGATCGCATAGCGATGCACCAGGCCGGCGTCGCTCTCGCGCGCAGCGCGGCCGATCTCGTTGGCACTCGTCGTGGCGCCGTCGATCAGGCGGCGGAATTCGGCCTGGCTCGCCACGTCGGGCGTGGCGAGGCCGTTGCAGCGTTGCAGCCGGTCGCGCAGCGCTGTGCCGGCCTGGACGACCTCGCCAGGCTCGGCCTTGCCCGCTGCGAACCGCGCCGCGGCGTTGCGCAACGCGTCCATGACGGGTGACAGGTCGAACACGCAATCACTGAGCTCGACCACGCCGGCGTCCTGCCTCAGGGCGTGAAGCGACCGGCGCAACGCGGCAATGGCCGCCGCAGCGCGTGCCCCGTCACCTGCGGTCAGCGCTTCGTCCGCCTGCTTCAGGCGATCGTTGCCGGTGGCGATCAGCTCTGCAAAGGATCTGGCCGAATAGGGCGCATGGGAGCGCTCGGCGAGCCGGCTGAGCCTGCCCCAGGCGATCCGGGCGTCGTCGAGCTCGATCTGCGCCAAGCCCACATTGCCGGTGCGGCCATAGCTCGCGGCTGTGCGCAGGCTGGCCATCGCCGAGTGCATGAAGGCAGCAACATCCGCGTTCCCTTCGGCGTGCCCACGGACGCCATGCGTGAGGCATGACAGCACGAGCGACAGCATCATGACGCGGCGCAGCATCGAATGTCCTTTTCACATTCTGTTATTCGAATATCATGTATCGAAATTCCGTGGACTTGGCAAAGTGGACTTGGTGCCAGTGACTTGGCAAAGCGCGCGAGCAGGCTGATGACGACGAACCGGACGATGACACGGCGCAATCTGGTTGCGCTGCTGCCTGCCGCGGCGGCGGTCGGCCTGGCCTCAGCGCCGGCGCAGGCCGACGCGGTGCTGGGCGACGACGGGCTCTATCACCAGTCCTGGTTTCTCAACAGCTTCCTGGACCTGCGCGAGGATCTCGAAAGCGCGGCATCGGAAGGCAAACGGCTTGCGATCATGTGGGAGCTGCGCGGCTGCCCGTATTGCCGCGAGACGCATCTGGTGAACTTTGCCGATCAAGAGATCGCGGACTACATCCGTGCCAATTTCGAAGTGCTGCAGCTCAACCTGCTCGGCGCGCGCAAGGTGATCGACTTCGACGGCAAGGAGCTCGCCGAGAAGGAGCTCGCCGAGCGCTACGCGATCCGCTTCACGCCGACGTTCCAGTTCTTTCCGCCATCGGCCGAGGGCGTCTCTACGAAGGAGCCGCTCGCGCGCGAGGTGGCGCGCGCGCCGGGCTATCTCAAGCCGCCGCATTTCCTCGCAATGTTCCGCTTCGTGCGCGAGAGGGCCTATGAGCGCGGCACATTCCGCGACTATCTCGCTTCGACCAAGGGTTGAGTGCACTGCGGCATCGAAATACGCTTGACACCAATCACATTATCAAATCATAATTCTTGAATATGATGGATCGTAAGTCCGTCGTGTCATCGTAAGGCGAGGGGACGCCTCGTCGGTCAGGGTGGAAACATGCGCCGTTTGATTCCGGCCGCCTTGCTGTGCGTGTTGCTGTCGGCAACCGCGCGAGGTGACGAGCCGATCAGGCTCGATGTCGTCGACTACGCCATTCCGAAATCGCTGACGGGCGCGCCCGGCAATGCCGATGCCGGCAAGAAGGTGTTCTTGACGCGGACGCTGGGCAATTGCCTCGCCTGCCATCAGGTGTCGTCGCTGAAGTCGGAAGAGTTTCACGGCGAGTTCGGTCCGTCGCTCGACGGCGTCGCGACCCGCTACAACACGGCGCAACTGCGCCTGATCGTCGCCGATCCCAAGCGCATCTTCACCGACACGGTGATGCCCGCCTTCTACAAGAACGACGGACTCAATCGCGTCAGGCCTGAGTTCGTCGGCAAACCCGTCCTCACCGCCGCGCAGGTCGAGGACGTCGTCGCCTATCTCGAAACATTGAAATAACCGCCTCTGGAGGATGATGCATGGGCGCAATCAACAGACGACAGGCGTTCCTTCTCGGCGGCGGTTTCGTCGCTTTGACGGTGCTGCCGATGGCCGCCAACGCCGAGCCGAGCAACGACGCGGCCGAGATGATCAAGAAGTTCACCGGCGGCAAGGAAGCGGCCAAGGGCAAGATCACGCTCGATCTGCCTGAGATCGCCGAGAACGGCAACACCGTGCCGCTCGCGCTCTCGGTCGAAAGCCCGATGACCGCCGAGAACTACGTCAAGGAAGTGCTGTTCGTGGCCGACGGCAATCCGAACGGCGGCGTCGCCACGCTGATGTTCACGCCGATGTCCGGCAAGGCCGAGGCGTCGATCCGTATCCGTCTGGCGCAGACCCAGAACGTGATCGCGGTCGCGAAGATGAGTGACGGTTCGCTCTTCACAGAGCGCAAGACCGTCAAGGTCACCATCGGCGGCTGCGGCGGCTGAGACAGGGGAGAGACTGATATGGCAGACAAGCCGCGCATCAAGCTTCCGAAGGAAGCCAAGAAGGGCGAGATCATCCAGATCAAGACGCTGGTCTCGCACCTGATGGAATCGGGTCAGCGCAAGGATGCGCAGGGCAAGCCGATCCCACGCAAGATCATCAACAAGTTCACCTGCGAGTTCAACGGCAAGCCGGTGTTCTCCTGCGCGCTGGAGCCGGCGATCTCCGCCAACCCGTACATCCAGTTCGACGCAAGGATCGACGAGGAAGGCACGTTCAAGTTCGCGTGGACGGATGACGATGGCTCCGTCGTGACGGCCGAAGAGAAGATCGCGTTGAAGGCCTGACCGGCAGCGTGTGATCGCTAGGAGGAGTGACGGATGTCCATTCGCTACGGTTCTCTCGCCGTCCTGGCGTCGGCCGCGCTGGCCCTGTCGGCCATCGCGACGTACGGCCAGGAGGCCGAACGGAAGGGCATTCCGGCGCCTCCCGGCCACGTCTTCAAGACCATCATCTCGGGCTATCAGTTCCGCACCAAGGAAACGCGCGCGCTCCAGGATGACGATCTGGAGAATCCCGGTTTCCTCGCGGTGGAGCGCGCCGCCGACGTCTGGAAGACGGTCGACGGCGGCGAAGGCAAGTCGTGCATGAGCTGCCACGGCGAGGCGGAAAAGACCATGAAGGGCGTCGGCGCGGCCATGCCCAAATGGAGCGAGAAGCTCAACAAGCCGGTCAATCTCGAGCAGCAGATCAACATCTGCCGCGCCGAGCATATGAAGGCGCAGCCCTGGCCGTTCAAGTCCAAGGAGCTGACGGATATGACGACCTTCATCCGCTATCAGTCGCGCGGCATGCCTGTGGCGGTGAAGACCGACGGACCGATGTCGCCGTGGTTCGAGAAGGGCAAGGAGATCTACTACACGCGGGTCGGCCAGCTCGATCTCGCCTGCGCCTCCTGCCACGAGAAGAACAACGGCAAGTTCATGCGCGCCGATTTTCTGAGCCAAGGCCAGACCAACGGCTTTCCGACCTACCGGCTGCGCGATCAGCGCCTGGTCCCGCTGCACGAACGGTTCGAGGGCTGCATGTTCGACGTTCGTGGCGTGCCCTACAAGCCGCTGTCGGACGAGTTCCTCGCGCTCGAAATCTACGTCGCCTGGCGCGGCATCGGGCTTCCCGTCGAGACACCGTCGGTCCGCAACTAGCCGCGGCCACAAGGAAGACACATCATGATATCGCGTCGCGAATTCGTTCAGGTCGCATTGGCGGCGGCTGCCTTGACGGGTGGCTCCGGTCTTGCGGGTGCGACCCGCGCCTTTGCTCAGCAGAAGCTGACCGAGAAGGAGCTGCTGGCGTTCGATCCGGTCGGCAACGTCACCTTGGTGCATGTCACCGACATCCACGGCCAGCTGATGCCGCTGTATTTCCGCGAGCCGTCGACCAATCTCGGCGTCGGTGACGCCAAGGGCCAGCCGCCGCATGTCACCGGCAAGGATTTCCTCACCCGCTTCGGCATCGCGCCGGGCTCGTCGTCGGCCTATGCGCTGACCTCGGAGGATTTCGAGGCGCTCGCCAAGACGTACGGGCGGATCGGCGGGCTCGACCGCGCCGCCACCGTCATCAAGGCCATCCGCGCCGAGCGCGGCGACAAGGTCGTGCTGCTCGACGGCGGCGATACCTGGCAGGGATCCTGGACGTCGCTGAAGACCCGCGGCCAGGACATGATCGACTGCATGGCGCTGCTGAAGCCGGATGCGATGACCGGGCATTGGGAGTTCACCTACGGCACCGAGCGCGTCAAGCAGGCGGTCGATGGTTTGGGCTTCCCCTTCCTCGGCCTCAACATCCGCGACACCGAATGGAACGAGCCGGCGTTCGAAGCCTCGACGATGATCGAGCGCGGCGGCGTCAAGATCGCGGTGCTCGGCCAGGCCTTCCCGTACACGCCGGTCGCCAATCCCCGCTGGATGATTCCGAACTGGTCGTTCGGCGTGCGCGAGGAGGATGTTCAGACCCAGGTCGACAAGGCGCGCAAGGACGGCGCCGGCCTCGTGGTGCTGCTGTCACACAACGGCTTCGACGTCGACCGCAAGCTGGCCAGCCGCGTCAAGGGTCTCGACGTCATTCTCACGGGTCACACCCATGATGCATTGCCTGAAGCGGTCAAGGTCGGCAAGACACTGCTGATCGCGTCGGGGTCGTCCGGCAAGTTCGTCTCGCGGCTAGATCTCGACGTCAAGGACGGCGAGGTGAAGGGCTATCGTTACAAGCTGATCCCGCTGTTCTCCGACGTGATCACGCCGGACCCGGCGATGGCGGCGAAGATCGCCGAGGTGCGCAAGCCGTTTGCCGCCGATCTTGCCCGCCCGCTGGGACGGACCGAGACGCTGCTGTATCGCCGCGGCAATTTCAACGGCACATTCGACGACCTGATCTGCCAGGCGCTGCTGCAGGAACGCGATGCCGAGATCGCGCTGTCGCCGGGCTTCCGCTGGGGTACAAGCGTGATGCCGGGCCAGGACATCACCTTCGAGGACGTCACCAACGCCACCGCGATCACCTATCCCGCTGTCTATCGCATGGGCATGACCGGCACGCGGCTGAAGGAGATCATCGAGGACGTCGCCGACAACCTGTTCAACGTCGATCCCTACTACCAGCAGGGCGGCGACATGGTCCGCATCGGCGGCATGTCCTATGCCATCGACGTCAACAAGCCGCAGGGACGGCGCATCTCCGACATGCGCCTGATCAAGACCGGCGCCGCGATCGATCCGGCGCGCGAGTATCAGGTCGCGGGCTGGGCCAGCGTCAACGAAGGCACGCAGGGGCCGCCGATCTGGGAGGTCGTGTCGAGCTATCTGCAGCGCCAGAAAACCGTTCGTCTCGAGCCCAACCGGGCCGTCAAAGTCTCCGGAGTGTGACGACGATGTCCAAGGACAAATCACTTCCCTCAGCCCCACGCGCCTCGCGTCGTGGTTTCCTGACTGCGGCCGGCGGTCTCGCCGCCACCGCGCTGGCCTCGCAGGCGCGAGCCGGCGCCGGCAATCCCGCCAACCAGCCGCCGAACGTGCCGGAATGGACGCGCACCCTCGGCGAGGGCGTCGCCGTCCGGCCCTACGGCAAGCCGTCGAAGTTCGAGAAGGACGTCGTCCGCCGCGACGTCGAATGGCTGACGGCTTCGCGCGAATCCTCGGTCAGCTTCACGCCGCTGCACGAGCTGGAAGGCATCATCACGCCGAACGGACTGTGCTTCGAACGCCATCACGGCGGCGTGGCCGACGTGGATCCGGCCGATCACCGGCTGATGATCCACGGCCTGGTCGAGCGGCCGCTGCTGCTGTCGCTCGACGAGCTCAAGCGCTATCCGCGCGTCAACCGCATCCACTTCATGGAATGCGCCGCCAACTCCGGCATGGAGTGGCGCGGCGCCCAGCTCAACGGCTGCCAGTTCACGCACGGCATGATCCACTGCGTGCAATATACCGGCGTCTCGCTGCGCACCCTGCTCGAAGAGGCCGGCGTCAAGACCAACGGCAAATGGCTGCTGGTGGAGGGCGCCGACTCCGCGTCGATGGATCGCAGCCTGCCGATCGAGAAGGCGCTCGACGACTGCATCATCGCCTACAAGATGAACGGCGAGGCGCTGTATCCCGAGCAGGGCTATCCGATGCGCCTGGTCGTACCCGGATGGCAGGGCAATCTCTGGGTCAAATGGCTGCGCCGCATCAAGGTCGGCGACCAGCCCTGGCACACCCGCGAGGAGACCTCGAAGTACACGGATCTCTTGCCGAACGGCAAGGCGCGACGCTTCACCTGGGCGATGGATGCGAAGTCGGTGATCACGAGCCCGAGCCCGCAGGCGCCGATCAAGCATGGCAAGGGCTTTACGATCGTGTCGGGCCTGGCGTGGTCGGGCAACGGCAAGGTCAAGCGCGTCGACGTCTCGCTCGATGGCGGCCGCAACTGGTGGCCGGCGCGGATCGACGGCCCGGTGCTCGACAAGGCGCTGACGCGCTTCTACTACGAGTTCGACTGGAACGGCGAGCCGCTGCTCTTGCAGTCGCGGGTCCAGGACGAGACCGGCTACGTCCAGCCGTCCAAGGCCGAACTGCGCAAGGTGCGCGGCTACAATTCCATCTATCACAACAATGGCATCCAGACCTGGCACGTGCAGGCAAACGGTGAGGTCGAGAATGTCGAGGTCGCCTAAGCTCATCATTGCCGCCGCAGCGCTCGCAACCCTTGCGGGCTCGGTGGCATTCGCCGGCGGCCCGGGCGAGAAGACTGAGGCCAAGATTGATGTAAAGGCGCCGCAGCGCTTCAACATCGGCCGAGCTCCGAGCGCCGAGGAGATTCGCGGCTGGGATATCGACGTGCGTCCGGACGGACAGGGGCTGCCCGTCGGCAAGGGCACCGTCGCCCAGGGCGAGAAGCTGTTCATGGACAATTGCGCCAGTTGCCATGGCGAATTCGGCGAGGGCGCCGGCCGCTGGCCGGTGCTTGCCGGCGGCAAGGGATCGCTGACATCAGACAATCCGGTCAAGACGGTCGGCTCCTACTGGCCCTATGCCTCGACGCTGTTCGACTACGTCCGCCACGCGATGCCGTTCGGCAGCCCGCAGTCGCTGAAGGTCGACGAGTACTATGCGCTGGTCGCCTATGTGCTCTATCTGAACGACGTGATCACCGATCAGAACTTCGAGCTGAGCAACAGCAATCTCGCCACGATCAAGATGCCGAACGAGGGCGGGTTCATCATGGATGACCGGGCCACGAGCGAGAAGGCGTTCTGGCAGAAGGATCCCTGCATGAAGAACTGCATCGCGCCGGTCAAGATCACCGGACGCGCGACGGCGGTCGACGTCACGCCGGAAGAAAAGGACGGCAAGCCGCGAGGCGTCGAGTGAGGATTGCCGGATGCAGCCGCCGCGAGATGCTGTTGGCGGCCGCATCCGTCGCCCTGGCCGGAAGCGGGGTTGCATCCATCGCCGCTGCAGCCGAGCCACATAGGCTCGCGTTGCAGATCAGCGACGAGGATACGGCCAAGATGCGCGCGGTGCTCGACGTCGCCGCGAATGTCTCCCGCCACTATTCGGGCGAGGGCGCGGAGGTCGAGATCGTGATCGTCGCGTTCAATGGCGGCCTCGACATGCTGCTGGCCGACCGCTCGCCGGTGAAGGAGCGGGTGCTCGGCTTCGCCAAGTCGATGCCCAATGTGAGCTTCATCGCCTGCGGCAATACCTTGGAGACGCTCGCGAGCAAGGAGGGACGGCGGCCGCCTCTGCTCGATGGTGTCACGGTGGTCAAGACCGGGGTCGCGACCCTGCTGGAGCTGTCCGAGAAGAACTGGACGATCGTGCGTCCCTGAGGAATTTGCGATGCGGTGGTGGCTCGCTCTTGTCGTCTCGTTCATTGCGTCGATCGCATTCGCGGCCGAGGAGCCGCGCGAACTCACGATCGGCGGGCGTACGGCGCTCGGCACGCTCCGACTGCCGGCGCAGTCTGGACCGGATGTGCCGCTGGTGCTGATGACGCACGGCACGCTCGCGCACAAGGACATGGAGACCATCCAGGGCCTGTCCAAGGCGTTGGCCGAGCGGGGCATCGCCTCGCTCGCGCACAATCTCGTGCTCGGTCTCGATCGCCGCACCGGCATGTACGATTGTGCCAAACCCCATGACTATGTGACGGACGATGCGGTCGTGGAGATCACCGCGTGGCTGAGCGAAGCGCGCAAGACGTCGTCGCACGTCTTCGTCCTCGGACATTCGCGCGGCGCCAATCAGGTCGCGCGCTATCTAGCCGCCAATCCCAAGGCCGCGGTCGACGGTGCGATCCTCCTGGCGCCGGCGACGGCGAGCATCGAGACCGGCTTGAGAGACGCCTATGCGGAGAGCTACGGCCAGCGATTGGCGCCGCTGCTCGACAAGGCCGAGGCTGCGATCGCCGCCGGGCGCGGCGGTGATTGGATGTCGGTGCCGGGCTTCATCTATTGCCGCGATGCCAAGGTGACGGCGCGCGCATTCGCAGCATTCTATCGCGCCGACCGGCGCCAGGATACGGCGGCGCTGATCGCCGATGTGAGCCTGCCGGTTCTGGTGCTTGCGGCAGCGCAAGACAAGACGGTGCCGGACGTGGCAGCGTCGTTCGCGCCGCTGGCCTCACGCGCCGGCAGCCGTGTCCGACTGGAGACGATTGACGACGCAGATCACTTCTTTCGCGATCTCGCCGCCGAGGATGCCGCTGATCGCATCGCAGGATTCATTGCAGCCGCGCGCTAGGAGCCACCATGGAACGTCGATCTTTGATGCAAGCTGGTCTTGCCAGCCTGTTTGGAATCTTCGGTGTCAGCAGCGCACGCGCGGCGACGGAATCTCCGCGCCAGCGCGTCGCCTATCATCTCGCCGATCAGGACCGCGCCCTGTTCGTTCTCGGCAACCTCCAGAACCACGTCGATGGCACCGGAGGACCTGGACGCGCAGACATTCGCCTGGTGATCCACGGTCCGGGCTTGCGGGCCTTTCATGCGATTTCGGCCGACCAGACCATCTCGGCTCTGGCCGAGCGCCTCATGAAGGCCGGCGTCGGCTTCGAGGCCTGTGCGAACACCATGAAGGCGCAGGGCGTGAAGCTCGACGATCTCTTGCCGGGCTTTGCGGTGGCGGAGAAGGGCGGCGTCGTGCGCCTCACCGAGCTGCAGCAGAGTGGATACGCCTACCTGCGCCCGTGACGGGCACATGCGTCCTTGCCGATGCCGCCCGGCAGGTTGAGCGGCCGGCCTGAACGACGGGAGCGCCTGTGCTCACCGCATTGATCGACCTTCTGGGTGAGGAGCTGGTGTCGCTGCTGTGCGGGCTCGCGGCCGGCGGCGCGTTCGGCTTCTTCGCCCAGCGCAGCCGCTTCTGCCTCCGGGCGGCCACGATCGAGTTCGCGCGCGGGCAGGGCGGTCCGCGGCTGGCGGTGTGGCTCCTCACCTTCGCCTCGGCGCTGCTGGGCACCCAGGCGCTGGTGGCAATGGGCCTGCTCGACGTCTCCGAAGCGCGCCAGCTGGCGCAGCAGGGCAGCATTTCCGGCGCGATGATCGGCGGCACGCTGTTCGGCTGCGGCATGATCCTGGCGAGAGGCTGTGCCAGCCGTCTGCTGGTGCTCTCGGCCAACGGCAATCTGCGGGCGCTGCTGTCCGGCCTCATCTTCGCGGTGACGGCGCAGTCCGCCTATCGCGGCCTGCTCGCGCCGGCACGCGAGTGGCTCACCAATCTTTGGCTCGTCGACGGCGGACCGTCGCGCGACATCATGAGCCTGTTCGGCGGCGGTACGCCCGAGAAGCTCGGCTTCGGCATGCTGTGGTTCCTGGCCGGGCTCGCCGCCGTGTCGAAGTTTCAGGTTGGCCCGAAGATCCTGCGCTCGGCGGTGGCCGCGGGCGCGGCGGTCGCCGGGGGCTGGCTCCTCACCTATCAGCTCGGCCAGGCCTCGTTCTCGCCGGTGCCGCTGAAGAGCCTGACATTCAGCGGTCCTTCGGCGGAGCTGCTGATGCAGGTGCTCGCCAGCCCGCAACTGAAGCCGGGCTTCGATCTCGGCATCATTCCGGGTGTGTTCATCGGCTCGTTCGTTGCGGCCGCGCTGGCGCGCGAACTCAATCTCGAAGGCTTCTCGGATGGGCGCGGCATGCGCCGTTACATGATCGGCGCCGTCCTGATGGGATTCGGCGCGATGCTGGCGGGCGGCTGCGCCGTTGGCGCCGGCGTGACCGGGGCATCGGTGTTCGCGCTCACAGCGTGGATCGTGCTCGGTGGCATGTGGTTGGGTGCGGCCGTCACCGATTTTGTCGTCGACCGCTGGCTGTTCGCCACCAAGCCGGCGCAGAGCCCGGTTCAGTCGCCCTCCGCCATGCCTTCTTGAGGCATCCTGCGGAAGCGAGCCTGCCTCTGCCGAGCGGCATTGCAAATGCAGCGTCAAAGAGCAGCATTCATGAATCTCCGGTCACAGGCTCGTCGATGCCTGGTGTGTCGGCGCACTTCCAGCCTCTGACGAAAAATACTGTCTGATCAGATCGGATCGAACCTGAAGACACGCGTCTTTGCATCGTCACGCCGGCGCGCAGATCGCGTAGTCCGCGGTTGGCCACAGGAGATGCGTGCCGAACACGGCATTCGGACCATCACGCCCGAACATCACGTTGGTAGATCCCGGTCTGGAGATCCCGCATGTTAACCAATTTGCGAAGGTCGGGTGTTACCGTCGCGCGGGGGACGGCGCAATCATGCGGCGGACCGATACGAATCGCCGGGACGACGAAAGGCACGCGAGATGTCGCAACTCTCCATTCGAGCAAAGATGGCGGCCGTCATTGCGCTGCTGCTGGTGGCGATGTCCATCGTCGGATTGCTGGCCGTCCGCGGCATGCAGACAATCAATACGCATACCGAAATGATCGCCAAGAACTGGCTGCCAAGCGTGCGCGTGCTCGGCGAGTTGCGTTCGGCGATCAACCTCAATCGGGCGCAGCTCCGGGCTTACATGACGGCTGATACGACTGAGGAGAAGGACAATCTCGACCGCAACATGAAGGCAACGCTCGTCGTCATCGCGACGGCGCGCCGCTCCTATGAGGCGATGATCTCGTCGGCCGAGGAGCGCAGCCTGTTCGAGAGCTGGTCTCGGGGCTGGGAGCAATACGTCAAGGCTGCCGATGGTGTGCTCGAGGTGCTGCGCGCAGGGAACGGCAATACGACCAAGCAGGCGAGCGATCTGTTCAACAAGACGGTCCGGAGCGTCGCCAATCAGTCGGACGAATTTCTTCGGAAGCTGATTGACCTCAACAATCGTGGCGCCGACGCCGAAACCAAGATCGCCGCGGATGGCTATGCGGAGGCATTTGAATTGATGTCGACGGTCATCGTCCTTGCCGTTCTCGCCGGCGTCGGCATCGGAAGCTGGTTCGTTCGCGACATTTCCCGGTGCATCGCCTCCATCATCAGGCCGATGCAGGCGCTCGGTGAGGGCAACCTGGCGATGGAGATCCCCTATCGCGGCCAGAAGACCGAAGTAGGCATGATGGCCGACGCCCTGGAGGTCTTCAAGACCGCCCTGATTGCGAAGAAGCTGGCCGACGACATCGCTTCGAAAGAGGCGGAGGTGAAACTGGAACGCAGCCGGCGGCTCGACGAGATCACTGGCCGCTTCGAGGCCGTGGTCGGCGAGATCGTCGACACCGTGTCCACGGCATCGAGCACTCTGGAGGGTCACGCCGGCGGGCTCAGCAACACGGCGAGCCGAGCCCAGAACCTCGCCACGTCCGTCACCGCGGCTTCCGAGGAAGCCTGCACCAATGTGCAGTCGGTGGCATCTGCGACCGAGGAGCTCTCCGCGTCCGTCAACGAGATCAGCAGGCAAGTCCAGGATTCCGCCCGGATGGCCAATGAGGCGGTGGCACAGGCCCGCAAGACCAATGAACAGGTCAGCGAGCTTTCGAAGTCCGCTGCCCGCATCGGCGACGTCGTCGAGCTGATCAATACGATTGCCGGACAGACCAATCTGCTCGCGCTGAATGCAACGATCGAGGCCGCACGCGCCGGCGAGGCCGGCCGCGGATTTGCGGTGGTCGCATCCGAGGTCAAGGCGCTGGCCGAGCAGACGGCGAAGGCCACGGGCGAGATCGGCCAGCAGATCTCCGGCATCCAGTCCGCCACCCAGCAATCGGTCGGTGCCATCCGCGACATCAGCATCACCATCGAGAAATTGCAGGAGATTTCGTCGACGATCGCATCGGCCGTGGAGCAGCAGGGCGCCGCGACGCAGGAGATCTCGCGCAACGTCCAGCACGCGGCGGCGGGAACGCAGCAGGTCTCGGCCAACGTTGCGGATGTGCAGCGCGGCGCCGTCGATACCGGAACCGCCGCGTCCCAGGTGCTGTCCGCCGCGAAATCGCTGGCCGACGACAGTGCCAGACTGAGCATGGAAGTGAAGAAGTTCATCGCCGGCGTGAGAGCCGCCTAGGAGCTCGCAGCGACCGAGAGCCGCAGAGATCCGATCTCGCCGCCATTCGCCGGGCCGCGTCGGGGGTGCTGGACAGGTGCGCAGGCCCCGGCCACCCCTCGCCGGCCATCGCTTCTGCGTTGGCCTGCGAGCCCAATCTCGATGACTTCTCCCTGCGGCCGCGGCAAGCTGCGCGACCGAGTCGCGTGGTGGCGATGGGCTTGCGAGGCCCGCGCCGACATGAATAGAGCGCGTGGGGCCGCGGCGGATCAAGCTCCGCCGCGGCTTGCGCGGGGCTGCCGTTCCCGAAGTCGTCAGTGCCGCTGTTTCCTCGCCGTCACGCTACCGCAGAGCCCCGCCTCTTCACCTATCGGCATCGTCACCTATCGGCACCCGCTGAATATAATTGCATAAATTCGAATATATGTATATAGTGGCGTACGTCGGTCGCGGCGCTGGGCCGCGTCAGCAGGGAGGACCCGTCGTGGCAATGATGAACGACGTCATGGTCAAGGATCTGGGCACGTCCCGGGGGATCGACTGGTCGCCTTATCTGGTCGGCGCCGGCATCGGCATCCTCAGCTGGGTGGCCTTTGCCGGGTTCGGCGACCCGCTCGGCGTGACGACGGCGTTCTCGCGCATCGCGGCGCTGTTCGCCGCGCCGGTGATCGGATCCGACGCCGTCGCCGCCAACAGCTATTGGAAGTCGATGCCGCTGAAATGGGACTATGGCGTCTGGTTTCTGGTCGGCATTCCGCTCGGCGCATTCCTGTCGGCGGTCATCTCCGGCACGTGGCGCCTCGAGCTGGTGCCGGAGGTCTGGAGGGAGCGCTTTGGTCCGTCGGTGTTCAAGCGCTTCGTCGCTGCGTTTCTCGGCGGCATCGTCATCATGTATGGCGCGCGTCTGGCCGGCGGCTGCACCAGCGGACACGGCATTTCAGGCGGTCTGCAACTGGCGCTGTCGAGCTGGCTGTTCCTCGCCGTGATGTTCGCGACCGGCCTTTTCGTGTCGCGCCTCATGTTCCGCAAAGCGTAGGAGAAGGGCCATGACGTCGCTGATGAGCATCGCCGGCCCGCTGTTGATGGGCGCCGTGTTCGGCTATCTGCTACAGCAGGGCAAGGTCACGAGCTGCAACGTGATCGAGAATCAGTTCCGGCTGCGCGACTTCACCGTCTTGAAGGTGATGGGCACCGCGATCGTCGTCGGCGGCATCGGCGTGCTGCTGCTGGTCGACACCGGCAACACCAAATACTACGTCAAGGACGCCAACATGCTCGCGGTCGCGCTCGGCGCGGCGCTTTTCGGCATCGGCATGGTGGTCTACGGCTACTGCCCGGGCACCGCGCTCGGCGCCATCGCCAGCGGCAGCGTGCATGCCGCAGTCGGCGCTTTCGGCATGATCGTCGGCGCGATCCTCTACGCGCTGAGCTTCGACTGGGTGAAGGCCCACGTCCTGAATGTTTGGGCGCTCGGCAAGGTGCGGCTGCCCGACATCACCGGCGTGCCGGATGGCGTCTGGTTCGCCGCGCTCGCGATCGGCGCAGGTGCGTTCTTCTTCTGGGTCGAAGCGTCCGAGGCCAAGGCGAAGCGGACGCAGGGCTAGGCTGAGTCGCCCGAGTGCCCCTACGTCAAACAGTGAGAGGTTCCTCCCATGCTATCAGGACTGTTCAGCAGGTTGACAGGGTCGACCAGCGTGCCGGCGATCGAGCATGATGAGCTGGTGCGGGCGCATCAGCAGCGAAGCTGCGTCATCGTCGACGTGCGCGAGCCGCATGAGTTCAAGGGCGGCCACATCCCGGGCGCCGTCAATCACCCGCTGTCGCGTTTCGACCCGGGCAACCTCGTGCACGACAAGCCGGTGGTTCTGATCTGTCAGGCCGGCGGCCGCTCGGCCACCGCCCTGCGGCGGGCGCTGTCGGCCGGGCGGCAAGATATCCGCCACTATGCCGGCGGCATGAGCGGCTGGCGGGCGCGGGGCGGCCCTGTCGCGTAGGCTCGTACTGTCCGACCAGCCCGACATTCAGCGATGTCATGGCCTGAGATCGAAGATATGCGAAGTTGAACGTCGGCATGTCTGCAATCAAAGGGGATTGCGGCAGGTTAATAACAAGTCGGGGGACGGGAGTTTCGCTAGCAACGTCGCGCCGCCCCGTCGCGAGAGTTTGCTGTTAGTCCGCTACAATGGCTGACTCGTTCAGGAATAATTAGTTGCAGCGCTGCAATACTCGGACACCAGTCGACGTTCGAGGATCGCATGTTGAAGTTTGTTGGCTTGAGAACCCGGATCACCCTTTCTCTGGTGATCGGTGCGGCAGCGACGGCCCTCTTCGTGCTGCTGGTCGCCATGTGGATCATCGGCGGCATCATCGACCGCGCCAATGAGCGCGAACTCCACGCCCAATATGACGCCTTCAATTCGCGCCTGCAGCTGGAGTCGACCCGCGCGGAAGCGATGAGCGCGGTGGTCGCCAAGATCCCCGCGGTCCAGGACGCCATGGCGCAGAACGACCGCGACGCCTTGATGCGGCTGTTCGGTGCGGGCATGGCCAGCCTGAAAGCCGATTACGGTGTCGACCAGTTTCAGTTTCACACGCCGCCGGCGATGTCCTTCCTGCGGGTGCACCAGCCGGCCAAGTTCGGCGACGATCTGTCGGGATTCCGCAAGACGGTGGTGGCCGCCAACACCGACCGCAAGCCGATCGTCGGGCTGGAGGGCGGCGTTGCCGGCCTCGGCCTCCGCGGCGTCGTACCGATCGTTTCCGCCGGCAAACATCTGGGCTCAGTCGAGTTCGGCCTGACCTTTGGCCAAAACTTCTTCGACGAGTTCAAGCGCAGCCGCAGTGTCGACGTCGCGTTCCGCCTGGCTGGCGACACCGGCTTCAAGCTGTTCGCGACGACGATCGGGGAGACCTCCTTCTTCGCAAGCGGCGACTATCGGGAGGCGTCGGCCGGCGGCTTCCTGTCGCGCCAAGGACAGCTCAAAGGTGTTCCGGTCGTCGCGTTGCTGGGCCCGATCAAGGATTTCTCCGGCAAGCCGATCGGTGCCGTCGAGATCGTCATGGACAACAGCGAGTTCATCCAGGCTCGCAATCGCGCCGGGGCGTTGGCAATCGGGATGACGCTGGCCGGCCTCGTGCTGATCGCGCTCGCCGGGCTGTTGATCGCGCGCAGCATCTCCCGCCCGATCGTCCAGATGACGAGCGCGATGCGCGAGCTCGCCGACGGCAACCTGGACGTTCGCGTCCCGGCCGACTGGCGCAAGGACGAGGTCGGACAGATGGCACGCGCCGTTTCGATTTTCAGGGACAACGCCGTCCGGATGAGGGATCTGCAGGCGGAGCAGGAGAAGGCCCAGGCTCGTGCCGAGGAGGACCGGCGCCGCATGCTGATGGAGGTGGCCGATGGCTTCGAGGCCAGCGTCCGCGGCGTCGTCGACGCAGTGTCGGCTGCGGCCATCGAAATGGAGGCGACCGCCCGTTCGATGTCGGTGACGATCGATCAGTCGAAACAGCAGGCCCTGACGGTATCGCAGGCGTGCGGCTCCGCATCGGACAATGTCAACACCGTTGCCTCGGCGGCCGAAGAGCTGTCATCCTCGATGAACGAGATCAGCAAGACGCTCGAGCGTGCGTCGTCCGTGGTTCGCAAGGCGGCGGACGAAGGGCAGCAATCCAACGACAAGGTGCAGCGGCTCAACCTCGCGGCCGGCAAGATCGGCGAGGTCGTCGCGCTCATCACCCAGATCGCCAGCCAGACCAATCTGCTGGCGCTGAATGCGACGATCGAGGCCGCGCGCGCCGGCGAGTCGGGCAGGGGATTCGCCGTCGTGGCCAGCGAGGTGAAGACGCTGGCGACCCAAACGGCTAAGGCAACGGAAGAGATCGGGGCTCAGATCGCCGCGGTTCAGGCCGAAACCGCCGCTGCCGTCCACAGCATCGGCATGATTTGCGCCACGATCCAGGAGGTCGATGAGATCTCGACCATCATCGCCTCATCGATCGCGCAGCAGGACGCGGCGACCCGCGAGATCGCCGGCAGTGTGAACGTCGTTGCCGGCAAGACCCAGGACGTCACGCGCAACATCGCGGGCGTCACGTCCGGCGTCGTGCAGACCGGGCATGCCGCCAACGAGGTGCTGTCGGCGGCCGGCGAACTCGCGCAGCAGTCGACCCGGCTGCGCAGCGAGGTCAACCAGTTCCTGGCCCATATCAGAGCGGCCTGACCGCTCGTTGGGCGGCTGACGTATCAAGGTTGCCGACACGCCGATCGCTCCGGCGTATCCGCCACGGGCGCGAGCCGGGGCGGGGCCCCCTGTCCCGTGGCTCACGCCTGCTTCGCGGCCGCCTTCTCGAGCCGCTTCGCCATCACGCGCCAATAGGTGCCCGGCATGAACCGCTGCAGGAGATCCATGAAGCGGGCATCGCTGCCGATCAGGATGCGGGGCTCATTGCGCTCGATGCCCTGGATGATCCGCAACGCGGCGTCGCGTGGGCTGGTCCTGGCGAGCCGCTCGAACCGCTCGATGGCCTGCACGCGGCGCGCATTGTCGGTCATGCCGTGGCCAGCGCGAGCATTGCGCGCAATCGCCGTGGCGATCCCGCCGGGATGCACGACCGACAGCCGCACCGGACTGCCGGCGGCTGTGAGCTCGTGGCGCAGGCTCTCGGAAAATCCCCTTACCGCGAACTTTGCCGCGGCGTAGGCCGATTGGCCGGGCGGAGCGATGATGCCGAAGATCGAGGACAGGTTGACGACATGCGCTTCGCGCCGGCGCGAAAGATGTGGCAGGAACGCGCGCGTGCCGTGCACGACGCCCCAGAAATTGATGTTGAACAGCCAGTCCATCTCCGCCTGATCGATCTCGGCGAAGCTGCCGAACAGTGCCACGCCGGCATTGTTGACGACGATGTTGAGGCCGGGATGCGCGCGGGTCGCGTCCTCGGCGAACTGCGTGACCGCAACCACATCGCTGACGTCCAGCCGGTGCGTGGTCACCTTGCGGCCGCTTGCGGTGAGCTCGGCGGCGAGGCTTGCGAGGCCCGCCTCATCGCGATCGGCAAGTGCGAGATCGCAGCCGCGCGCCGCCAGCTCCTGCGCCAGCGCATGGCCAATACCGCTGGCTGCGCCTGTCACGGCGGCAGCTGCGCCTCGAATGATCGTCATTGTCGCTTCACTCCCCTGATGGACCGGTTCCACGTGCCTGGTTGAATTGCAGCTGGGTTTTCTGCCACTTTTTCTGATTGGAACCGAACCATCCGGCGGTTCAGCTTTTAACTCACATTACTTTACGAGCACACATTCGTGGAGGACCTGCATGGGACAGTCGCAACCTTTTCGCGCCACCGCACTGATCGTGGAAGACGATCTGGCGCAGCGCGAGATGATCACGCTGCTGCTCGAAGAGAGCGAGTACGACGTGATCGCGTGTGAGAGCGCGGAGGCCGCCGAACTCGTCCTGAACAAGCCGGGGCATCGCATCGTGCTGCTGATGACCGACGTCAATCTGGCGGGCCGCATGAACGGGGTCGAGCTTGCCCATGTCGCCAAGGCGCGTCACCCCCACATCAATGTGGTCGTCACGTCTGGCCGCCCGTTGTCGCAGCCGCTGCCGGGCGGCACGAAGTTCTGGAGCAAGCCGTGGGCGCCGCTGGACGTGCTGCGCGAGGCCGAGGTGACGCTCGAGCGCACGCCCGATATCGGATGAGGCAAGGTCTCGCGCCGCCAGCGTTGCTCAAAGGGTGATGCGTGGCAAACGCCGACCGGTGGAGACGTAGTAGAATCGGCTAGCGGTCGAGCCAACTGAGAGCCGGGTGGAAGCCGCGCTCCCACCCGGGAAGTGCAACTACTTCTTCTTGGCAGCCTTCTTGGTCTTCTTCGCAGCTTTCTTGGTGGCCTTTGCGGCCTTCTTCGCCTTCTTCGCCATGGAATCCTCGTCAGGAGTTTGATGGATTGCAACGCGACTTCGAGGCTTGCTGGCGCACGCCAGCCATGCATCATGCCTCGGGTGTCGATCCCAGCAGATTCGCGAAGCTCTGCCTCACGCCGTCACCAGCGCCGTTGCGCTTATCCACAGCTCGATGCATTGGCCGGCAAGTTGCGCCGCTGGCGCTCGGGTCCTGACAAGGTTAGCGGATCGTAAAAAGTGTCTTCATTGATTCAAAACCAAGGCGCAATCTTGGTTGCGCCCTTGAGGAACCGTTAACTGCGCCGCGCCCATGTTGCCCCGAACAACAGGGTAGCTCATGAGCGTGGCGTTATTGAACATCGAGGACAGGGCCTGCGGCGTCCTGCTGTCGGGATGCTGAACGTTCCGACGCTGTGGACCGCCTTCGTGGTCAATTTCCTCGCGTTGGGCCTGATCTGGGCCTACGTGATGCGCAGCTATCCCAATCTGGATTCGGCACGGTACTGGACGGCATCTGCGTTCATGTGCGCGCCGGCGGCGACATTCGCGCTGACGCGGTTCTATTTCGGCTCGTTCGTTCCGCTGCTGGCCGGCGGCTCGCTGATGACCTTCGCGATCTGCCTCGCGGCGATGGGCGTGGAGCGCTTCTACGGCTACAGGGCGTCGTGGCGGCTGAGCTTGACCGTCGTCGCGATGACCTGCGCGTCGATCGCATTTTTCCAATACGCATACGACCACGGCCCGCTGAGGATCCTGTGCTACTCGATCGGGCAGGCGGTCCCCATGGCGATCATCGCGCGGCTGGTGCTGGATGCGAGGCGCGGGCCCGTCAATCCGGGAGCGCGGCTGGCCGGCCTGCTGTCCGTTCTGATCATCGCGGTGTTTGCCGCGCGGTCGATCGGGGCGTTCATCGGCGCCGATTTCAATTTCAGCCACTCCACCAGCGGCCAGGCCGCCGCGGTGCTGCTGCTGATCTTCCTGTCGATGTCGCTCAATTTCGGCTTCCTGCTGATGGCGGTGGACCGGCTGCGCAACGAGGTCGCCGATCTCGCGCTGCTCGACGATCTCACCGGCGTCGCCAACCGCCGTCACCTGATGCAGCGCCTGAGCGAGGAGTGCGCGCGCGCCGAGCGCTCGCGACGGCCGTTCGCGCTGCTGGTGATCGACCTCGACGGCTTCAAGATCATCAACGACACCCATGGCCATGCTGCCGGCGATGCCTGCCTGCAGCACTTCACGCTGATGGCCCAGACCCGGCTGCGCCCCGGCGACATGCTGGCGCGCACCGGCGGCGACGAATTCTGCATCGTGCTGCCGGCGTCCTCGCTCCGCGAGGGCGCGATGATCGCGCGGCGCATCCTGCAGGTCTGCCGCGACGATGCGGAGGCCTGTGCCGGCGCCGAGGTGCCGATCGAGGTCTCGATCGGCGTCGCCGAATGGACCGAGGATGTCGGCGCATCCCCCGACCGGCTGATGGCGCGGGCGGACCAGGCGCTGTACGTCGCCAAGAAGGACGGCAAGAACCGCTATGCCGTCGTCACGCCCGATCACGAGACGCCGGCGCTGGCGCCGGACCAGATCGAGCCGCTGGTGGCAACGCCGCGCCGCCAGGATGCCGCCGCCGGGTAGGCGGTGCTATCATTGCCGGCCATGAGGCCGGTCCTGTTCTCCCTCCGCGCAGCGCTCGCGCTGCTTCTCGTCACGCTGCCTCCGCCGGCCTCGGCCGAGGACCTCGCCGCGCTGGCCCGATCATCCGGCACGCCGGAGATCCCGGGGCTCAGAATCGTCTGGCTGGCGCCATGGGGCGATCCGCACCAGGCTCATCCCTGGACCAACATCATCGTCCACCAGACCGAAGGGCCGGCCGGGTCGGCGCGGGCGGGGGCGCTGGCGCAGGCCAAGAACCCGAAACGGCGCGGCGTCACCCTGTGGGTCGAAACCGACGGCACCGTGTACTGGGCGGTGCCGGAAACCCTGGTCACGCTGCATGGCGACGGCGCCAATCGCAACGACAACCGCTATATCGACAACGGCCCGACCTATCGCAAGGTCGTGCGCGACAATTCCATCGGCGTGGAGTTCGCCGGCAACTATCCCGACGTCACCACGCCTCCCACCGAGGCCCAGATCGCCGCCTGGCGCATCCTCTCGAAGCTGCTCCGGCTGCGCTACAACATCCCGCGGGAGCGGATCTATGCGCACAACTGGATCGACTACAAGGACGCCCGCTACTGCGAGGGCTGTGCGCTCGCCGGGCTCGCCCGCGCCGCGCCGGACTGATCGCATCTAACAAAGAAGCCGGCGTCTCCGCCGGCTCCGATCGCATCCAAAGACCACCTTCAAGCAAGCCGCGCGTCTAGTGCGCGGCCTCCAGGGCCGCCGCCTCCTGCTTGGCGATGGCGCCCTTGACGGCGGACTGCACCTTCTCGAACGCGCGCACCTCGATCTGGCGGACGCGTTCGCGCGACACGCCGAACTCGGCCGCCAAGTCCTCGAGCGTCATCGGCTCGTCGGCCAGGCGCCGCGCCTCGAAGATGCGGCGCTCGCGCGCGTTGAGCACGCCGATCGCGCCGTTCAGCGCCTGCCGCCGGTGGTCGTACTCCTCGTGCTCGGCCATGATGGCTTCCTGGTTGGGCGAGTTATCGACCAGCCAGTCCTGCCACTCGCCCGCTTCGCCGTCGTCGCGGATCGGCGCGTTCAGCGAGGCGTCGCCGCCGAGGCGGCGGTTCATGTCGACCACGTCCTGATCGGTCACGCCGAGGCGCTTCGCGATCAGCTTGACCTGATCCGGATGCAGATCGCCTTCATCCAGCGCGTTGATCCGGCTCTTGGCCTTGCGCAGGTTGAAGAACAGCTTCTTCTGGTTCGCGGTCGTGCCCATCTTCACGAGCGACCACGATCTCAGGATGTACTCTTGTATCGACGCCTTGATCCACCACATGGCGTAGGTGGCAAGGCGAAAGCCCTTCTCGGGCTCGAACCTTTTCACCGCCTGCATCAGGCCGACATTGCCTTCCGAAACGACTTCGGATATCGGCAGGCCGTAGCCGCGATAGCCCATGGCGATCTTGGCCACGAGCCTGAGGTGGCTGGTCACGAGTTTATGCGCTGCGTCGCTGTCGTCATGCTCGCGCCAACGCTTGGCGAGCATGTACTCCTCCTGCGGTTCCAGCATCGGGAACTTGCGGATCTCGGCGAGGTAGCGTGAAAGTCCCGATTCTCCGTTGAGAACCGGCAGAGTAGCTGTACGGGCCATCGAGCGCCCTCCAGTTGGTTCAGGCCCCCGATAGCGGCGGGCCAGGCAAAGCGGTCGCTTGGTTAAAGCCGGCCGGTTTGCGACGTTCCATGCGTCGACCATTCGACGCAGGCGCAACATACACCATTTTCGCCCCCCGGTGGAAGGATTCCGGGGGTCACGACCCCGTGTGGCTCCATTAAGTTTTTGACATGCTTGCGTTTTTCTGAAGGTCCTGCGTCATAGCGCCGCTCGCAGGGCGCGCCCCAAAAGAGAAAGATCCTCCGGAAGCTCCGATTCCCAGCGCATTATTTCTCCCGTCCGGGGGTGCTCGATCACCAGCAGATAGGCGTGCAGCGCCTGCCGCCCGAGCGCCTCGAGCACCGCCCGCGCCCCTGGCGCGAGCTGGTTGGCCTTGGTCTTGAAATGCGGGCCATAGACGGCGTCGCCCATCAGCGGGTGCCCGAGATGGGCGAGATGCACGCGGATCTGGTGGGTGCGTCCAGTCTCGAGATGACAGGCGATCAGCGAGGCCACCGGCTTGCCGTCGCGGCCGGCAAAACTCTCCTGCACCTCGTAATGGGTAATCGCCTCGCGCCCCTTGGGCCGCACCGCCATCTTGTCGCGGGCATGCGGATGGCGGTCGATGGCCGCGTTGATGGTGCCATGCGGCCGGTGCGGCACGCCCCAGGCGAAAGCGAGATAGCCGCGCTCCATCGCGCCGGTGCGGCCGTGATCGGCGAACTGCGCGCTCAGCGAGGCGTGGGCGTGATCGTTCTTCGCGACCACCATCAGGCCGGTGGTGTCCTTGTCCAGCCGGTGCACGATGCCCGGCCGCTTGACCCCGCCGATCCCCGAAAGACTGGCGCCGCAATGCGCGATCAGCGCGTTGACCAGCGTGCCGGTCTCGTGCCCGGCGGCGGGATGCACGACCAGGCCGGCCGGCTTGTCGATGACGATGATGTCGTCGTCCTCGTAGATGATTTTCAGCGGGATCGCCTCGGCCGCAGGCTCGGCCGGGACGGCCTCCGGAACGTCGATTGTGATCGTGTCGCCGGCTGTGACGTGATAAGCGGGGTCCCGCACCGCCGCCGCGCGGAGCGACACCTGTCCGGCCAGGATCAGCGCCTTCAGCCGCGACCGCGACAGCTCCGGCAGCCTGGCTGCCAGCACGCGATCGAGCCGCGGCGAGCCTTCGTCGCCGGCGACAATGACCGTCATCAGACCGTGGGATTGTGAAGTCGAGATGTCCATGAACTCTACCGTTGCGCCCGAGCCGTCCTCGCCCGAGCAGGCCCAGCTGATGGCGCGGCTGCGGCGCATGATGATGATCGCGGGCGTGACCACCTCGATCGCGATCGCCGTGCTCCTGGTCGCCATCGGCTACCGCCTTTTCCGCGGCGAGGGAAGCACAGCTTCGGGCCCGGACCTCACCGCCATGCTCCCGAAGGGCGCCCGCATCGTCGCCACCGGCACCGCCGGCGACCGCCTCGCGGTGACCCTGGATGTGGGGGGCACCACGGAGATCCGCACCTTCGACGCCAAGACCCTGAAACCCACCGGCCGCCTCCGCTTCGCGGTGGAACCGTAAGGGCAGGGCGGTTTCGCCCGCCCGTTTCGGCCCCTCTCTCTTTTGGCCCCACCTCCGACGACACGGGCAGTCAGCGCCTCCCCCGCCTGCGGGGCGAGACGAGCGAAGCTCGCTCTGAGAGCTTGCATCGCATCTTCAGTGCGATGCGAGTGGGGGGAACTCTCTCCATTGGCACCAGCGCCCGCGGCGCCCCCACCCCAACCCTCCCCCGCAAGCGGGAGAGGGAGCCCACAGCCTTCGCGGCCGGCTGCTTTCATCCCATGATGGCCGAATGAGCGATCCTCGCCACCCGGGGCAGTCCGTTCCCCTCCCCCTTGTGGGGAGGGGCTAGGGGAGGGGGCCCACACGGGGAAAGACCCTTGGGGCACGGACACCGCACCCCCACAAATTCTGCATCCGCCGTCTTGCGGCGCGGCGCGTTCAAGGCTATGCGGTTCACCTCACGCTCCCTTCGTCTAGCGGTTAGGACGCGGCCCTCTCAAGGCTGAAACAGGGGTTCGATTCCCCTAGGGAGCGCCAGTTCTGCCTTTCCCCCGCTGATTTCCTTGAGCTTTTGGTCGGTTTTCCCAAACCGGCAGATTGCGTTTGGGGAAAGTCGTTCGCCTTGTGTCCTTCAAGGCGCGCCAGAGCATCGACCGCAAGGCTCGCCTGATCAGCCTCCTCGGTGTATCGCTCAGCTTCTGCAAGAGTGGTGTGGCCAAGCACGGACATGATCATCTTTGCCGTCGCGCCAGCCTCCGCCAGACGGCGGCCGGTTGCCTTCCGCAAACCGTGTGGCTGACAACCAAGCGGCAGGCCTGCGTCAGTAATCGCGTCCCGCATCCATTGGCTGAAGCCGTCGACGCTGAAGGACTGGCCGTAGGCGGTCGTGATGATCGACACGTGGTCACGCTTCGCGATGGCCAAGGCCGAAAGCAGGTCACGGTGGAGCGGAATTAACAATCGTCGTCCTGTCTTTTGCTGCGCGACGGCGATTCTGTTCTCGGGCGTGATGTGGGACCATGCCATGCGGACCACGTCGGATCGTCGTTGGCCCGTGTTCAGGAACAGTTCGAAAGCCAGCCGCTGTTTGGTTTCCAGAGGCCACTTCTTGCGGAAAAGCTCGATCTCGTCCTCGGTCCAAGATCTGATGCGCTGAAGCTTGGGTCGCTTTATCCCGAGTGACGGATCGTGCTTGATCCATCCGATGTTGATTGCGTGACGGATCAGAATGCGAAGTTTCTTGAGAGTATCGAGAGCCGCGCCGGGCCGATCGGCGAACGGCTGAAGAATGCCGGTGATGATGCGCTCGCGAGAAAGTCCAGCGACGGTCCGATGCCCGTGCTCGATTCTGATGGCCTCGAGGCGTCTGCCGTACCCCTCCTTGCTGGTCTTTCGAAGGCCGATGTACTCCGAGCTTCGCATGTAAGAGGCGATCAGCGCGGAGATTGTGCCCTGAACGGGAGAGCGGATTTCGGGTCTCGACGTTGTCACCTGACCTAGAAGGGCGCTTTGGTAGGCTGACATGAACTCAGGGCTGGTCGGGTCATCTGGCAGGCGAATGCGCCGACCCTTGCCGCGCCGAAATGACAGGTACGTATGCCCCTTGACGTGATTGCGCTCAACGTATGGCGGCAACCTTCGAGGCATCGACATCGCTCCACGTCTCGTCAAGGCCAGGATCATTGCCATCTGAAGGCAGCAGATCAATGGCAGTGTCCAGTTCTCGGACGTCCCATGCTTTCCGGCGCTCGCCGAGAATTTTGGGCCTTGGCATGGTGCCTGCTCGCACCATTTGATCAAAGACGTTGGCGGAAACGCAGATATAGGCGGCTGCCGCCTCGCGTGTAATGAGCCGCGGCTTGAGTGATGACGGGAGAGCCGTCTGCCTTGGCATCGATCGGATACCCTTTCCGAAGCCCTGTGCACCTGCCGGAAAAAAACACCGGAGGACGTGTCTAGGCCTTGGATCAGGTAACAGTGAAGGTCTTTGCGTCCTTCGGAAGTGTCATCGCGCTATCGGAAGCAAAAGGGTCGGTTCACGGGCTCTATCGCGGGTGCTCATCGTCTGCTTGCGAGGCGTCATCCTGCTCAGACACGAGGAGCTCGGAGACGCGAGAGACAGCGTCCGAGTGACTGCGAATCATCCCGCTCCACGTTTTGCTCTCCCGCGTTTCGCCGCGAAGTGGACCTCCCAAAATCGTGGTGATGAAGCCGCAGACCGGGGCGGCGGACACGGTGCGCTCGCACGTTAAGCTTGCGACTGTAATGACCACGTTGCCATGTTCTATCGCGGTCACTGCCACGGCACGACCCTGCGAATTTGGTTCGGCGAAACGACCTTGCGACACAGAACCTCCTCTCAGGCCGATCAGGCGTTACATACTTTAGTGGATACATACTATAGTTGATAAAAACCATGCGCGCAATGGGCTGACTTCTGCCCATGGACATGCGTCGATTGGTTGGCCGCAACGTTCTGCGGATCCGAAAAAACAAAGGAATGACTCAGGAGAAGCTGGCGGAGATTTCTGGCTTCAGCCAGCAATACATAAGCGGCCTGGAGAAGGGGCAGCGCAACCCAACTGTCGTGACGATTTACGAACTGTCGGTCGCCCTCGATGTGGATTATCTCGAGCTACTGAAGCCCGACGCTCGGTCGAAGATTGCGAAGGAATAGCGCGCTCTGCAAACAGCTCGCGGACGCCGATATGCGAACCCCCCCCATAGGCGCCGCATTGGACTCACTTACCTGGCCGCGGCAACGAACAGGGAAGGGGTGGCCTTCAAGAAGGGGAGTGCTGCATCGAGCCGCGTGGCAGTCTGCGACGACGGCATGACGACCTACTCCTTCTTGACGTACGCTATCGGCTCGCCTTTCAAAATGATTGCCTTTCCCGACCTATAATTTCCTCGGCCGCTCCGCAATCACTGTCAGAAAGCTCGACAATTGTGCACCTGCGTCAAGCCTCCTTGAAGGCATCCATCAACGTCGCCACGTGCGATCGCACTGTAGATCTTAGCTTTCGGCCCACCCATCATTGGCTCTCAAGGGCGCTTGGTTTGTTGGTTGGCCTGGTCTTTAGGCCGAGCTGCAGGATGTGCTACCGAAGTAGACCCTGTTCACTTCGTTTCCCCGGGCCCGCGTCGCGCTCCCATGCTGGCGGAACGACTACAATAATCGCGTCCCCACTCCCGGCTCGGGTGGAAGACGCCGAACAGTTCGAGCCCATGTGCAGCCCACCTGGGATCCGCCGCTGCGCTATGTGGAAGGCTCCACCCCAGTCCCGACGCTGCTCCTGTTGTGGATCTCGTGCGCGATCTTGTACGCCGCCTACTCGAGCTTCAGGTTATCTGCCGGGCTGACCACGTTTCAGGATGCCATCGAGACATTGCGTCTGCAGCCCGGCGCTCTTCTGGCGCTAATCCTGTACGCGCCTGCCGTATTCGTCGTCGCTCTCACCCCGTGGGCGCGGCGAAAGCGGTCGGCTTTTCAGGCGGTCCTCCTCTCGAACGCCATACTGCTCGGCGCGCCCGCGATCTTTTTCCTGACGATCTGGGCGTGCGCGAAACTCTAAAGGCGATGTCGTGAGAAGGTGATCGCGAACGCGAGACAGATATTCGAATTGCGGCCGTCTTCAATTCACCGGGGTGTTCAGGTCTGCAAGGATCGTGTCGATCATTTTTTATTCCTCTCTTCGTGGTCAAGGGTTGCATCGGTGCGATGCAGCCTTGGCCCTCGCCGAGAGCGGGGTGTGTAAGCCGCAAGGAGAATCTCGCGGGGTTGGGTGCGGGCGCAGGCTTTAGCCGAGCCACGGCAAGCGAGATTGTCCTTGGCGGCGCCGCCACGGCAAGCGAGATTGTCCTTGGCGGCGCGCCGACGGGGTGGCGCCCCTAAGCGCTTCGACGCGGGGAGCGTCGGGAAAACGGTGCGCGAGGGATCGAAGCCGGAGGGCGGAGACAAAGCCCGTCAGCGTGGCTCCGTTCACAAGAGCCCGGTCGGCCATTAGCCGACGCGCCATGTTGAAAAAAAAGTGACGTTTCCCGAGCGTTTTCGACAGGGCGCTTGTGTCCCGCATCTCTTGAAATTACTCGGTTCTTTGATTCCGTCGATCCTGCGTCAGCCTCTAGTCTGAGTTTTACAATTGGAAAATCAGTCTGCGGTATGATATTGTCGGCTCTAAAATCAAACCATAATCTGATACAAGTGTCAGGGAATTCAGGCTCTGCTATGAAACCGACCCTCCGTCAACATGCCCGTCATCGGCTCGACGAGCGCCTCGCGGCTCTTAAGCCCACGGACCGCTTTACCCCGCCTCCGAAAGGGTGGGTAAAGGCGATCCGCGAAGCGCTTGGCATGACCGGCGTGCAATTCGCCCGCCGGATGCAGGTCAGTCCGCAAAGCGCGGACGCGCTCGAAAAATCCGAAGCCACCGGCACGGTTCAGCTCAAGACCCTGCGCCGCGCCGCCGAGGCGCTCGACTGCACGCTTGTCTATGCGCTCGTGCCGAATGCGACGCTCGATGGCGCCGTGCGCACGCGCGCGCGAAAGATCGCCATGCGCGATCTCGGCCGCATTGCGCATACCATGAAGCTGGAAGCGCAAGGCACGGGCGATGCCGGTCTCGAAGCGAGGATCGAGGCCTATATCCGCGAGCATCTCAACGACCGCGATCTCTGGGACGAGCGATGACGGATCTGTTTCAGGAGCCGAACGATGCGACGCCGCTCGCTCCCGAAGAACGCGCGGGTCTGTTGCAGGCCTGGATCACGAACCGGCAGGACCTCAACGAGGCCGAGGAAGCGAACATCATCGATGGCGCGGCCTGGGCGCGCCGCCGGCGTGGACAAAAGCCTGCCGATCTGCTGACCGAGGATTTCGTCAAGAACCTCCACAAGCAAATGCTGGGCGACGTCTGGGACTGGGCCGGCACCTATCGCCAGACCGAACGCAATATCGGAATTGACGCCTTCCGCATCCCCACGGAAGTGCCAGCTTTGCTCGACGACGTGCGGTTCTGGGTAGAAAACAAGACCTATCCGCCCGACGAGATTGCGGTCCGGTTGCATCACCGGCTGGTTGCGATTCATCCGTTTCCGAACGGCAACGGCCGGCACGCGCGACTCATGGCCGACCTGCTGATCGAACGGCTCGGCGGTGAGCCCTTCAGTTGGGGCGGCGGCAGCCTTGCCGATGTCGGCACGCTGCGCGCGCGCTATGTCGCGGCCCTGCAAGCCGCCGACAATCACGACATCGGGCCGCTGTTGGAATTCGCGCGGTCCTGATGCTTTGAGGAAACTCCTTTCATGGAGACCTCGCTGTCACTCCGCAGCGGCAATCGCCAAAGGCGCCTGATACGCCACAGCGGGGCCGTCCAATTCGGTGACGGACATCCCGTCGCCCAAAGCTTCCCGCGCCACGTCTATCAGATGCTTGTGATGCGTGAAGAAGAGAACCTGTGTCTTCTTTGCGATCTCGCCGAGAACTTGAAAGCCGGCCCGCGAGCGATCGTCGTCAAAGTTGATGAACAGGTCGTCGGCCACGAAGGGCAGGGGCCTGGCGTGGCCGAGATAGTCTTCGACGGCTGCGAGCCGCAGCGCCAAATAGAGCTGATCCGCGGTGCCCGTGCTCATGCCTGACACCGGAACGCTCCCGCCGCCGCGTCGGATGCCGGCGAGATGCGCGTTGTCGTGCTGGTCCAGTTCAAGCTGAAGCTCGGTGAAGGACTGGCCGGTCAGCGTGGAAAAGAGCTGTCCGGCACGCTTGAGAAGCGGCGCCTGCTTTTCGCGCCGGTATCGGTCAATGGCATGACGCAGGACAATGCCCGCGCTCCGCAGCCTGACATAGCGCTCCGCGATCTCGCTCATTTCAGCGAGCGCCGATTGCCGGTCCACGGCGGCGCGGGCGGCGCCGTCGGCGCCGCCGACGGCGTCAAAATTCTTCCGGGCATCTCTCTGGGTTTGCCGCATATCGACAAGCTGGTCCCGAAGAGCCTGAAGCTCCTCGCCTGCGGTCGCCTCGCGCGCGGCCAGATGATCGGGGTCGGCGCCGGCACACTCGGTTTCGAGCTCGGCGACGGTGAGGCCGTCGCCGTCAGAGGAAAGCGTACTGGTGACAGAGTCCATGTCTCCGCGGAGAGCGCGCATGGTGTCGGACCGTTTGATGGCATCCTTCAGATCGTCGAGTGAGGTAACGGCGGCCGCCGCTTGCAATGAAACGATGGCCTTTTGCGCGCCTGCGCCGGACTTGCGGCATTCCTCCACTTTTTGCTGCTGCTCGGTAAGCGCCTTGTCTTTCGCCGCAATCTCGTCCCGGATTTTGATGGCTTCACCGGAGCGGCGGTGCAGTTCAAGGATTGCGTCGTCGGCCGCTGTGGCGGCAAGGTCGGCCGCGATCGCCTTAACAAGCTCTGCAACCTCTTCCTCGAATGCCGTGATGTCCCGTTCGATCTTCTCGATGCGTTCCTGCCGCAGGTCCGTAATCCTGGCTGCGATCTCGCGCATTTCATCGAGAATGCCGAGCTGAACAAGCAGCGTCTCGTGAGGGACGCTCTGGTCCACACCCAGGCTGGCGAGGGCGGCGGCTGATTTGTCCTGCCACTCAGACCGCCGTGTTTGGGCGGCGGCTAGCGCCGCCTTTTTTCGCGCTGCTTCGGCATTTGCCGATTTCAAAGAGTCTTCCAGGGCCTTTCTGGTCTCGTCCTGCTTCTCGAAGCGTTTGTGGGCGTCGGCAGCGAACTCTATGACGACGCGTAAAGGCTTGGACGAAATCTGGCTGGGGTCGACGCCAAGGGGCGTCAGTTCCTTTGCGAGCAGTGATTTGCTCGCGTCTTCCTCTGTGCGAAGAGAATCTGCATTGCGCTCTGCGGCTTCGATTTTTCCCGCGCAGTCGATGGCCTGCGCCCGCAGATCGAGCCATGCGAGCATCTCGTCGGGCGCAGCCGGAGCAATGCCTGTATTTGCCCAAAGCGTTGTCCACGCGCCGTCAAGCCTTTGCTGCTCCGCTGTCAGCGCGCCGTTTTCAGCCTTGAGCGCATCAAGCAGTTCCTGCTGCTCGGCGCGTTGCCGTCCAATTTCGGCAAGCCGGGCTGCGGCTTGCGCATTGTCAAAACGGCGGTCGGCCGCATCGTCAACGTCTCGGACAGCGCCCTCATAAGCATCGGGCAGGGTGCCGCGCCCCTGGAACGCTTCGATTTCGTCGTCACCGACAGGCGCATTATCAAGATGCTTTCTGCGGATGATCGACCAGCCGAGATCGCGCCGCTCCCGCAGACTGCGAAGGCCTTCCAGCGAGACGGCGTTTTCCGTCTTGGCGATGCGGGCATAGGCTTTGTCGTGGCGGAGGCATTCCTGTTCGGCTGCGCGGATGCGCTCCAGGCAGGCCTGCGTGCGTCGCTCGTGGTCGCGCACGGCATCACGATGCGCCTGTATGGCGTCCTTGGACGGCGGCGCGAGGGCCGCAAGGTCGGCCAGAGATGTAGCCTTCGGCCAGATCGATTTCAGAAGGCGTTCGGAAGCGGCCGACGCTTCCTTGGCGTCACGCTCGGCGGCGGCAATACGCGCAGCGATGTCGCCGGCCTCGCGACAGGTTTTGATGACAGCACCAAGCGTCGAAACATCCGGCACAGCCGGCGCGTCGGCAAGTGTCTGAACCAGCTCGGCAGCCTTGTTTTCGGCTTCCTGCGCTGTCTCTTCTGCACTGGCGACCGCCGAGTCCATCTCCCCGCGTTGATTGAGCAGGGAGCGAATGCTAGCGAGCGCGGTGCGGGTCGGAATACGCGCGACAATCGCGGCGGCATCGCCTGGTGTCCAGCCGATTTCGGCGGCAAGGCCTGCAAGCTGCGATTCCGCGACTGCGAGTTCCGCGCGCCGCTTCGGCAGGTCGCTTCGGCGGTCGCGGATGGTGATGCGTCTTTCGTGCAGGCGCGCGATGTCCTCGCCCCTGATCAGAAAATTCTCATCGTAAACGAGCAGGGAGCGCTCGCGCTCGAGCTTGGCGATCTCTTCATTGAGTGTGTCAATGCGGGTAGCCGCGATGTTCTGATCGCGGATGGCATCGGCCAGTATAACTGCGGCGTCCTGCGGCAGCGAAACCGTCTCACCAAGTTGCTGGATGGCGGCGTCGATCTCGGCGCGCTTGCGCACGTCGCGGCAGACCCGGCGCACGCGGGTCAGTTTCCGGTGTTCGGCTGCCTTCGATTCGATGTCAGCTTCCAATTTGGCGATGGCCGCGTCCGCCTCTTCGACGGCGGTCTTGAGGTCCTGCCATTTGGTAGCGGCGAAGGTATGCTCGCGCAAAGCGGCTTCAGCAGCTTTCAGCTTCTCGTCGGCCTGGTAGAATTTGCGGTGCCCCGCGCGGCGACTGGCCCAAAGCGTATCGGCTTCCTCTTCAAGCGCTTTCAGGCGTTGCCGAAGCCCTGATATCCCGGCACCGGCGGAGAAGAGCATTTGTCCGACATCGTCCTGGGCCTGAAGGATTTCCTGGCCGCCGGTTCGCAGGCGTTCATGGTCCAGGCAAAACATTCGCACAAAAAAAGCACGGTCGGCTCCTGCAAGAAACGAAGCGAGACCCGACTCGCCAGCGGGAAAGGGGACGCCGTTGCCGTCGATGATGGTGTCGCGGTTGCCCTTGCGGCGGCGGATGTCGAGCTGCCCGCCTTCGGTCTCAAGAAGGGCGCCGATACGCATCGTGTTGTAGTCGTGCGTGAAGTTGCGCGTGGAATTGTGAGGGATACCGAACAGCAGGTCCTCGATGGCAGAAAGAGCCGTGGATTTGCCGGCTTCATTGGGGCCGACGACAAAATGTAAATCCGGCTGGCCTGGCGGCATGTGCAATGCAGCGTCGGTGAAATGCCCGTAGCGGAGAAGGTCGAGTCGGCGGATGCGCATGATCAGGCTCCTTCCGCTTCGAGCTGCGCCAGAAGATCGCGCCCCGCGCGTTCGATCAGCCTCTTGTAGTCGCCTGTGGCGGCGTCCATAAGCGCGCCGGATTCCAGTTCGGCACGCAGGTCGTGCGGAAGTTTGCGGATCAGATCGCCGAGCGCGGCTTCGATCTGCGCGGTGACTTGTCCATCCGACGCGGCATCTTCGACGATCTTCTGCAGATCGCCGAGCGCGTCAGCACGCACGGCGTGGGACCGATCAAGCTCCGGTTCGGTGTCGATCGCGATGCGCTCGATCCACGCGGCGGCTTCGCCGAGACCAAGCGCGGCAGCGCGGGCTTCGGCCGTGAGCTGCTCGATCGTGCCAGGGAGCTGCGCGTGCAGGCTGGTCCGGCCGGTGATTTGGATCCGGCAGGCAAGCAATTGCCCGCCGTCATCCGCAGCTACGGCGCGGGTGATGGCATCGCGAATGGCATCGATCAGATCGTTGAAATGGTGGGCCTTGTCGGCCGCGACATTCAGACGGGCCCAATGCACCACGGAGCACCGGATGGTTGCGATGTTGTCGACGGCGCCGTCCCTGACCGAAACGACGCAGGCGCCTTTCGGCCCCGTCTCGCGGATATGGCGGCCTTGCAGGTTGCCGCAGAAGACGACGTGCGGGCGTTCGTGAAGCACCTGGCCCTGGTGCACATGCGCGAGCGCCCAATAGTCGTAGCCCTTGTTGATCAGGTCATCCATGCTGCACGGTGCGTAGTTGGCGTGGCCGCCCATGCCGCCAAGGCCAGTGTGCAGTACGCCTATGTTGAAACAGCCCGCGATCGGAGCGGGGTAGGCAGGAACAAGATTGTCGGTGACGTCGCGCTGCTTGAAGCTTTGTCCGTGGATGGCGACCTTCAAGCCATCCAGCGTGAGCGTCTGCGGCTTGCGCGATGAGAAGACTTTGACATTGTCTGGCAGGTTGAGCCGCTTCGTGATCTGGCTCTCCGCGTCATGGTTACCCCAGATGAGGTAGACCGGAATTCCCGCTTGGGCGAGGCGGCCCATCTGGCGCACGAAAAACAGGCCGGTTTGATAGTCGCGCCAATCCCCGTCGTAGAGATCGCCGGCGATGACGACGAACGCGACTTCTTCCGCGATGGCCAGGTCAACGAGATTGGAGAAAGCCTGGCGCGTGGCTGTTCGAATGAGATCGGCGGCCGGCCCATCCTGCCCGGCAAGGCCCTTGAGCGGACTGTCAAGATGGATGTCGCCAGTGTGCAGGAACTGAAAATTGGTCACGTCTCCCCCCCACGGAAAATGTTGCACGCGATCGTCAAGGTCAGAAGAAGTTTCAACCCTAGCACGTGAAAGAACAGAAAGCGAACAGATTTGTGCATTACTCCGGACGCTGTTCACTCCTCTCAAGCGCGGGCACAAAGCCCGGATTGAGACCTGAGAAATCGTTGCGCTGCGGCGCCGTCCGCCGGTGATCGGGATTGATAAGGTTCAGCTCGACCAGGCGGTTGACCGGCGCGCCGTGCAGCAGGCGCAGAACTTCCGCGATGACGATGGTTGCGGCCGTGGCGCCGACGAACGGCGCGCCGACGGCCTTGCCGGCGAGAAGGGTGACGCCGCAGCGGTCGAGCGATCCGTCCTCCAGCATCTTGCGGTAGGCGGCCGCGTCGATGGCGCTCCCGCCAGCGTCGACGCTCTGCCAGAGTTTGGCCGCCGGCGCGTCGCCCGGCAGCGTATGAATGAGCATGCTGCGGAAATCCGCGTGGCCGCGGCCAAGGCCGGCCTCGGCGACGAAGTCAAACCCGGCGAGATCGAGCTGGCGGCGGCCTGCGGCATTGTCGAGCCCGCAGAGCGCGATGGCGGGCTCGTGCGGCTGGCGCCGCGTGTCCTTGTCGAAGAGCCGCTCGGTGATGGTCGTGTTGAAACCGCGCTGCTCGGCCCATGCGGCCATCGTCCGCGTCTTCTTCTTCTCGACCATGGCGGCGTCGGTGAGGATCGAGGTGCTCTCGGTCGACGGTGTGACGATGTCGTCGTCCTGAAGCAGAAGGTGAAGATCGGACGGGCGTTCGTAGGGAAGGAGCCCTAGGGCGAAGAGAAACGCCTGCCCGAGATGCCCAAGGCCGATCAGCCAGAGGCGCGTCGGCAAATACCGCAGCACGGGGTCCGGGGCGCGGGCATCGAGCCAGTCCTTGTCCGCGAGATTCCACAGGGACAGGCCGACGCAACGGCGGCCCGCCGACGGCATTTCGCCGGAGAGATGCAGGAAGGCTTCGTTGACCGCCAAGGCCGCCGCGAGCATCGGCGCGAGCGCCATAGTCTCGCCCGCAAGGGCGGCGATGCCCTCGGCGTCGTTCGGCACAATCCCGCCACGCCAGCCGGCGAAGGTCAGGCGAACGCAGAACCCCTGCACGCGGCCACCGGAGCCATTGCCGATCCGCAGCACCGGGAGGCCCGCGCGCATGTCGCCGGGCGCGCCGCCAAGCGCGACGACCGCTTCGCCAAGCGTGCGGCCGAAGGGCAGGGGCGCAACAAGCGGGACGTCCAGATTGCCCGCAACCGTCACGCCGCCCAGAAAGACGCGGCGGCCAAGCGCAACAGCAGCGAGCACTGCCGCCTGGTGATGCCGATCGGTGCAGACCGCGTCGTCGACCGCGATCGCGATTCTGTAGCCCTGCAACAGCGCTTCGGCTTCCTCGCGGCTGCGGGCGCTGCCGTTGTCCATCGCCCGCTTGGCTAAGCGGTGCATCGTATCTGCCGACGTGAATGCGTTCATTATGAGCCTCACAATCCGATATGGAAGAACGCCCGCCGCTGCGTGCGCGGCACGGTGTGCCAGGTCTGGTTGCCGAGATAGCGATAGATGCCGATTTCCTCGCGGCGCAGTGGCGCCCGCGCGAATTGCGGCAGGATCAGCGCGAGATGGCCGGCCTGCGTCACCATCGGGTGCGCCTTATCGGAGGCGCTTTGCGCCGAACCGCCGGGATGCACATGGACGTCGGCGACGATGGTGAGGCCGCGCTCGCGGCAGATTGACCAGAGCTTGCCGAAATACCTGCCGTCGAAGCGAACAATACCCGTGTCGAGACTGTGCGGGTCGAGATCGTCGTAAAGAATGAAGTCAAGGATCCGCGCGGGCTGACCCGGCTCCTGGATGCCGAGCAGGAAGGCGCCGCTCTCGCGGCTTTCGTTGCGGCCGCGCTCGCGCAGGCGCGCGGTCAGCCGCTGCCAGAGGAACCACGAGCAGGACAGCTCATGCCGCGGTGCGAACAGGCGGCTGATAATCGCCGCAATTGAGAAGCTCATAAACGATCTCCAGGTATTGAGTGATGCCGCGCGACGGATCCCAGATCATCGTCGGCGTTTCCTGCCGCCAGTTGTCGTGGCCTTGGCGGCTGACGCGGTCGCACGGCAGATAGAGTGCGGTGCCGTCCTTCCAGTCGGTTCTGAACACGGCTTTCACGCGCCCGCCCTTGCTGCCGGGCCAGGAGGCGTGGGCCAGCGGCGCGTTCTTCTTGAGGTCCCACAAGCGTCCGGTCGGCGCGATTGCCGGATAGCCGGCGCAGTCGAGCCGCAGGCAGAACTCGGTGCCGTCGGCCGCGCGCACGCCGGCCAGCACGATCGGCCAGGCAATGCTGATGACGCGAAATCGTCCCTCGGCTTCGGCTAGGCGGAACGCGGGCTTCGCCGCGTCCGCCCGGAAGGCACGCTCGTCCGGCGCGCCGGTGGTTTGCGTGGCCATGGACTTAACCGTTCACCTTCGGGGTCGACACGAGGTCGAACTCGGCCGCGCACTTGCCCGACGTGGCGAGCGTGCCGATATGCGTGCCGGGATCCGGCTGAATGGTGGTGCCGGCAAGCTGCAAGTGGTGGTGGCTCGCCTCTTCCTCCGTCATGCCGAACTTGCGGATCGCGGCCCACTGCTTGACGCTGGCAACGGTAGCGCCGGGCGCGAACTTGTCGTGCACCGACTTGCCGTTGAAGTGGACCGTGACCTTGATCTCGCGGCAGCGATGGATGTGGACCTTGACGCCGGCCCGGCCCGCCTTGCTCGCGATCGGCACCTCGTCGGCGACCGGCTCTGCCTCGTCCTCGATGAACAGGCAGGCATCGGCGCCCAGCCCGTGCTTCTTGGCGAGCTCGGCGCGAAGCGCGCCGAAGGTTTCGTGATCGCCGATCTCGATGTGTTCGAGCGCGGCGACGCCCTCGCCCTGATAAAAGATGTTGATGGTCTTCATGTGAACTCCGGATCTGAACAGAGCCGTGACCGGCGCGATTGCCGTCACTGGCTTCTGATCCGGTAATCCCTCGGGATCGGCGTGCCGAAACCACCCGGCAGAAAAAATCAGACGGCGGTCAACGGGCCGTCAGGCGCGGCGGCGCAAATGAAGAAATGGGGACAGCGCGGGCAGGTGAAGGCGTTTGGTTTCGGGTTGTAGGCGCCGCGCGCGATGCCGGCGAGGAGCTCTTCGGTCTTCCTGGTGCCGGTTTTGGTCTGATTGGGCTTGAGGGCAGGGACGTCGACGACCTCGTTGTCGGTCAAATGGATGGCTTCAACGACTGCACCGCTCCCGAAGTGCTTGGTTGCGGCCGCGTGGTAGAGAAAATATTCGAGCTTCTCGAACTCGGTCTTGCCCCGGTGCCCGCTGCGGATACGGCGGACCACGACGACGCCGTCGGCGCGCTCGGCGATCTCGGCAGGTTCGATCAGTATGCGGCCATTGGCGAAATCGATCGCCAACGGAGTGGCTTCCCGAAATATCCGGCTGGCGCCGGCATCGACAAGCCCGTCGACCAGTTTGCGGGCAAGATGGCGGTAGTCCGCGGCATAGGCCGGATCTGTCGGTCCCTTTTGCGCCCAGATGGCATCGAACGCAGCGTGGGTCTCCTCGCGGGTAGGAACAGCGTCGAGCCGTGTTTTCGCGAGCCAGTCGATCAACTCGTAGATGCAGGAATGGGTGCGCTCGAAGGATGTTGACCGGCGCGCGGTGCCAATATCCAGAATGTGAGTATAGAAGAATCGCCTCGGGCAACGCTCGTAAGAGCCGATGCGCCGGTCGGTGAGAGACCAGCTTTCCGAAAAAGCGACCTGAATCTCCGTCGGGCGCGACCGCTTTGCGCCCGGAAGGGTAGGCGCGTCGTCGATGCTTCGCATCTTGGATGCCACGCGCGCAATGAACGGCGAGGGCGACCTTCCGCGGCCGTTTCTTTGCAACCGTGTCAGATAAAGGCAGAGTCGCGTCCGGGCACGGGACATGGCGACGAAGAAAAGGCACTCTTCTTCCTGCCGATGCGCCCTCTCGTGTTCTTCGGCGACCGATCCAGTCGCTCCAGCGATCATTCCTTCGGGCGGAGGGCATTGCACGGGGTGCGGGTTGGCGGGAAGGCCGGTGACGACCATGCCTGGGAGATGTACCGCTTCGAACTCCAGGCCCTTGCTTCCATGTATTGTCATGAGGCGCACGGCGTTCATTCGCAGCGCCGCCTCCGGAACCTGCCGGAGATCGCGCTCCTCGTTGAGAAGAACGAGATTTCGCACCCGCTCCAGCGCGGTGTAAATCGGCGAGCCTTTGGAAACCGGACTTTGTTCGCGCAAAAAATTGAGGAACTGCCAGATGGCGATCCCGCGCATGCGATCTGAGATGTCCACGCCGCCGGCAAGCGACCGAGTCCAGTCCCCGTGATCCAGAAGAATGGTCGTGAGGTAGTCCCAGGGATACTGCGAGGGTTTGAGTCCTGCGCAATCTCCCGCCAGGCGCTTGATGGCCGCCGCCGCGGGTGCGGACAGGTCCGGCAACTCCGCAAGTTCATCAAGCCGGGATAGTGCAGGCTTGTCGCCCCCGTCGAGGTGAGCCAGCAATCGCTTCACGTCTTGGAGCGAGGCCTGATAACGCGGCATCGTGCAAATCCGCACCAGTCCGGCTCCGAAGCGGTCTGTGGCGAGGCTCAGAAGCGAGAGCAGGTCGCGTATTTCTTCGCGCTCGAACAGGCTTCCAAGATGCAGGACGGGTATGCCGCGCGATTCAAGCGCCTTGGCGATCTCGTCGATCCGTGGATTGGTGCGGCAAAGGACCGCCTGATCGCGCAAGTCGATGCCTTCCTTCTCAAGCTGCCTCACGCAGGCCGCGATTCCCGCAGCTTCGTCGTCTGGAGTGCCGAATCCACGGATTTCAGGAACATGGGCATTCTCTTCGCGGGCCGCTTCCAGATCCAGCCTGGCGAGCGCCGTCGGCATGTCCATGCGCTCGGCGAATGCGCTGTAGGCATCAATGACCTTCTGCGTGGATCGATAGTTGATCTCAAGCGGTTCAGAGACGGCGCCCGGAAAATCCGCGGCAAACGCCGCCATGTTGGCGGACGACGCGCCCCGGAACCGGTAGATGGATTGCCGGGCATCGCCGACGACCCAAAGATTCTTTCCATCGCCGGCCAAGGCTTTCACGAGGCGCACGCTGGCGCGGTTCACGTCCTGATATTCGTCTACCAGGATGTGCCGGTGGCGCAGACGCGTTGCAGCCCGCACGGCTTCGTCCTGCTCCAGCAACAATGTCGGCAACAAAATGAGATCGCCGAAATCAACCGCTTGGCGGGCGGCCTTTGCCTGCTCGTAAAGTTCGTAGACGGAGGCAATCTCGCGGACTTTCTCCGCCGCCTTGATGGCCTCGGGATCACCGGAAGCCGCGGCGCGCGCGTGCTGGGCCTCTGCAAGCTTGTGATACTCCGGCGCCGTCACGACTTCGTCCTTGGCGCGCGAGATCGCTTGCAGGATGTCCCGCAGCACGATGACGGGATCCCACAGGTTTTTGTAGTGCTTGAGAGGAAGTGTCGGCAGAATCTCTTCGAGCACGGCGATTGCGTCGCTGCGATCGAACAATGTGGGATCCGGCGGCAATCCAAGTTTGTCGTGGAAACGCCGGACCAGGTCGAGGCCGAATCCGTGGAAGGTTCCGACCCAGACGGCAGCGGCTTTGTCGGCGAGGGCGAGCGTGAGGCGCTCGGAAAGCTCCGCGGCCGTCCGGTTGGAAAACGTCAGAACGAGAATCGCGGCAGGCTGGACAGAATCCGCAAGGAGCGACTGAATGCGGCTGACGAGGCTTCGCGTCTTCCCCGTGCCGGGACCGGCGCGGAGCTGGTACGGTGAATTGCGATGCGCGGCGGCCCGTTCCTGGGCGGGATCGCGCCTGAACGTGACGGGAGGCTTCGGCTTTGCGGCCTCCAGCTTCGGCAGAAGGACCGCATCCAGGATTTGCTGCCGCACAAGCGGCAACGGAAGCCCCGATTTCGACGCGATGGCAGACGCACCGGCCCTGTCCTCAAGAAACCATTTGGATGCCAGAAAGCGCGGGAAAAGAAGCTCCCGCGCGAAGACATTCGCTTCCAGTTCGCGCCGCTCCTTGGCGCCGTAATCCTCGACCTTCTGCAAGCCGACGGGCGCCGCTTCGGTCGAGCGCGACGGATCGATGTCCGACTCGCCACAGGAACAGGATTGAGCATGCGCGACCAGATGCCCGACTTCGTGCGCGACGACCAGGGCCCGCTCGGCGGCAGAGCCGATCTTCGCCGCGCAAATCGTCCCGCTCTGCTCGTCGAAAAGCGCTTTCGCGCCCTTCAGCGCCGGGTCGGCAGTTTCGAGAAAAGTCAATTCAAGGTCGAAATGCGTGATGGCGTGCGCGATCAGGCTTTCCGGATCCTGCGGATTGGCACCCTTCCGCACAAGCTCCATATGAAGTTGAGCGGCAAGATCGCGGATGGTCTCAAATGACTTCATGCGGCATCAGAGTCCAAGAAGATAGGCTTGCTGTTCGGGCGTCAGGCCAGAATTGCGGACAGCATCTTCGAAGGTTTCCCGCTTGGAGAGAGAGGGCTTTTGATCGGATTTGAAGTGCTGGCCGCGCGCCAAAACTTGCGCGCCCTTGAAATGGGCGATGACCAGATCAACTGGTTCGCCGGTTTCCTCGGCGACCTTCCGGCAAAAGCCGGTGCGTGATATCAGCGAGTCCGGCTCTATCATCCGGTCGCGCAGCTTGATCATGAACGTGTTGTTCGCATGCAAGCTGCCGGCGACCGATCGAAACCGTGCGCGATCCATGTCCGCGAACAGGTTCCTGGCCTGCGGAACGGAATGAAGCGGCGCCGCGGAGTTCTTTTCGACCTCATAAACAGCGTTCTGAAAGTAGCTGATCGCGCGGGAGACGGCGGGCGACACGCTTTCGCTGCCGTCGGCTTCCGTAACCTCGTCCGCAAGCGCGTCGTCGAGCAGCAATTCGACGGCGAATTCCGTCAACGCATCGGCATAGGCCGGATAATTACGCGTGAACTCTTCCAGCGTCTCCGCATCGGGGACCGCCTTCGCCATGGCGAACGCGTGCAACACGTCGTCCAGTGGCATTGCGGGTGTGGTGGTCATAGCAACGCTCCTCATCGGTTCTTAAGTTTTTCCGCCGCCTTGCGCAGATTTTTGCGGATGGCGGTGCTGGAGACGCCGCAAATCGTCGCGGCTGTAATCTCGTTCGGATCTTCCGATCCTGGCGCGTAGCCCTGCAGGCAGCAGAGCTCGACAGCCTTGCGCTGCGCGGCCGGCAGCTCCTTGATCGCCTCGAGCATCTCGGCGAGGTAGACAAAGTCTTCTTGTCCGGCCGGAGTCTGCGCTGCGCGCGACAGGCGGCCAAGTGTGTCGTTCGGATCGACAGGCTGGCCGTCGTCGTCGACTTCGCGGCCAATGTCGCGGAATAGCTTGCCGCGGTTGTTCTCTCTCCTCAGTCGCCGGTAGCGAAGGGTAGCGAGACCCTTGTTGAACTTGCATTCGAAGATGTCGAGCGCGGTCGCATCATGATTGGTGCCGACGCGGGCGAGCAACTCACAGAAGGTCTGGAGCACTTCATCCCGGAGTCCCTGCGCATCCGGCCAGCTATCCGGGATCGTCCGTTTCAGCCTCCGCTCGCATCGCGTCAGCAGGGCTGGCAGAAGCCTGTCGACGGCGCGCTTATCGCCGGTGAGGCGCGCCTCGCGCACCAGATGAAGCAGGCATTCGCTCGGCATGTAGTCGGGATCGGCGGGATCGCCGATGTTAGCCCGCCGGAACTGTTCGTTCAGATCCTGCTTCAGGGCGGCATCGATACCGGCCGTAATTTCAGGGGGTCGCTGATAGCCAGCACCTCCCTTGGTCATCTTGTTCAGTGCTCTTGGCATCGACCGCCTCGCTTGGCGCAACAGTGGTTATGGAGGCCGCCGCTGGCCGGTCTCCTTGCATGCCGCTAATCCCCCGAGCCGGGTCCGCCGAAACCACCCGGCTGCATTATTTTTTTCGCGAGACGCTGCAGGGCATGCGCGCCGCCGCAAGTATTTGACGTTACGTGAATATCCGGCTTCTCAGGGCCTCAGCGCGCGTAATGATAAGCGGCAAGGCGGTATCGTGCAAATCTTCAACTGTAGATTTGCATGGCTAAGCAACGCAGCGAGTGAGTCACATAACTCTCTGATGCATGAGGATAATACAGAAAAGTGATAATATAGATTACGACAATTCAGCGGGCAGGGGGCATCGGCGCATCGAGCTCCTCGACGATGGCGTCAGCAGGCTGGCCGCGCGTCAGCGGGTTCACCTCGCGAAGCTCCGCGAGGCCGATGCGGGCATAGTGCTCAAGCAAGGCCAGCAGCTCGCGATAGCCGCGTGCGTTTCTGACTTCGTCCGGCACAGTAAAGCCGTTTGCATCGAGCTCGCTTACGTCGAATGGCAATGGCGGAAACGGAACGTCCCGGCCGGCGATGCGCAGATACGGCGAGAACGGCAGTAGCATGACGCCGGCGAAGCAGTACCGGTTCCAGACAGCGTCGTAGGCAGCGCGTTCCTCGTCGCTCTGCAGTAAATGATAGCCGGGACGGCCAAGCGGCTCGTAGTAGACGTTGAAATTACCGATCGCATCTTCGATGGCGCGGCAGCGCCGCGCGATCCATTTGGCGAAGTACATTTCCTGAAACTGCGCGTAGGTCACAAGTTCGATATTGGTGGCCTGCGCGGCCTCGATCGCGCCGGCCTGGAATCCCGTGCGCGATATGATGTAGCCGCGATTGGCGCCCGTCTCCTGCATGATGGTGCGGAAGGCATGTACCTTTTCCTGCGGCGCTTTCGTGCGCCAGTTCTTGGACTCGCACAGAATGCGATACGTGATCCCCTCGATCGTCTCTTCGGCAAACACATCGACATCGTAATGACCGCGGGGAAGCGGCAGCCGCACCTGATGCTGCACTTCCATGCCGCCACGGCGGGGCGGGCGGAGGGATGAAGATGGGCGCGCCAGTCGATCGTGACCTCGCCAGCGTCCAGCCGGTCACGCCATTTGCGCAGCGAGTGCGGCGACAGCTGCATTGCGACGGCATAGGAGCGGAGACCCATTCCGCTCCAGTTCAGCGCCTCGACATGCATCGCCCAGAACGCTTGGGACGCCCGATTGCGTACATCCGAGGTGACCGTGATTCTGCATCGCTTCTGCTTTCGGAGGGCTTGTTGCCGCTCCTCCCGGGCGCGCTCGCGGCGCAATTCCGTCTGTTGTTTCTCGAGCTTGAGCGCAGCCTCTTCGGCGGCCAGCCGCTTCAGCCAACGCCGGAATGTGTTCTCGGTCAGACGTTGTTGCTGGCAGTATTTGCGTATCCCGAGAGCGCTTCGACGCCATGCTTCGATGTGCAGCGACCACCATTCGCGGCGGGCCTTGTTCTCGAAATGTTTGGATCCCACCGGAGATTCTCCACAGCGGCAGAGAACCCGAAATGGAGCGACAATGTACTACCGAAAAGACGTGCAAGGTCCGGACGCTTATCTCCGGCCGATTAAAGCTGCCGTCCGTAATCGGCCTGACCGTCCGTCTGCTGACGCGGCAGCGGCGGCTGTGCAGAATGAGCGCTCTCCCAACACAGGAGGCGCGCCATGGAGTTCTTCTGCGGACTGGATGTCGGCATGGATCAGACCGCGATTTGTGTGGTCGATGACAAGGGCGAAGTGCTGCTGGAGGTCGCTGTGATGACCGACCCGGGCGCGATCAAGGGCGCACTGTCGCCGTATCTTGGGCGGCTGCGGCGGGTCGGCCACGAGGCCGGCGCGCTGTCGCCGTGGCTGCACCCAGAATTGCTCCGTCTCGGCCTGCCGGCGATCTGTCTGGAGACCCAGCACGTGCGCGCCGCGCTGCATGCGCAGCGCAACAAGACCGACCGTGCGGACGCGCTCGGTATCGCGCACATCATGCGCACTGGCTGGTTCCGGCGCGCGCACATCAAGACCGCGCCGTGCTATCGGCTGCGACTGCTGCTGACGCATCGCCGCAATCTCAAGCGCAAATTCCTCGATCTCGAGAACGCGATCCGGCACTCCTTGAAGGCGTTCGGCATCCGGCTCAACCGCATCGGCCGCGGCGCCTTTGCGCAGACCGTGCGCGACGCGGTGGCCGGCGACGCGCTGATCAGCGAGCTGATCGATGCCATGCTGAACGCACGCGCGGCGCTGTGGAAGGAGTACTGTCGGCTGCACGGCCTGGTCGTCAAGCTGGTCGCCGGACACGAGCTGTGCCGGCGCTTCATGCAGATTCCAGGCGTCGGGCCGATCGCCGCGCTGAGCTTCATGACGGCGATCGACGATCCATCGCGCTTTCGGCGGTCACGCGATGTCGCGGCGTATTTTGGCCTGACGTCGCGGCGCTGGCAGTCGGGCACCTCGATCGATGTGCAGGGGCCGATCAGCAAGGCGGGCGACGCCGATGTGCGGCGCGCGCTCTAAGAGGCGGCGAGCGCGCTGCTGACGCGCTTCAAGCGTCGCGACAAGGTGAAGACCTGGGGACTGGCGGTTGCCAAGCGGTCTGGACACCGCAAGGCGGTGGTCGCGGTGGCGCGCAAACTTGCGGTGATCATGCACGCGATGTGGTGCGACGGCACGGCGTATTGTGGCGATCAGGCCGTCAGCACCGCCGACGCGGCCGCCCATGCCAAGCGCAAGGACCGCAGGCTGCTGGGAGCGCTGGCATGAACCATAGCAACAGCCCGGCAGCAACGAACAGGCGTCGCGGACGACGCGCGAAGTGATGGAGCTCCGCTGTCAGCGGATGAGGACCGGTGCAGATCCAAGACGACGGAACGCACGCTATCTTGCCTGCGAGGCGGTGTCCGAAGGGACGGCGCGATCGCGCGAAATTGCCTGTGACGTGGCTCCGTCAGACCGATGGAAAATTGCGCCGCAACGGCTATGCTGCTGCCATCGTGCAGCCGCGCCACGCCGTCGCTGAGCGCGGAAAGCTGCACGGCGCACTGGGACTCCTCGCTGTCAACGAGCTGCAGATCAGGCTGCGCTGCAGACGTGTTTTTGACGATGAAGATGGAGAGCACCGATGGCGAAAGCGACGAAGACGATCGTGGCAGAGAGGCAGAACACCCGGCCGATTAAAGCGGCAAGATAAAAGCGGCTCGCCGGTTGATCAGCAAGCTATTGACATAGCTTGTGTTCAACGGTGCCGGTCGGTCGCAGCGCGTGCCGCGTTTGCGGTGTTTGCCTGCCAGATCAGTGCTCTTCATGGCACTCATCGTAGCATAGCGAACCCAAGCGTATGCGAGCGAGTGTTCTCATTCAGTAGCTTGAAAGACAGGACCGAACGCGAAGCTCAGTCGAGCAACGGCGCTAGCTGCGACGATGATCGAGCGCTCACTAGGTCGCGCTCAGTTCGCGAGCGCCTGTCTGAGATCGTTGATTAGATCTTGGGTCTGCTCCAACCCGATATTCAGGCGGACCAAGCGTGCTCCATAGGATCTCGAATTCGAACCGTCTTCCGGGTAAGCCATGACGAGACTGGTCGTTCCGCCCCAACTGTACCCAATACGAAAGAGCCGAAGGGCGTCGACGAATCCGGCAACGCGCCTCGCATGCCAATCCTCTGCGAACACGATCGAGAACACGCTCGCGGAGCCGGTAAATTGGTTTCTCCATATCTCATGCCCCGGGCAGTCTGGAAAAGCCGGATGGAGAACCAGGGCGACTTCCGGCCGTTCCTTCAGCCACTGAGCGATAATTAGGGTGGAGCGCTCGAGGGCATCGAGGCGGACAGCCAGTGTTTCAAGTCCGCGCAACGCCAAGGCGCAGTCGTCAGGGGACACCGCAAGCCCGAGCAGCCGGTTCACCGAACCTACCCGTTCGTAGGTTGCCTCGTCCCGAACGGAGACCGTCCCGAGCAACAGGTCGCTATGGCCGCCGACATATTTAGTCAGTGCCTGGACCGACACGTCCACGCCGGCGGCGAAGGCGTCGAACAGTATGCCTGCGGCGTAAGTATTGTCGAGCGCAACGGGCACGCCATGTGCGCGAGCAGCCGCCACAATGGCCGGCACGTCCTGGACCTCCATCGTGATCGAGCCAGGGCTCTCGCACCAGACAAGGCGAGTTTCAGGCCGGATCAGATGCGCCAGGTCGCCGCCGATCATCGGTGGATAGGTTTCGACGGAGATGCCCAAACCTTGCAGGAGCCCGGGGCCTAACTCCTTGTTCGGACCATAAGCGCTCTCGGGCACGAGAACATGCGATCCAGCGGTGCAGAACGCGAGGTAGACAAGGACGAGAGCCGCCTGTCCGCCCGGGACGACAAAACTATGCCGCGCGCCTTCGAGGTCGGCGATCCGCAGGCCGAGTTCGAGCACGGTCGGCGTTCCGTAAAGGCCGTAGGTGTATCGACCAGATCGCCAATCGTCCCGGACGTCCGCCAGGCGCTCGAACACCACAGTCGATCCCCGGTGAACGGCGGGCGCCAATGAGACAAAGTCACTCGGCGGCTCAACCTCTGGCTGGATAAGGCGCGTGCGCCAGTCTCGTCTGTTGCCTGATCGGCCGCGATCCACCATCGCCTCCGCTTCGGTCGAGAATTTCTCCCGGTCAGCCTGAGGGCCAATCAGATCAGTCGCGGCAGGCCTGGCTGGTGGGACTATTGCTCCGGCACAGTTCGCGGCGGGGTTCCGTCGATGTCAGGACGGAAAGCGCAAAGCTCCGAAACGAACCGGTGTTTGGAAGCGCGGCGCGAGGCCGCATACTACCCTTCCAATTCATAGATATGGCCTTCAAGCCGATTGCTTCAAGTCCCCCGACACACCGTAGAACCAGCCACTGTCTATTCTGAGGTGGCAATGTCGATACAAGGACACGAAGTGATCATCGCCGGCGCCGGGCCGACCGGGATGATGCTGGCAGGTGAGTTGGCTCTGGCGGGGGTGGATGTTGCGATTATCGAACGGCGACTCAATCAAGATGTCGAGGGTTCCCGAGCCAGCGGCCTGCACCCGCGCGCCATAGAGATTCTGGATCAGCGAGGCATTGCGGACAGGTTCCTCGCGCAAGGGAAGAAACACTACGCGGTGGCGGTCGCCGGCATGATCGTCGATGCCAGCGATCGTCCGACCCGCCACAATTACACGCTCGGTCTTTGGCAAGAGAAAATTGAGCGCGGGCTCGCCGACTGGATCTCCGAGCTTGCCGTGACGGTTTACCGCGGCTGCGAATTGCGGACCTTCGTCGATGGCGGAGAATACGTAGAAATCAAAATGGCCGACGGGCGAGCGCTCCGCTGCAGCTACCTGGTCGGTTGTGATGGTGGACGTAGCCGCGTGCGGAAGACGGCCGGCATCCGATTTCCCGGATCGGATCCCCAGACAAGTTATCTCATCTTCGAGGCCGCCATGGTCGATCCGCCTCTCGGTATCAGGTATGGCGAGCGCGGCTTATATGCACTTGGGCGGTTCGATGATGGCCCCCGCGTGCGCGGCGTCGCAACAGAAACACAGCTGGAGCGGGGTGAAAGCCCGGACGAGGAGGCTCTCAAGATTGCGCTCGCGGCTGGCTATGGATCGGATCTAGGGCTCAATGACGTCACGTGGGTGTCCCGGTTTACCGATGCGGCGCGGCAGGCAGAGACCTATCGAAAGGGACGCGTCCTGCTGGCAGGGGATGCCGCACATGTCCACTCGCCCGTGGGAGGGCAGGGCTTGAACGTTGGCATGCAAGACGCCGTCAACCTCGGATGGAAGCTTGCGCAGGTGGTGAAGGGGATATCATCCGATGCCCTCCTGGCCACCTATCACGAGGAGCGGCACCCCGTCGGGGCGGCGCTGCTCGAGCAGACGCTGGCGCTTACCGCACTGAACCGAAGCGATGATCGCACGACCGCGCTCCGCGGGCTTATGGCCAAAGTCATGCAGATGGATGAACCAAGGAAATGGTACACCGCGACAATGTCGGGCCTCGACATCCGATATGGTGACGAGGGGACTCATCCTCTGCTTGGTCGCCGCATGCCCGATCTGGACATTAGCATTGGCGACGGCCAGGGGCCCGCTCGCATATTCGAGCTCCTGCACGAAGCCCGACCGGTGCTGGTCAACTTCGGGACTCCAGGCTCGCTCTCAGTTGGTCGATGGGGCCGCGTCGTGCTGATAGATGCACGTTTTGAAAGTGTGTGCGAACTGCCGGTGATCGGTACAGTCCCATCCCCGTCCGCCGTCCTCATCCGTCCTGACGGTCATGTCGCTTGGGTCGGAGACGGAACTGACGCTGGTCTCGTGGACGCGCTGGGAACGTGGTGTGGAGACTAGAGAACGTGTCAACTCGGTACGAAATCATTAGGGAGGGAAAGGGCGACGCGCGGCACTCTCGGGACGAATGTTCGGCGGTTGCCCCTCTCAGCCACGATTCGAAAAGCGTTCAAATGCGGTCAGGCGCTGCAGCCGGGGTTCGACGTCGCAGAGATAGACCTCCTCTCTGAGAAAGGCGATCTCGGCTTCGATGGCGGATTGCTGGATGTCGATGTACCAGGACTTCGGCCGGCCATCGGTGCCGTCGGCCCACCGGTAGCCGCGCTTCTTCAGGGTATCCTTGAGGCCGAAGGGAGACTGCTCCGCCCACACCCTCATGATCGGCTTGCGCGCCGTCTGGAGTAGGGCAGCCAACGCCGGGGCCCCCGTCGTCGGCAGGACGAAATCCAGGACCTCGAGCAGAGCGTGGCAGTCGTCAACGGCGCGATGGGCCTGGTGGAAGAATCCGGCGCCGTGCAGAAGATATCCCAGCTGCGCGCCGGCGAAACCGTGTGAGCGCCAGTCGACCTCGGTCGCGCTGCAGCCCCAGGCCTTACGCTCGAAAATCGGCCAGTAGCGCTCGGCGAACCGACGGTCGAAGGCCGCGTTGTGGGCGATGACGATGGCCGCGCCCGCGACGAACGCCGATACCGCGTCCGGATCGATACGCTGTCCGGCGACCATCTCGTCGGTGATGCCGGTGAGCGCCGTCACCTCGGCGGAGATGGGGCGGCTGGGTTCGTGGAAGGCGGAGAAGACGCTCCTGACGCCGACGATGCGACCTTCCCGGGTGTAGTCGAATGACAGCATGCCGAGTTCGATGATCTCGTCCCGGGAGTGGTCGAGGCCGGTGGTCTCGGTGTCCAGCAGGACGGCCGTCCTGACCTCCTCTCCGACCGCGGCAGGGGAGGGGGCTCGGGGGACAAGCCTGCGCAGCACCCGGTAATCGGGCGATTGGGCGAGGGCATCTGCCATGGCCGCCAAGTCGGCAGCCTCGTCAAAATGGTGTCGGTGGAATCGCGGCGCGGCAGTCATGACGCGCCACCATACCCAAGCAAATGACCACCAGGTATCGGAGAGTCAGGCGATTCACGGCCATTTTCGGCCCACCTCCAGCCTCGCAGGGCAGTGCGAAGAGGATCGCCTGATCTGCCGATTTTGATCGGCCGCCATGTCGGAACCCGGCGCTGTCATTCGTCTTGAATCTGGACCGTTGAAACCGGAGTTCCGCGTACATGGCCCCCCGCGCCAATTGGAAAGGCTTCCTGCGCCTGTCGCTCGTCACCTGCCCGGTGGCCCTCTACCCGGCCACGTCCGAGTCCGAGAAGATCAGCTTCAACCAGCTAAACCGGACGACCGGCCACCGGATCAAGTACGTCAAGGTCGATGCGGACACCGGCGAGGAGGTCCCCAACGAGGACATCGTCAAGGGCTATGAGCTCGAGAAGGGCGAGTACATCGAGGTCTCGAAGGAAGAGCTCGAGGAGATCGCCCTGGAGTCCACGCGCACCATCGAGATCGACGAGTTCGTGGACAGGGCCGACATCGACCCGCGCTACCTGATCCGCCCCTACTATCTGCGCCCGGATGGCAAGGTCGGCCATGACGCCTTCGCGGTGATCCGTGAGACCATCCGTGAGATGAACAAGGTCGCGATTGGCCGGATCGTCCTCACGAACCGCGAGCACATCATCGCGCTGGAGCCGATGGACAAGGGCCTGGTCGGCACTCTGCTGCGATACCCTTATGAGGTGCGGTCGGAGCAGGAATATTTCGAAGAGATTCAGGACGTGAAGATCACGAAGGACATGCTCGACCTCGCCCGGCACATCGTGAACCAGAAGGCCGGGACGTTCACGCCGAAGAAGTTCGAGGACCACTATGAAACCGCGCTGGTTGACCTGATCAACCAGAAGCGTGCGGGCAAGACGATCCGCCCGAAGGACCGGCCGAAGGGGGAGAACGTGGTCGATCTGATGGAGGCGCTGCGCCGCTCGGTCGGGCAGCAAGCGCAGCCTTCGGAGGCGGCCAAGCCCGCGAAGAAGCCGAAGAAAGCTGCTGCCGGCCAGAAGGAGATGTTGATGCCGATCGCCGGCAAGAAGGCTGCCGCCAAGGAGACACCGGCGAAAAAGCCAGCCGCCGGCCGTCAACGGAAATCCGCTTGAAGCATCCCGTAACTCCGGACGGGCGCTACTTCGTGGTCCGCGGGCGCCTTTGGCGAATGGCTGATCCGAGGCTTGGAGAGACCGAGCGCTCCGATCTGACGCGCCAGCTGATGTCGGCCAGGCGCGCCGTTCGAGCGGCCAAGATGGCGGAGGACCCTAAGGACGAAGCCGCGGCACACCGCGCTGTGGACCAAGCCAAGAGAGCGCTGGGGGAGCGGGGGCCGGTCTGGTGGACGGACGACTCACCCGATTTCAACCGCCACATGGCGAAGAACACGCCTTACGCCACATGGTACGCTGAAGTCTCATGATCGTGCAGGTAAACTCCCGTGCCACGTAAGCTGAAAACCTATCAGACCTCGCTCGGATTTTACGATCTCGCGATCGCTGCGCCGTCCATGAAGGCCGCGCTCGAAGCGTGGGGCGCCGGCAGCAATCTTTTCCATCAGGGAGCGGCCAAGGAGACCGACGATCCGGACATCGTCGCCGCAACCTTGGCGAAGCCAGGCGCGGTGCTGAAACGCCCGGCCGGGTCGAGCGGCCGCTTCGCCGAGCATGCCGACCTGCCTGACCTAGACGGCGGGTCCGCCAGCGCGAAAAGAAAGCGGCCTCCCGCAGCGAAGAAGAGGACGGCTCCCGCGCTCAGCGTCGAAGGGGCGCGCAAAGCCGCCGCGGAGTTCGAGCGCGAGCAGAAGAAGCGCGAGGCCGAACGGCGCAGGGAAGAGGCGGCGCGGGAGAAGGAGCAGGCCAGACGCGAGAAGCTGGTCGCAAAAGCCCAGGCGGGTCTGGAGCTCGCGCAGCGGCAGCATAAGGACCGTTCGGAAGCTCTCGAAACCGAGCGGCGCGATCTGGAGAAACGGATTGAAGCCGAGGATGCGCGCTGGGCGGCCGAGCGGGAAAAGCTACAGGATGCGCTGCACCGGGCACGGAGCTAGCTCTGTGGCGCTATTCCGGCGGGCACTCCGGACAGGTGTCTCCCAGCGAACCGAGGACATTGAGGATCTCTGCGACGGCTTCGTTGGCCGTAATGTCGTCCGGATGATCCTGACGGGCGATCTCGACCGCGCGATGGTGAGCGTGCGGGTCCATCCGGTCCTTCGCCCAGCCGTGCTCCTCGCATTCGTGGATAGCGCCGGCTTCTTGGAGGACATGGATGGCCCAACCCCGCAGACTTCGGATTCCAGCTCGTCGTTCGGTCGTCGTCAGCATAGAAATCACTCCACCCGGACGAATCCTTCCGCCCGCCTCATCGTTCCGTGCGGCTAGCGAGCATCAGGGATTCGAATCTGGCGATGCTGACCTGGAGCCAGGCTGGAATGTGCGGGCGGACCTCTATCGAGGAGATCGAATCGCACTGAGGCCGACTCAAAAACACAGCCGCCAAGGGCGCCTTGGTGAATTGCGGATCTAAAGGTCCATGGTACGATTCTAGTGGGCACGGGAAGCGATCGGTGAATACCAAAGGCTCGGCGCAAGGATCCAAGGTAACTGACTGGACAGCCGAGCAGGTTGCCGTCGTGGTCGCAAACTACTTCGCGCTTCTCGAGAAGGAGCGCGCCGGCGTGAAGCTCAACAAGGCCGACTTGTACCGCAGACTGGCACCAGAGGTGGGCCGCTCCGAGAAATCGATCGAATGGAAACTTCGGAACGTATCCGCGGTCCTGGACGAGCTTGGGATCGCCTGGGTCTCTGGGCTGGTGCCCGCGCATAATTACCAGGATTCCCTAGTGGAGGCAGTAGAGATCCAGTTAGAACAACATCCGCAGGTTCTCACTAACCCGATCTCCGTGACGCCGCGTTTTACGCCTGCGGGAGCGCCTGTCTTGGTCCCACCACCTGCGTTCCTGAATTCAGACATGCAGGACCGTCATCCGGTGCTGCAGCGCCTGGTCCGGAAATACGACCCGGCGGCGAGGGACGAGCTCAACCGCTCCCTGGGGCGCGCTGGCGAGGAAATGGTGTTCAAGTTCGAATTTGATCGGCTCTGCCGGGCTGGCCGGCGGGATCTCGCCAAGGAAATGGATTGGCCCGCAGATCGCGGCGAAGATCATCGAGGCTATGACGTGCGATCTTTCGAACCGCATGGCGAGGAGCGGCTACTCGAGATTAAAACCACAAACGGGCACGCGCGGACTCGATTCTGGTTGTCGCGCACCCAGTACGAAGTTGCGGCTCAGAACCCGTCGACTTACCGCGTCCGGCGAGTATATCATTTCCAGAACGGCGTTCAGATGTTTGACGTCAAGCCACCACTCGACGCCAGTCTAGAACTCATCCCGGACAAGTACGCGGCGGTGCCCCGGTAAACTATATCGCGGTGCGGCATACTCCAGCCTAAGTTGCCGGCTGAGCACCGACGTGGAGGACGAACTAGCACCTGACGTCTACAGTGGGAGGTCCTGCATGTACAGGGGCGCCGTATTGATCGCAGCTTCTTTGGCCGGCGCTAGTTGGGCGATGGCGGAAGTCATCGACGTCAAATACTACGGCAAGCTAGATCTCGCGCCATTTTCCTGCACCGAAGTCACAAGGAGCAGTCTCGTTAACCGCGCGTGTTACGACAAGTCCCAGCAGTTCATGGTGGTGCAGCTGAGGTCGGTATACTACCCATACTGCGAGATGCCTCCAGCGACATTCGAGGCATTTTTGGCTGCGCCATCCATGGGTCAATTTTACAACGCGAAGATCAAGGGCTCCGGATCGGACGGGCCGTATGATTGTCGTACGCACCGCACGCCCAAGTACTAGGTGCGCGTGTCGACAAACGCCTACGCTCCGCCGCCGGTGTCCTCCTTGAGGCCGCGAGCAACGATCCGAAGCGCGCCGTCCGGAAGAGGCCGCTGCAGCGCCTTGGCCTCGTCCCATGGCGCGCGCATCCAAACGTCGTATTCCTCTGCCGTAGTCAGGATCACCGGCATCGCCTTCGGATGGACGGGGGCGACCTCGGCGTTCGGCTCGCAGGTGAGGAAGCCGTAGACGTCGATCGTGACCTCGCCTTCCTTAGCTTTGCGAACCGACGTCCAGGTCGTCCAAAGGCCGGCGAACGCCAGCAGAGGCCGGGTCTCGTCCGTGGCGAACCACACCGGCACCTTCTTGCCGTCGATGGTGTCGTACTCGGAAAAGCTGGTGAACGGCACCAGGCACCGATTCTCTTGGCTAAGCCAGCGCTTCCAGTGCGCGCTGGTGACGTTCCTGATGTTGGTCGTCCCGCTGTCCGGCTCCAGGCGCAGTAGCTCCTTGAAGTCGACGGCCTTGCCCTTGGCCTCGAGTTTCTCGGCGCGCTTCTTCGTCGCGTCCATGAGCGCCTTGGCCGACGACGGCATGCCCCAGCGAGCCATTGCGAGCTCGAGGCCGGCGGCCGAGCTGCGGACGATCGGCGCCGGATAGTCGGGAAAGATGCCGGGCATGGACGGCAGATTGCCGGTTCGGTCGTTCCCCTGCGGCACCCCAAAAAGCCGCCGTATCGCGTCGGCGTTCTTGGTCATCGAGTATAGGTTGCACATCGTCAGGTCTCCGGAGCGGCCTGGCGAGGGCGCTGCGCCAACTGTAACAGCGTCGCCGGCGGCCGGCGATTGGCCGCCGCACACCGGCTGCACCGGAGCCGGCTGGCTAGGTCGTGGACGAAAGTGGTCGGCGGATGATGAAGGGTGGTCAGGTCGACGTCCCGCCGCGCCTTACACCGGGAGCACTCAATCTCCAGCCACGGGTAGCCGCCGCTGATCGCCTGGTCGATCGCCGGCGACGGGTCGACCGGGCCGCCGTTGGCCCACATGCGTTCGTTCCAGCTTTCGCAGAGAAGCTTGTCGGCTTTCCGGATCAGCGCCTCGCCCTCGGCCCGCGCATCGGCGGCCTGCTCGGCGAGGATGGTCGTCATAGCCCGTGCCCGGCCGAGCTCCTTCTGCAGCGCCTTGCGGTCGCCTCCACTGAGCGGCGTCGGGTGACGTTTAGGCGCCATTGGACGTGGTCAGTCGAACGACGGCCAACAGCCGTCCTCTTCGTAGCGCCCAGTCCTATGGGTGCAGGTGTCGTCCAGGAGGCGTTGCCGGACCCCCCGCCAGACCGCCTCCGCACCGTAAAGGCGGAGGGCATCGGCCTTTTGAATCTCGACGATCCGGCCGCACCGCCGGCAGTCAACCCGCAGCACGTGGCCGGGCACCTGACTGAGCCGCAGTAGCCGCTCGGAGGTGCCGGGGCCGGCTTGTCCGCCGTCGGCGCCCGCGGCCTCCAGGAGGGCTTGCCAGTATTCGTCAGGCAAATCGTCTCCCGGAGCCAGCCCGCGCACGGGAAGGCTCTCCCTGCCAACGCGGCGGGCTATATGCTCCATCTGTTTCCGTGTCGGCATACGCCAGCTGGCGGGGCGGTCGATCATGGCAGAATGAGAACATATGAAGAACTTTGAGTCGAGTCCCCCATAGGGACATCTATTGAAATTGCGCCTGATGCCGTCCGAGTTCGGCCGCGTCGTTTGGGTAACGGTCGTGAAAGGCTTTGCAGAACAACGATGCCGTTCTTTCCCAAATGGATTCTTAGTCCGCTGATTTTCTTGGTTTTTTTCGCTTCCCTAGGGAGCGCCATTCCCCGGCGCTCAACCCTTCATCTCCGACCTGACGACGCGGCTCCTCAGCCTCGCGGCGCATTCCTGCGTCCGAGCTTTGCTCATCGAGGCACCCTTCATAAAGAAGGGCGCAGGGAAGGCCGGGTGCAGGCCGCACCCATGGCCCGCCTGCAGAAAGAAAAGCAGGCGGCAGTCACCACAGGATTGGCCGAACAACCGGCCTTCCCTGCGCGATGGGTTGAACGGCTGCTCCGTGCTCTCCCAGGGGACCGGGCTTGCTTGCCCCCGTCATCGGCATGTCGCCGACCAAGACACCAGCGTCGGGGTGTCGGGACCACACGGCTTGACCGTCCGCTTGAAGTCGTTCGTCCGCACGCGAAACGCGTACGCCGACCCCAGGCGGCCACCGCATCTCCCGCTCCACGGTCCGTGACGATCGCGAAACGCCCCTTCAGTGAGCGGAAGACGGCGAGGAGCATCGTTCTGATTTGCCCGACGGCACAAGGCCGGATTTGCCCGACGGAATGCGACAAACTGGCAGGACGGGCAGTTTGGCATGGGTCGCATGCAAAATGGCCTCGAAGAAGCTCAGGGCAAGAATAGACTGTGAGCTGACGAATACATCTCAGCTGGCGCTTGCTAAGATACGTCGGTTGGTCCGAGTCGAGGCGTTGAGTCTGGAAAGGCCGGTGTCGTTGACCCCCGACGGTTCGGAGGGGCATGGTCGCCGCAAAGTTTCGGAACTGGTTGTACAGACCGGCTGGTGCGGACGATATCTGTCGTAGACCCAGCGTCAGCTCCTGGCCAACTGGCTAATCTACTAAAATGCAAACCGGACCGGATCGGATATCAGGTGATACAACGTTCGTTTCCCGCTGAGAATATGAATGCGGAATATCTCCCCGATTATGATTTCTCCAACCCCATGGATCCGAAATCCTGGGGCTCGGTAGATCCGTTCTTTCTCGAGCTTGTTTCGGAACCTGCATTCCAGCGCCTTCGTTACATCCGTTTTTTGGGAGGTATCGATTATGTTCTTGTGCAAAACCCAAATGGCGTTTGGGGTAATACGCGCTACACGCGTTTTCAGCATAGCCTGGGTGTTGCACGGCTCGCTCTGATGTATGCACGTGCCTGCGAACTGTCCGACAGAGATCGGCGTCTGATTTTTGCAGCTGCGGTTTTGCATGACATTGGCCATGCGCCGCTGTCTCATTCCCTTGAGCCGGTATTCAAAGAAGTATTCGATATCGATCATCATCAGGCAACGAAGGATATCATTACGGGCAATGCTCCCGCTGGACGATCGTTGTTGCAATCCTTAAGGAACAACGGCGTCGATGTTGACCGGCTTATCGCACTCATTTCAGGCGAAGACGATAGCTTTCATGCCTTCTTCTCCGGTCCAATCAACTTTGACACTATTGAGGGGATACTGAGAACTAGAGTCTATATCAAGCCAGCGATTAGTCCTCTCGCGCCAGAGCTGGTGGTTTCTGCCGCTGTAAGTAGATCAAGCATATCAGATCAACAGGCTGTTGATCAGTTTTGGTCGTATAAAGATCAAGTCTATACGCATGTGATAAGCTCGAAGGCCGGTGTGTTGGCAGATCTCTCTTGTCAGATTTCCATGAGGCAGCACTTAGGAGTTCTAGTGCGAGATGATTACTTTTCTACGGAAGACGCGATCTTTCGGAAATTGCCTGGTCTCCGCGATTTGCTGAGGACGCAAACTTTTGGTGACTTGGTGAGAACATCGATTGGTGAGGTTATCGAAGTTCGCAAAAGAAGATTTTTCGTGGACCCCACTGGCGATTTCTTCCGGCGAGAAGATCGGCGCCGTTACTCGCAAACGCGTAAACGCGAAATGATGCCGGTTGAGCCTCGCGTAACCGAGGTGATATTTGAAATGGGAGATTTGTTCGGTGACCAACGCGATTGAGCGCGCAAAGTGCTATTCCGTGAAACGGTTGGAGGAGCTGCGTAGCAGCATTGCCAATTTCGTTCCTCCCGCCGAAATGGTCCTCGTTAACGGCTCTTATGCGCGGCGAGAAGCTTCCGAGGGCTCTGATATAGACTTCTATATCGTGACGACCGGGGCGAGGCCCGAGACAGCGCCCGATTGGGTTCGTGACGTTAAGGCAAAAATTGAGCAGGTCGTGCCGATCGAGCCCGCAGAGGATGGAGCTTTCGCAAAAATCGAGCCGCGGGCAACTCTTCTGCACAATATTGGTGGAGAAAACGATAGCAACCAGAATATCACCCGGCGCATGCTTCTTCTGTTGGAGGGGGAGTGGCTATTCAACGAGGCCGGACTTAAGAGCGTTCGTAGGTCGATTCTTGAGCGATACATCGCTGAGACGATTACCGACCATCAACTCGCGCTCTTTCTGCTCAATGACATTGTTCGTTACTATCGCACGATGGCGGTTGATTACGAATTCAAGACGGTCGAAGGTCCAAAGAAAAAACCTTGGGGTATTAGGAATATCAAGCTGATATTCTCGCGAAAGTTGTTATACGCCAGTGGTCTATTTAGCGTTGCAGCGACGGCTGACTTGCGCCGGGATAAAAAGATAGAGGAGTTGGAAAGGCTGTTCGACATGACTGTGATCGACCGCTTGCTAGACATTTGCGGCGAGCACGACTGTCGTCAGGTATTAAAGAGCTACGATCGTTTTTTGAGTCAACTTGAGAAGCCGGAGATTCGCGAGCATCTCAAGTCTCTGACCAGAGAACAGCGCGACGATCCGATCTTTCGAGATCTGAAGAACGAAGGGCATCATTTCACACGTGAACTGCTTAAATTGTTTGAGCGGACATTTGATTCAACTCATCCCATTAGACGTGCGATTATCTTCTAATAAGTTCATTGACCCTTTGATCGCGCCGCGATGGGCCACGAAAGTGGCCGTCATTATCCGTTCAAGACAAATCTTGACCAACGACACAACGGACGAACGATAGGACAAGCTCCGAGTGGGTTCTGTTAGGCAAAAAGGTTTTGTTGTTCTGGCAGGGGACTGGTTTCGAGTTGCGGAAATGTGACGCCACGGACTGTGCCTATGTCAGTGACAACTCGAGTGATGTGGTGCGTGGTATTAATCCCGCGCCATTCCTTCGCAGTCCCGGGCCCAACCAAACCTTTGCTAACGAGGTAGATGCGGTTGTCTGCCGTTGAGAAAGTACGACCAGCAAAATGACCGCTTGTGACAATCGCTTCTGAGACCGCTCGCATGGCGCTTGCCTGGGTGCCAATCTCCGGGCCTCGCTGAATCAGCCAAGCATCCGCGATGGCATACCGATGATGTCTAATCGCAGGGGCGCCGCCTGCGCGGAACACCATCTTAGCGCAATCGGCCGCGTAGTCCCCAAAGATCATATGATCAGCGGTTTCCGGTGCAAACCGGATGGCCTTCCGCCAGGCGAGCCATTCGTTCCGAGGAACATGGCAGAAGGAATCCGGTTCGGCAGGATTGTGCTCCGGATAATTCGTGCCCTGAAAGACGATCTGTTGCCAACGGGCAGTTGCCTGGAGGGTCTCCATCACGCCGGTGATAATCGGAGCGACGATATCCGCCTGGCTAAAGTCGTCGCCTGAGAAGTCCGCTATCACAACGCAGTCTTCTGGCGTAAGACGAAGTTTTTCGAGTGCTTTCAGGCCTTTCTTCACGAGTTCGGCATCGGTCAGATCGCCGGAAGGTACCACCAATCCGAGTTTCAAGGAATATCGGGGTTCGACAGCGGCCTTGTAGGCTTCCAGATCGCGGTCGATCAAAAGATCATTCAACATCACAGTGGGGATTGCGTGGACCTGTGACTTTCGTGCGGCTTCGAACATTTTGGGCAGCCACAGGCCCATGCGATCTCGCCTAAACTCGCTGACAAGGTGCGTTGCTTCCACCAAGACCTCGCGGCGGAACCAATGCTGCCCGAGCGCCGCGCTGACATCCGGGAACGGATCGCTTGCAAATAACTTTGGTTGCAGCGCGTCGTCACGTTCGAGTTGAGGGGGGATAATCATGCGGGGCGTAATCCGGTCGGCGATCTCCGGCGCTAGATCGCGAATACCCATAAGCTCGCCCGCCTTCATACGCAGCGCCGGGACATAAAACGGCTTTCTCATAACTACCATTATCATCTCCAACTTTAGGCCAGGAGTTGCTCGCGCACCGTTCCTCTGCCTATCTTGTTTGAGAAAAGTGTGTAGTCGTTTCTTTCCATCCGAACTCGCCCGAAAATAATGGCGGGATGGATTTTGATTTGGCTTGCCAGCTTTTCGATTGGTTCGGCTGTCCTTGCGATACGCGCCGGAGTGCGTGTCCATATCTCGTCTGGAATGAGCAGATTCGAGGCAAACGCGTTAGCCTCTTTTTCGAATTCATCCGTTCCAGTTGAGGCTATGTCATCAAAGAAGCCAGATGCAAGGCCAGTTCGAAAGTGCAAAATGATATGACCAACTTCGTGCAGTAATGTGAACCAGAAATTATCAATCGCATCGCGTAGGAGCGTGAGCCCGATAACGGGAACGTCGTCGGCAAGAAACGCGGCGCCGTCAACGCGCATTCCCGGAATTTGTGGTTCGGCGATAAGAACGATCCCGTTTTCCAGTAGTAAGTCGCGGGCACGTTTGGGCCCATCGGGGAACTGGCTCAGCCGCACCAACTCTACGAGCCAGGACAGTTTGGTTGGCCGGTAGCGCGGCTTATGTCGGTCTATCAGGATCTCCGCGCGCCGCGTAATCTGCGCCTTCCAGGACAACAGGGACCAATCTTCTGAACGATCGACGACGTTTAGTCCAGTTCGCAACAATGACGGTGTACCGTACCGGGTAACATGGTCGCCAACGTAGCGTACAAGTTTTTCTATTGCAGTTTCGTCGGAATCCGCTTTTTCCAACCAACCGTTGGCGCGCGCGTGCCGGACAAGCTTGTTAAGGTCATCACGTTTGATGTCGTAGAGCGGTGTCGCATGCTGGGCAGGCACAGTGACATCGGTAAACTGCCAGCGAACCCCCAGCACCTGAGCGACTTTCTGGTAGTTCGACAGGCTGATGGAGCGATACTTCTCCGTCTCCCACCGTTGGATCGCCTGTTCACGCAGACCGAGCCGGCGGGCGAGGTCTTTTTGCGAAAGCCCCCTGATAATTCGGGCCGCAATAAGAAACGCTCCGGGATCATTTCCGGCGCGTTTCCTCAAAAGGTCATAATCCTTCTGCTTAGCGTTTTGATAGGCGAGCAACATAGAGGCTCGTTCACGCCGGTCGGTAACCAAGGATCGGCGCACACCTTCGATAATTTCGCGGGGAAGCCCCTCTACAATTGATTTAAGCACCTGCTCTGACGATAACGCCGAATCAAGCTCAGCTATTGCCTCCTCGGCGTCGCGAGCTTGACGGTCGGTCGAAATTAGAGCGAATACCATGAGCGGGGTAGAACACAACGAATATGTTGTGTCAATGCCTGACTAAGATTTCCACCAATCATGCACTGGCGGTGGCGCCCGTAGAAGCTTAAAGCCCCCTCGGAATCCTTCCCTATTCAAGCCTCACCGCCAACCCCAGCGGCCCCCGAAACCCGAACCCATGCCACCGCACGCTCTCCGCATCCACCAGCTCCATCCGCGGAAACCGCTCGAACAGCATCGGCAGCAGGATGGCGCCGACGGTGCGGCGGGAGAGGTGGGCGCCGGCGCAGTGGTGGGGGCCGTTGCCGAAGGCCTGGTGGGGGTTGGGGTCGCGCAGCGCGTTGTAGTGCTCGCCGTCGGTGAACAGCTCCTCGTCGCGATTGGCGGAGGCCTGGATGGTCATCACGGTGTCGCCCTTCGGGATCAGGCAGCCGCGGATCTCGGTGTCCTCCATCACCAGGCGTGAGCTCGCCTGGATCGGCGCCACCCAGCGCACGCCTTCCTCGAAGGCGGAGCGCCATTTGTCCTGCGCGCGGACGGCCTCTAACTGGTCCGGGTTGGTGAGGAGGCCGTAGAGGATCGTCAGCAGCGCGTCGCGCGGCTCGTTGATGCCGCCGCCGATCGCGATCTTGATGTTGGCGATGATCTGGCTCTCGGCAATCGGGTTCTTCGCGTTGACCATGAAGGACAGCGCGGAGGAATCCGGCGCGGCCTTCACGCGCGCCATGTTGGCGCGGATACAGCGGTCCATCTCCGCATTGGCGATATCGGACGCGTCGAACGGACCAGGGGTCCAGCCGAAATTGCCGGCGCCGTCGATCAGCGCCTGCGACCAGCGCTGCATGTCCGCATCGCTGGCGTCCGGGATGCCCATCACTTCAGCGAGGATGCGCGCGGCCAGGGGGCCGGCCAGCGCAGGGAACAGATCGACGATCTCGCCGCGCTGCAGCCGGTCGAGATATTCGGTGGCGAATTGGGTGTAGAGCGGCTCCCAGACGGCTTCGATCGTCTTCGGCATCAGGGCGGGCATCATCGCCATGCGCTCCGCGCGGTGCTCGTCGTGATCCTTGCGCATCAGGGTATGCGCGAGGAAGGCGCGCTTCATCGGCGTGTTCGGATCGTCGGACGAGAACAGCGCCGCATTGTCCTTCACATATTTGGTGTCGGCCGCCTTGGTGAGGAACGTCCGGCCCACCGACTTGACCCGCAGCACCGGCGCTTCGCGGCGCAGCCGCCGGTAGATCGGATAGGGATCGCGCGTCAGCTCCGCGATGGTGATGGTCTCGTCCAGGGGAGCCGGAGTCTGAGACAGGGTCGCGGTCGGCATGGGGCGCTCCTGTTGCGGTGCGGGCCAGCGCGTGTCGTGCCCGAGGATAGTGGCAGGGACGGAGCCGTGCAATCCCGCTCCGCTGCCCCGGGCAGGGACGAGCGCCTGATCTGAACGAGCTTCCGACCTCGCCAGTTCCGCTGCCGCGGCGATGCCGCCGCGGAATTCATGCCTCTGAAGAAGCGACCGGCCGGGGCCGTGGCCCGACCGCCGATCTCGGCGGCTGTCAGGCGGCGTTCGGGTCGTGAGGTCCTCGCAGCAAGTGGCGGGTCAGTCCTGCGCAGCCGGCGAGACCTCCTGCGGCTTCGTCAGCAGCTCTCCCTCGCGGCGCAGCTGTCCTGCGGCGAGAAGATCCTGGAGGCTGCCTTGCAGCACCTCGCGCAGCTGGGCGCTGGTCGAGCCGAAGCCGAACAGGCGGGCGACCGCCTGGATCAACTGGTCTTCCTCGGCGCCGTAGTTCTGCTCCACGACCTGCATGATGGCCGCCTTGATCTCGTCCGGCGGCAGCATCTCGGGCTTGCGCAAGGACTGTGACTGCACGTCCTCGCGGTTTCGAACGATGATCGCCTGGCCGGGCACGGCGTAGAACGGACCTCCGGCGATCTGTCCCTTCGCCACTGCCGACGTCAGCGCCGCTCGCACGGCATCGCGGATGCGATTGCCGGCGCGGGCAAGGCCCCAGGCCGATCTGATCCGGACGATGATCTCCGATTCATGCACCGGCCCTTCGACGGCGACGATCTCGACGACGTGCCGCGTCATGTCGCCGAGCGGCGTCTCGTGCGGCTCGATCTCCCGACGCACGCGCAGCTTCGCCTCTTCATAGGAGGCCACCGTCGGTGCCTGTGCGAGCATCTCCAGAGGGCGCTGCTCGGCCTGCTCCGGCGCCGGCACGGCGGGGTTTGGCGGAGGCTCGGGGTGAGCTCGCGCGGCCCCCTGGTCGATGTCCTGCCAATGCGCCTTTGCCGCCTCGATCGCGCGAATAACCTTGTCTGTCTCTTCCTTGGGACGGAGAAACCAGTCGGTCGACCAGATGCGATGCAGCACCCAGCCATGCGCTTCCAGCACGTTCTGCCGCAGGCGGTCGCGGTCTCGCGCCGAACGGGACGCATGGTACTGGGCGCCGTCGCATTCGATGCCGAGCAGGAAGCGGCCGGGCTTGTCGGGATCGACGACAGCGAGGTCGACGAAGAATCCGGCGGTGCCGATCTGGGTCTTCACGTCGTGGCCGAGCGCCCGCAGCCTGGCGGCGACCTGCTCCTCGAACACCGAGTCGGGATCGCGGCCGGTCTCCTGCGCGATGCCGAGCTGCCCGGTCTGCGCGAAGGTCAGGAACGTCTTCAGCGCGGCGATGCCGCGGCCCTTGGCGCGCGACAGGTCGATGTCGTCGCCGGTGATCGAGGAGAACACCTCGCATCGGAGCTTGGCGCGCGAGATCAGCACGTTCAGCCGGCGCTCGCCGCCGTCCGAGTTGAGGGGACCGAAGCTCATCGAGACGAACCCCTCCTTCGTTCGCCCATAGCCGATGGAGATGAAGATGACGTCGCGTTCGTCGCCCTGGATGTTCTCGAGGTTCTTCACGAAGAACGGCTCGGTGGCCCCGCGGACGAAGAAGCTCTCCGTTGCCGGATTCTCCTTGCGCAGGATTTCGAGCTGATCCTGGATCGCCTGGCGCTGTGCCACCGAGAAGGTCGCGACGCCAAGGCTGCGGTCCGGCGTCTCGCGCGCATGGCGCATGACGGCCTCGGCGACGAGCCGCGCTTCCCTGGGGTTGGTCCGGCTGCTGCCGCGTTCGTAGTGCGCATCGGGGGTGTAGTTGAACTTCAACCCCATTCCCGCAACCGCATCGTACGGGCTCGGCACGATGAACAGCCGGTTGTCGTAGAACTGCTTGTTGGACACGGCGATCAGCGACTGGTGCTTGCTGCGATAGTGCCAGTTCAGCATCCGATGCGACAGGCCCTTGGCAAGGCAGAGGTCGAGGATGCTCTCGGCGTCCTTGACCTGGAAGGTCGGCTGATCCTCGTCGTCATTGTCCTCGTCGTCATTGCCCGTCAGCTTCGCGAAGAACCGCGTCGGCGGCAGCTGCCGCTCGTCGCCGACGACCACCATCTGCCGGCAGCGCGCGACCGCACCGAGCGCGTCGACCGGCTCGATCTGCGAGGCCTCGTCGACCACCAGAAGATCGAAGGCGATCGCGCCGGGCTTGAGGAACTGTGCCACCGACAGCGGGCTCATCAGGAAGATCGGCTTGATCTGCTGAATGACCGGACCGGCCCGTTCCAGGAGCTGGCGGATGGGCAGATGATTGCGCTTCTTGGCAAGCTCGCCGTTCAGCACGCCCAGCGGCCCGATGCCGCCGGCGTTGCGCGGCAGGGCCGCCGCATGCTCGTGAGCGATCTGGTCGCGGGCCAGTTGCATGCGCGCGACGTCGAGCTTGCGAAAGCCGTCGACCAGCCGGTCGTGCGATTCGCCGTCGAACCGTTTCAGCTCGGGATGATCGGCGAAGATCACGCTGCGCATGGCGTCGTAGTACGACCGGTCGAAGGCGGCTTCGAGCGCTTCGCCCGGCAAGGAGCCGTCGAGCGTGCGGTCGACCAGCGCGGCGAGGCCTTGCGCGCGCGCAAGGCGGACCCGGCCCATGAACGCGATCCAGCGGGTCAGGCGCTCGGTCGCGGTCTGCCACTCCGACAAGGTCTGCGACAGGTCGGCCAACCGGATCTGGTCGCCGGCGTCGAGCGGGATGCGGGCAGGCTCCAGCTGGAGACAATCGATCAGCCTGCCGAGCCCGGACCTCAGACCTGCGAGGCCGTCGTCGAGCTGTTCGATGGATCGCCGATCATCGGCCGACAGCGTGAGCTGCGCCAGCCGCTGGCGCGTGTCGTCGTTTGCGAACGGTTTGGGGAATGCGGTCCACCAGCTCGCCAATCGGGACAACGCGTCCCAGTCCGACTGCTCCTTCTGCCACGCCGTTCCGAATGCGGTGCTGCCGGCGGCTTCGACCTCCGCGAAGGACCGGCGCGCGGCTTGCGCCGCGATGAGGCCGTCGAGCAGCAGAAGCCGCTGCTCGAGCGTTTTCGGCATCGGCACCTTCAGGTACGAGGCCAGCAGCGCCACCTGCTCGCGATAGCGCGGGCTGAGCAGGCGCAGCCAGGAGCGGCCCTTCTCGGCGATGACCTTGCGGCACTCGGCGATCGGTGCATCCCAGGCGGCCTCGACGAAGGCGCTCTCGACGGCCGTCCTCAGTTTCGCGTAACGCAGCCCCTTCTCGATGATGTCCGTGATGAGTCCGGCCTGGCTCCAGATGGCATTGCGGAAGGCGGTCCGGTCGCACTCCGGCATCGCGGCCGCGGCCTGCGCAAAGGCCAGTACCGCCGTGGCGTCGGCCAAGCTGGCCGGCGGCGGGAGATCGAGCAGCGTGCCGAGGCGGGCCGCGCCCGTGGAGACGCTGCCGACAACATTCGAGATGTCGTCCAGCGATCTCCGCAGCTCGGTCATTTCGGCGGGATCGAGCGCGTCGCGGCCGACACCGCGCCACGGATGCAGGTGAGGCGCGCCGTCGGCCGCAATTCGTTCGGCGAGTTCGGCGATCAGCTCGCGCCGTCGCTCCAGATCCAGGGGAGACCAGGACGGCGCCCCCTGCAACGGATAGGGAGGCTGCGCGGAGTTGTCTCCGCAGCGCACGAGATGACCGAGCAGCCTGAACGGTGTCAGCTCGCTCGGCTGGTGCGGCTGGTGCATCATGTCCGCATGCCGGTTGAGGCCATCACGGCTGTCGGTCAGGCGCTGCACCAGCGTGGGTTCGCCGCGCGGGACCGCGACCTCGGCCGATTTGCAGCGTTTCAGCTCCTCGAGCAGAACGCGCTTGTTGGCCTTGTTGGAGTGCAGCTCCAGCGCGAGCGCGCCGAGGCCGACATGCTTCAGCCGCCGGTGCACGACCTCGAGCGCCGCCATCTTCTCGGCGACGAACAGCACCGTCTTCCCCTCGGCGGCAGCCGACGCGATGATGTTGGTGATGGTCTGCGACTTGCCGGTGCCAGGCGGTCCCTTGACGACGAGGTCGCGTCCACGGACCACTTCCTCGATCACCACGGCCTGCGATGAATCGGCATCGACGACGTGGTTCATCGCCACCGGCTGGATGACGGAATCGATCTTGCCGTCGTCGGCCACGATCGGCTCCGCGCCCTCGAAGCCGTCCTGAAGCAGCGCTGCGATCAGGGGATGACGATCAAGGCCGCCATCTGCGGGCCAGTTGTCAGGGTCCAGATCGCGATACATCAGGAACTTGGAGAACGAGAAGAAGCCGAGGACGATCGCGTCCGTCCTGACCTCCCACCGCTGCTTGTTGGCGACCGTCTCTGCGACGCCGGCGAGATAGGCCGCGATGTCGACATCGTCCTCGTCGCCAAAATCCTCGATCTTGAGTCCGAACTCGGCGTCGAGCTTGGCCTGGAGCGAGAGGTTCGGCGACGGCGGCTCCGCGCGCGAGACCAGGTGAAACCGATCGGCGGCGCTGCTGCGTTCGAGACGGACGGGCAGCAGGACCAGCGGCGCGAAGCGCTCGACGTCGGATTTGTCGTCCTCGAACCATTTCAGCAGCCCGAAGGCGAGATAGAGGATATTGACGCCCTGTTCTTCCTCGAGCGTTCGTGCGTCGTACCAGATGTCCAGCAGGCGCTTCTGCAGCGCCTCCGATGACAGCCGGGTCCTGAGCCGGGTGTCGGGCTGCCGGGGCTCTGACTCCGAAGCAGCTGACTCCGAATCATCCTTTTGCTGGTCCAGCTTGACGCTCGGCGCGTCGGACCGAGGGGCCGGCAGGCTCAAGGGCAGGGTGCCGTCCGCTTCCGCAGCCTCCGCCTTCGCCGGCAGGAACGTGAAGCGCTTGCCTTCACCGAGAAGCTCGAACAGCGCAGCGGAGCGCGCGCCGACGATGTCGATGGTGCGGATGGTCTTGGTCTTGAGCGGGATGTGCACGAGCCGGTTGCGCGTGCCCAGATCGAGCAGCGCGCGCCGGTCCGCCAGCAATCGGTCTCGTACGGATGTGGTTGCCACGTGCAATCCTCCTGCGATTCGAGGATTGCAACCCGGCGTGATCGCGGTCAAGCATCCGGCGCGGTGGAGATGTGCTCGTGGAACAATGTTCAATCTCCCCGCAGAATTCATCTCCCCATAAAGGGGAGATGAATTCGTATGCGGTTCACGCCGCAGCCTTGTGCCGTGCCAGTTCCGCCTTGTAGAGCTCGAACTCCTCGGCGATCGCACGCGCGATCGACGGCCGTGCGCGCAGGCGCTCGTAATAGGCCTTCACGGCCGGCCATTTCGCGAGCTGGACCGGCGGCGTTGCCATGGTCCAGTTGATCACGGTGACGAGATAGGCGTCGGCGACCGTGAAATGATCGAGCAGATAGTCGCGATCCCGCAGGTGGTTGTCGAGATAATCGAGCCGCGACAGGTTCTTCTTCAGGACATGGGCCTTCATCTCCTCGGGCGCGGTCTTATCGAGGATCGGAATGAACAGGCCCTTGTGCAGTTCGGTGCCGATGAAGCACAGCCATTGATGCAGCCGGCTGCGGTCCATGCCGGGGCCGGTGCCGAGCTTCGCTTGCGGGAAGCGATCCGCGACATATTGCAGGATCGCGGCATTCTCGGTCAGCAGGTCGCCGTCATCGGTGCGGAGTGTCGGGACGAGGCCGAGCGGATTGACGGCGCGGAAATCGGAGCCGTCGTTGAGGACGATCTTGGTCTTGGGGTCGACCTCGAGATAGTTCGCCTTGGCGCCGGCTTCGTAGAGCGCGATGCGGGTGGCGAGCGAGCAGGCGAGCGGCGAGAAATACAGGTCCATGGACGTCTCCCTCGGGCTCCGGACCGGAGCATTGATTGATTTTTATACTGTCTCGCATAATATAATACCGGTCAAGGAATTTAGTGCGAAATGGTACAAAAAAAGAAGGGGCCGCCGCAGGGCGACCCGCCCCCCGATAAAGCGGTCGAGCCGAAGCGGCGCGGGAGGCCGCGGGCGTATGAGCCGGAGGTCGCGCTCGGCAAGGCGCTCGACCTGTTCCGGTCGACCGGTTTTGCGGCGACCTCGCTCGACGATCTCAGCGCCGCCACCGGCATGAACCGGCCGAGCCTCTATGGCGCGTTCGGCGACAAGCGCGAGCTCTACATCAAGAGCTATCAGCGCTATCGCGACAACGCGCGCGCCCTCATGGGCGACGTCTTCAGCAACGATTGGCCGGTGCGACGGCAGCTCGAGCAGATCTTCGCCACGGCGCTCGACATCTATCTCTCGGGCGAGGAGGGACCGCGCGGCTGCTTCACGGTGATGACGGCCGGCTCGGAGGCGGTTGCCGATCCCGACATCCGCGCCATGGTGCAGAACGCGTTGACCGAGCTCGACAAGGCCTTCGCGCACTGCTTCCGCCGCGCCAAGGAGAAGGGCGAGCTGCCGGCGGACGCCGACCCCGCCGTGCTGGCACGGCTGGCGTCGGCGACGATCCACTCGATCGCGGTCCGGGCGCGCGCGCGGGTGCCGCGTCAGGAGCTGGAGGCGATCGTCGCCGGCGCAATCGATATGATGATTGGCAAAAAATAGCGTTTCAATATCCCCTGACGCGATCGACCAGGTTGCGCAGCGCCCCGCCGGCCTCGAAGGTCGCGATCTGCTCGGCGACGTAGCGCGAGATCGCATCGGCGTCGGTGTCGGCCGCATTGTGCGGCGTCAGCACCACCTTCGGGTGGGTCCAGAACCGGCTCTCGGCCGGCAGCGGCTCCTGGCCGAACACATCGAGCGACACTGAACCGAGCGTATCGTCGTCGAGGCAGGCGAGGATGTCGGCCTCGTTCTGCAGGCCGCCGCGGCCGGCATTGATCAGGACGGGGGCGCCCAGCGGCGAACTACGCCGAAGCCTCACGAACATCCTGCGATCCAGAATGCCGCGCGTATCCGGCGTCAGCGGCAGCAGCGACACCAAAATGTCGGTCCGCGCCAGGAACGCATCGAGCTGCGCCGCACCGTGGAAGCACTCGATGCCGTCGGCCTGCTTTTCGCTGCGGCTCCAGCCGGCGACCTTGAAGCCGAGCCGCTTGAGCACCTCGGCCGCATCGATCCCGAGCGTGCCCAGGCCGAGAATGCCGACGCCGATCGCGGCCGCCGGCCACTGGTACTTCGGCGCCCAGCGCTTCAGTCGCTGCGACTCGCGCAGATACAGTTCCTGGCGATGATGCATCAGCACGTGCAGCACGACATATTCGGTCATCCGGGCGGTGAGATCATCGACCGCGACCCGGACCAGCGGCACGCTCGGCAGCGTCTTGTCGGCCATCAGCGCGTCGACGCCGGCGCCGAGGTTGAAGATCACGCGCAGGTTCGGGAAGCCGGCGAGCTCGCCGGGCACCGGTTTCCAGACCGCCGCGTAATGCACGTCGGCCGGATCGAGGCCGGCATCGGGCAGCAGCACCACCGGGCGGTCGCCGCAGACATCGTCGAAACGCGCCTTCCAGCGCTGCGGCGACCAGTTGTCGGTGCCGCCATGGATCAGGAGCGCCAGCGCGCCTTTGGTCATCGGAGGGTCCTCGAGCTTATGTGACGCGTTCCACATACCAGATCGTGCGGGCAGGCCAATCTCCGGCCATCAACACGGAGACATCGCCATGCGCAAATTGCTTCTCGCCACTGCTCTCGTCATCGCATCCGCCTCGGCCCAAGTCCCGGCTCAGGCCCAGACCATCGACGTCGGCTCGATCCTGTCGGCCAACGGCATTTCCATCGGCAAGGGCGGCGGTCAGCCGCAGGCCGGCAGTCAGCAGGGCGCCGCGGCCGGCATGGCGCAAGGTGCGGGTGGTCAAAGTGCCGCAGGGCAGGGCCAAGGCCAAGGTCAGTCGCAGCGCCAGGCCGGCCGGGCCAAGCAGCCGCGCGAGAGCGCACAGGAGACGCGGGCGCGCAACATCGCGGCCAAGTACGGCATCTCCTGGTAAGCCGGTCGTTCCGGCCCACGGAACCGGCGAAAATTCTTCGCCGGTCTGTCGGCTCCGGGCATACTCCGCCGTCTTGAAGACGAATGGAGATGCCTTCCGATGTTGTATGCGCTGCTCTGCTATCATGACGAGGACGTCGTCTGCACCTGGAGCAAGGACCAGGACGCCGCCGTCATGGCCAAGCTTGCCGTTGTGCAGGAGAAGCTCGCCAAGCAGGGGCGGCTCGGGCCGGTGGCGCGGCTGCTGCCGACCACGGCCGCGACGACCTTCCGGAAGGAGGATCCGCCGCTCGTCATCGACGGTCCCTACGCCGAGACCAAGGAGCAATTGCTCGGCTTCTATCTCGTCGACTGCGCCAATCTCGACGAGGCGCTCGAGGTCGCGCGCGAGCTCGGCGAGGCCAATCCCGGCGGCTCCTACGAGATCCGTCCCGTCGGCACGTTCAGGCCGGGCGGAGCGCTGGCATGAGCGACGCGGCCTGGATCGATGCAGCCCTGACATCAGCACGTCCCCAGGCCGTCGGCGCGCTGCTGCGCTATTTCCGCGACCTCGACACGGCGGAGGAGGCGTTCCAGAACGCCTGCCTGCGCGCTCTGAAGAGCTGGCCGCAGAACGGGCCGCCGCGCGATCCCGCGGCCTGGCTGATCATGGTCGGACGTAACGCTGCCATCGACGATGTCCGCCGCGTCCGCCGCGAGCAGCCGCTGCCGGAGGACGAGGCGATCTCCGATCTCGACGATGCCGAGAGCGCGCTGGCCGACCGGCTCGACGGCTCGCATTATCGCGACGACATCCTCCGTCTGCTGTTCATCTGCTGCCACAAGGACCTGCCGGCGACCCAGCAGATCGCGCTGGCGCTGCGCGTGGTGTCCGGGCTGACGGTGAAGCAGATCGCCCGCGCCTTCCTGGTCGGCGACGCCGCGATGGAGCAGCGCATCACCCGCGCCAAGGCGCGTGTCGCGCAGGCCAACGTGCCGTTCGAGACGCCGGGCGCGGTCGAGCGGTCGGAGCGCCTGACTGCGGTCGCCGCCATGATCTACCTGATCTTCAACGAGGGCTATTCGGCCAGCGGCGAGACCGCCGCGCTGCGCCAGCCGCTGTCGGAGGAGGCCATCCGGCTGGCGCGGCTGCTGCTGCGCCTGTTTCCGAGCGAACCGGAGATCATGGGGCTGACGGCGCTGCTGCTGCTGCAGCACGCGCGCAGCGCCGCCCGCTTCGATGCAGAGGGGATGCCGATCCTTCTCGACGACCAGGATCGTTCGCTGTGGAACCAGCCGATGATCGCGGAAGGCGTAGCCCTGATCGACAAGGCGATGCGCCATCGCCGCAGCGGACCGTATTTGATCCAGGCCGCGATCGCGGCGCTGCATTCGCGCGCCGCGCGCCCGGAGGACACCGACTGGACCCAGATCGACCTGCTCTATGGCGCGCTGGAAGTGGTGCAGCCCTCGCCGGTGGTGACGCTCAATCGCGCCGTTGCGGTGTCCAAGGTCCGCGGCGCCGAGGCGGCGCTCGACCTGATCGCGCCGCTCGAAGGGCGGCTCGCCAACTATTTCTATTTCTTCGGTGTGCGCGGCGCGCTGCTGATGCAGCTCGGGCGCACCGACGAGGCACGGACCGCCTTCGACCGCGCCATCGCGCTGGCGCACAGCTCGGCGGAGGCCGCGCATATCCGCATGCAGCTCGACCGGCTGATGCGCGACGGTGCGACGGCTCGGGCTCGGGTCGGCCAGTGAAATTCTGCCGAGATTCGATCTAAAATTCTGCACCGGGCTGTCGGTGGCACGCTCCTTCATTCGTCCTTGGAGCAGCATCACGGGGGAGGAGCTGCAGATGACGACGATCACCTTGGAAGAACCGGTCTCGCGCGCCGAATTGTGGAGCGGCCGCATCCTGAGCGGGCTGGTGACGCTGTTCCTGCTGTTCGACGGCGCGATCAAGCTCGTTCCTCTGCCCGTCGTCACGGAAACGCTGGACCAGATGGGCTATGGTGCCAGCGACGCCATGGCGCGTGCGCTCGGGCTCATCACGCTTCTCTGCACCTTGCTCTATATCCTGCCGCCGACAGCGTTCGTCGGCGCGATCCTGCTGACAGGCTATCTCGGCGGCGCCATCGCCTCGCATGTCCGGATCGGCAGTCCGCTGTTCAGCCACGTCCTGTTCGGCCTCTATCTCGGGCTGATGCTGTGGGGCGGCTTGTGGCTGCGCGACCGCCGGCTGCGCACGCTGCTGCCGCTCTCGCGCTGACGAATGATCTTTCAACCAAGGAGGATGACGATGATCTGTCCCTATCTGACGTTCAACGGCGATTGCGAACAGGCGTTGAAACACTACGGCGAGGTGCTCGGCGCCAAGGTCGACATGATGATGCGCTATGGCGAGGCGCCGCCGGAGATGCCGTCCGCGCCGGAGCACAAGGACAGGGTCATGCATGTCCGCTTCTCGATCGGCGACGGCGTCCTGATGGCCTCGGATTCGCCGCCCGAATATTATCAAGGCAAGCCGCACGGAATCTCGGTTTCGCTCCAGATCGCAGACCCGGCCGAGGCCGAGCGCAAGTTCAACGCGCTGCTCGCAGGTGGTGCCGTCACCATGCCGTTCGGCAAGACCTTCTGGTCGAAGGGCTTCGGCATGGGCGTCGATCGCTTCGGCATTCCGTGGATGATCAATTCCCCGGCGGATGGCTACGCGGCGTGAGGCCGCTAGCGGCAAGAGGCATACATCGCCTTGAGCTCGCGCCCGCGCAACAAGAGCAGCCGCGACGTCAGGCCGCCGCGGCGCTCGATCCAGCCGCGCACCGGCTTGGGATAGGTCTGCAGCACCAGCTTGGACGCCTCGGGTTCCGCATAAACGTGGCCGCGCCGGTCGACCGAGCGTGCGGCGTGGAAGCCGAGCGTGGCCCGCCGCGTCACGCAGATGCGGTCTTCGGGCACGACGCTGAGCACCAGCGTGCAGGCCGACAGGCAGGGGCCGTCGATGATGACGCGCTCGCCGGAAGCGCGCACCTTCTCGAACAGGTCGAGGAACGGTCCCACCTCGCCGCCGGGCGAGGAGATGATGCGGACGTCGGCGCGCGCCAGCATCGTCGCGATTCCCCACAGGAGGACGGCGAGCAGCAGGGTCAGGATGATGCGCGTCCGGCTCGGCATCGTTTCATGTGTTCCTGCGCTGGCCGCGCAAGGTCGGCAATCCGATTCCCGCGGCATCGAAGCCGCCATCGACGGCCAGGATCTGTCCGGTGATATAGCTGGAGCGTTCGGAGCTCAGAAACAAGATGGCCTCGGCGAGTTCGTCCTCGAGGCCGTAACGGTTGAGCGGAATGGCGTCGTGATAGTCGGCGCGGATCTCCGGCGTGTGCACGTCCTTGGCCATCGCGGTCTCCACCGGGCCCGGCGCGACCGCGTTGACGCGGATGCCGGCGGACGCGAGTTCGACCGCGAGCTGCTTGGTCAGATGCGCCAGCGCCGCCTTGCTGGTGCCGTAGGCGGAGCGCAGCGTGGAGGCGCGGACGGCCGAAATCGAGGTGATGTTGACGATGGTGCCGCCATGCTCGCGCATCAGCGGCACTGCGGCGCGTGTGCACAGAAACGGCCCGGTCAGGTTGACGTCGAGGATGCGTTGCCAGTCGGCTTCGCTGGTTTCCATGATCGGGGCGAAGCGCGCCACGCCGGCATTGTTGACAAGCGCATCGAGACGACCGAAACGGCCGGCAACGCGCGCCAGCGCATCGGCGACCATCGCCGCGTCCGCGACGTCGCAATGCAGCGCGAGCGTTCGATCGGGGGATTTGAGTGCCGACGTGGCATCGTCGAGCAGCGTCTTCTCGATGTCGAGAAGCGCCACGCGCCAGCCCTCACGCAGAAATCTCTTTGCTGTCGCGAGCCCGATGCCGCGTGCCGCCCCGGTGATCAGGGCGACCTTGTCAGTCAGCGTCGTCGATGTTTCCGTCACGGGGGTCGACTCCTCGGGCCGGCAGTCCGGCTCTTCTCGTCCTTGAGTCCTAACATGCGCTGCGCGGATCGGCTGTGAAGGCCGTCACATCTGTCAGTGTACGTTCAATCCATCTCCGCGCGATGCGTATAGCCAGCGAAGTTCGTGGGCGTTGTCAAACAGCCAGGGGTAGTAGCGGGCACATCGGTTCGCGTTCTCGCGGTCTCAAAGCACCCGAGTCATGCTCGCCTTCGCCTCCCTCCCGATCGAAGGGAGCAGTGAAGACCGGGAGCTTGCCGCCCCGATGGCCCCCGTGCGGGAAAAATGCACGGGGCAGGAACGCAGGTTCGGCTGAGACATCCCGACCCTCCCTGCGCGATGGTCTGACGGCTTAGACGCGCGCTCGCGCGAGACCGGCTGTCTTGCCCCCGTTTCCGCCACAATGCGCTCGCGCATCGGACACGGCATCAGCGTCGGGATGCCAGGACCACACGATTTCGCCGTACGTGCCGTGTTGTTCGTCTGCGTGTCCTCATATGAGCATGATCTTGTCGGAAAGCTGTGGCGCAATACGCGTCAACGGCTTCCGGTTCCGAATCATGCGCCACGCTGCAACATCGACGCCTCCACCGCACTGCTCCCCGCGTTCGTGACGACCGTACGTCCCTCGCGATCGGGAACAGGACTTGGGGAGAAGACCATGAATTCCGGAAAAAGCAGACGAAGAATGTTTTTACGGGATGGACTGGACAAGGATGATCGACTTGAAAGTCTTCACGAAAAAAGCTTCCTGGCGCGGCGGCGCCGCAGCCCGAAAAAGCGCATCCCGCGTGCCAGGGACAGTCCCGCCATCGGCTGATTTGCCCGTCGAGTCGGTCTCGGACGTGACTTGGACGTGACTTGGACGGATCCGGAACTGGTAGCGTAGAGTTTGAGAGTCTCGGTAGCATCGACATGGGCGATCAATTCATCAGCCAGCGAATCACCTTCGTCAGAAGCACGGAGCTGCGGGCGTTGTCAGGCAAGCCCAACGGCCTGAAGCGCGCGCGCGGCGCGTTGCTGTTGTCCTGCATTGTCCTCGGGTTCGCGACATCCGTCGCGGCCGGAGCGGAAGGCGGCGTTGCTGCGAAGCCGCCAGAGACCGAGCAGGCTGCCCACGACGTCACGCCGGTGCAGCAACCTCAGAAGGCGGCGCCGGAGACGGTCGGGCGACCGGCAGACGCGCAGACGCCGGCTCCGAAGCTGGTGGTGCCGTCGACCGAGCCCGCCAAGCCGGTCGCGGCCGAACGCGAGGCCGAGCCGCGGAGCGAGACCAAGACCACCAAGAATCTGTCGGTGCCTCAGCGCGCGCTGCCGGCCGGCGTCGCGCAGATGATCGGCCGCAAGATCTGGCTCAACGAGGCCGGGGGACGGCGCGACGCCATCACGTCGTGGAATGCAGGTGAAGAATTCGCCTCGCTGGGAATCGGGCATTTCATCTGGTACCCGGCCACCGCGAAGCCGCCTTATGAGGAGGGCTTTCCGGGGCTGATCGCATTTCTGCGCAAGGGCAAGACGCCGTTGCCTGCATGGCTCGCCAAGACGCCGACTCCGGCATGCCCCTGGACCAGCCGGGCCGACTTCAAGCGCAATTTCAATTCGCCGCAAATGCGCCAATTGCGGCAGTTCCTGCTCGACACGATTGCGGAGCAGACGCAGTTCCTGGTGGCGCGTGCGCAAGGCGCGATGGACAAGATTCTCGCGAACACGCCCGACAGCGCCGAACGCGAGCACATCGTCGCGCAGTATTCGCGAGTCGTCCGTGCCTCGAACGATCTCTATCCGCTGATCGACTACATCAACTTCAAGGGCGAGGGCACCAACCCATCCGAGACCGCCGTGGACAAGGAGACGGGCCAGCGCCAGGGCTGGGGTCTCAAGCAGGTGCTGCTCAAGATGAACGGAACCACGACCGAGTCCAAGGCCGTGCTCGCCGAATATTCCGACGCGGTGCAGGTCGTGCTGCAGCAGCGGGTGCGCAATCTACCCTCGAACCGCGTGTGGGAGGCGGGCTGGCTGCGTCGCGCCGAGACCTATCGCCGTCCGATCGCGCAGCTCGAGCAGACCCCCGAGCGCGCGCCGCGCAGGTCGTCGCGTTACAGGGCCGACAACACGCGGTTCTGACGGGAGCATCGTTCCGGACGATCGAGGGGCGTGCGATCCGCGCGTCCCATGCGCGTGTCCGGCAAGCGAGCGTCTGATCACGACTTGCCCGAAGCGGCCTTCTTGTCGGCAACCACCTTCTCGTAAGCCGCCCTTAGCCGCTGACCGACGCTTGGCCCGGCCTTCCTGCGCCGTTTCGTGCCGAGATGAATCTCGCGCAGCTCATCCATGAACTCGGCCCACATCTTCGGCCCGCCTTCCATCAGCAGCCTGGCGCGGATGCCGAGCTCCTCTGAAACCGGCAGATATTTGTAACCCCAGCCCGCCATCTGCGCGAGGATCGGCAGCAGCTCGATGCCCTGCTCGGTCAGGGAATAGATGCCCTTCTGCTTGTGGCTCGGATCGTCCTCGCGGCTGATGATGCCGGCGGCGAGCAGCGTCTTCAGCCGGTCGGCGAGAATGTTCGAGGAGATGCCTTCCTCCGAGCCGCCGAGCAGCTCGCGATAATGCCGGCGATTTCCGAACATCATGTCACGGATGATCAAGAGGCTCCATTTGTCGCCCACCACTTCGAGCGAAAGGTTGATCGGGCAGCCGGAACGCTGAAGGTCGGACATCGACGTCTCATTGGGAGGGATCGCATATAAACCGCTTGCAATATTGCACCGGTCTGGGCATTCTCCAACTGCTTGCAAAATGAAAGCAGTCAGGGAGGAGCGTCGATGGCGAGACTGGTGATGTGGAACATGATGACGCTGGACGGCATGGTTGCGGGCCCGAACGGCGACATCTCCTGGCACGAGGATGTGTGGGGCCCGGAGCTAGAGCAGATCTCCGAGACGCAGCTGCAGGAGGCGGGCGGATTGCTGTTCGGCCGGGTGACCTACGATCTGATGGCCGGCTATTGGCCGACGGAGAAGGGCGTGACCGCCGACTTCATGAACAGCATCCCCAAATATGTTGCCTCCCGCACGCTGTCTCGCCTGCCATGGTCGAACGCGCATCTGCTGGGTCCGCAGCTCGCGGCTGAGGTCGACAAGCTCAAGCAGGAGAATGCCAAGGACCTGTTCCTGTTCGGCAGCGCGGACCTCGCCTCGACGCTTGTGGCGTCCGACCTGATCGATGAGTTTCGAATCGCGATCAATCCGCGCGTGCTCGGTGCCGGACGCCCGCTGTTCAAGCCGGGTCAGGCCTTGAAGCTCCGCCTGATCGACAGCCGGGCGCTGTCCAACGGCGTCGTCATCGCGCGCTACGCCCCCGTTCGGGACGTGTGAGCCCTATCTTGCGCCGCGTTCCGTGTCCCGGGCGAGCGCAGGTCTTTCAACTCACGCACCCGCCCGTCCAGCCCCTCACCTCAGCCCCCTCGAACAACGGGGCGCGGGAGCGCGCCGTCCTGCGGCCGCGCGTTCGGGACCAAACAACTTGTTCTCACCCCAACCTATCAGGAGCTTAAGATGTCCCTGACCCTTTACTATCATCCGCTGTCGTCGTTCTGCTGGAAGGTGCTGATCGCGCTGTATGAGAACGACGTTTCGTTCACGCCGAAGCTGATCAATCTCGGTGACGCGGATGAGCGCGCGGCGTTCTTGAAGCTGTGGCCGGTCGGCAAATTTCCTGTGCTGCGCGACGAGCAGCGCACGATTCCGGAATCGAGCATCATCATCGAATATCTCGACCAGCACTATGCGGGCGGGACGCGCTTCATTCCCGATGATCCCGATCTCGCCTTGCGGACACGTCTGCGCGATCGCTTTCTCGACCTTTATCTGCACATGCCGACGCAGACCGTCGTGTTCGACCGGCTGCGGCCGGCCGATGCCCGCGATCCGCTCGGCGTCGCCGACGCGCGAAGCCGGCTGCGCACGTCCTACGCGATGCTCGAGGCCGAGCTGCCGCCGCGTGGCTGGGCGATGGGCGACCCGTTCACCCTGGCGGATTGCGCGGCCCTGCCGGCGCTGTTCTACGCCGACAGAGTCGAGCCGCTGGGTGACGGGCTGCCTGGGGTCACAGCCTATCTCGACCGGCTCAAGGCGCGGCCATCCGTGGCGCGGGTGCTCGCAGAGGCCCAGCCTTATTTCCACATGTTCCCGCAAGAGGCGGGCTGAACCGGGAACCCGGTCAAAATAATCGCGAGGGCGTGTCGGCGGCGCCGGGACCGGATCGTCTTACTGATGCGGGCAGGGCAGTCCTGCCGCACAGCACCAGGAGAGAAGCCATGCGGTTCATGGTGATCGTGAAGGCGACCCGGGACACGGAAGCCGGAATCCTGCCGACCACCGAGGAGTTCGCGGCGATGGGCCGATTCAATGAGGAATTGGTCAAGGCCGGCATGATGGAGGCGGGCGAGGGCCTGCATCCGACCGCGAAGGGCGCGCGGATCGACTTCTCGAACGGGACGCCGAGCGTCGCGCGCGGTCCATTCGACCTCTCCGGCGATCTCGCCGCCGGCTTCTGGATGATCAAGGCCGGCTCGCTCGACCAGGTGATCGCGCACATGACGCGCGCGCCGTTCCCGAGCGGCCAGATCGAGATCCGGCAGGTCTATGCACCGGAGGATTTCGGCGAGACGTTCACATCCGAATTGCGCGAGCGGGTCGAACGGCTGCGTGCGCAGGTCGCCAAGGGCTGAGCCGCGAGCCTGATCAGGAGAGGAGAAGCGCAATGCGATTCATGATGCTGATGATCCCGCTCGGCTATGAGAGCGCGCCGCCCGACGTGCAGCTCGATCCCGAGCGGGTCGCGGCGATGATGCGCTACAACGAGGCGCTGAAGGAGGCGGGCGTGCTGATCACGCTGGAGGGCCTGCATCCGCCGTCGATGGGGGCGCGGGTCTCGTTCGCGGGCGGCAAGCCCGTGGTGACGGACGGCCCGTTCGCGGAGGCCAAGGAGGTGCTCGGCGGCTATTGGATGATCGAGGTCGCGTCGCGCGACGAGGCGATCGCCTGGGCCAGGCAGTGCCCGGCCGCGGACAACGAGATCATCGAGATTCGCCAGGTCCAGGAGATGGCGGACTTTTCCGAGGAGGTGCAGCAGGCCGCGGCCGGCTTCGCCGAGCTGCCGCATGCCGGCCGTGTCTGATCGATCCGTTTCACAGCAGGAGAGGGAAGTGCAATGAGCGACAACAGCAACACCTATCTCGCCGTCTTTCTCGGCAGCAAGACCAGTCCGGCCTCGAAAGCCTGGGAGGCGCTGTCCGAGACGGAGCGCAATGCCAGGGGACAGCAGGGCATGGCGGCCTGGCATGCCTGGGTCGACCAGCACAAGGACGCGATCCTCGCGATGGGCGGGCCGCTCGGCAAGACCAAGCGGGTCGACAAGGGCGGCGTCAACGACATCGCCAACGAAATGGGCGCGTTCACCGTGGTCCGCGCCGCGTCGCATGAGGATGCGGCGAAGATGTTCGTGAACCATCCGCATTTTGCGATCTTCCCGGGCGAGCGGGTCGAGATCATGCCGGTGCTGCCGATCCCGGGCGGCGGATAGTTGTCGGGCGCGAGGAGGCGCGGCTTTTGCCGCGCGCTCCTGTGGTCGACGCGCAGTACTAGGCGAGCCGGCATCCGCCTTGGTGCCGGTCCTGCTCCTGCTCGCACGTTCTCAAGCGGGAAAATGCTCGACATGCGTCTCGGCGGTGCGGCCGAAATAGACCACGCGGCGGCCGGCAAACGACACCAGGTAGCCGGCGCAGCCGGCGGCTTTCGCCTTCTCGCAGAAGGCCACGTAGTTGTAGTCGGCGGGATTTGCCTGCGCCCATCGCACCAGATGCGCGATCTCCCGGGCATCGAAGGCGGGCGCGACGCGTCCGGCTGACGGCTGCATCGCGAGCGTCGCATGGTCGCCGTCGGGCAAATAGCAGGTCTGGGTGTTGCAGCGATAGTCGACGGTGTAGCTCTCGAATCCGGCAGCCATCAGCCGGCCGACGATTTCCGGAAAGCTCAGGCTGCCATCGTGGGCAGCATTGAGGCATGTCTTGGCAATGGAAATCCGGTCCGTGTCCATATCGGCGTCCTTCGATGAATCGGCGTCCTTCGATGAATTGAGTGCGTTCAGTCCAACGGGATCGTCTTGAGGCCGCGTTTTTCGGCCAACGCCTTCAGCAGGCGGTTGAGCGTGTGGTGTTCGCTTTTGCTGAGCACGCCGAAATAGGCTGCGTCGTTCGCATCGGCCAGCGCGGCAAGCACGGGCACCTTGAACCGTCCCTCGGCCGTCAAAGCGAGGCGGTGCCCGCGCTTGTCTTCCGGGTTCTCCGTTCGCGCGATCAGGCCTTTGCTCAGAAGCCGATCCGCAAGCTTGCTGACGGCCCCCCGGGTCAGGCCCATCCGCTGCGCCAGAACGGAGGGGGGCATCGGGCCTTGGTCGTAGAGCGCCCGCATGAACGACCATTCCGCAACCGTGACCCCCTCGGCCGCGACCTTCCGCGCGAATTCCTGCGACACCGCGTTCGACACCATCCGCATCCAGAAGCCGGTATGGTCAGTCAGGTCCGAGACGGGGGTCATGTGATCGCCATGTGGTTGACAAGGAAACTAAATGGATTTGGTTTCCTAGTCAACTACATTTGGGCAGGCTTGCGCGCTGCCGGAACGCCGGGGGCCGGCCGCAGGACTGCGGACAGCCGCAGGCGCCTGAGCAAGTTCATCGACGCCGCGGACCGGGACGGAAGCGCTCCGTCACTCTCGGCGGTGGTCGGCGACTGTTGGCACGTTCGAAAAGTCTCTGGCGTCTTTTCGTTCGGCTCATGTAAAAGCCCTTCACATGAGCTGGCGCAAGGAGCAGCGCCGCGCCGAGCGCGGCTATCATCACGGCAACCTCAAGGAGGCGCTGCTGCAGGCGGCGCTCGACCTGATCGCGCAGAAGGGGGCCGCCGGCTTCACCTTTGCCGATGCGGCCCGCATGGCCGGCGTCAGCCCGGCCGCGCCGTACCGGCATTTCCGTGACCGCGACGAGTTGCTGTCGAGCATCGCCCAGCGCGGCTTCGAGCAGTTCGAATCCCAGCTCTCTGCGGCGTGGGACGATGGCCGCCCCGATACCGTTACGGCGTTCGAGCGCGTCGGCAAGGCCTATCTCGCTTTCGCCCGCGCGGAGCCAGCGTTCTATTCGGCGATGTTCGAATCCGGTGTGCCGGCCGACTCCACGGCGGGCCTGCTGGCGGCCGGCGAGCGGGCGTTCGGCGTGATCCGCGCCGCGGCCGAGCGGCTGGCGGCGCTGGCGCCGCCTGGCGTGCCGCGGCCACCGGCGATGATGATGGCGCTGCACATCTGGTCGATGGCGCACGGCATCGCCTCGCTGTTCGCCCGTGGCGACGCCGCCCGGCGCAAGCTGCCGATGTCGCCCGAGGAGCTGCTGGAAGCCGAGGTGCTGATCTATCTGCGTGGGCTCGGCTTCCCCACCGATCGCCGGCCTGCCGGGTCCTCCGCCGCCGAGCCGCCGCCGCTGCCGGACGACGACAAGCCGGCCGGGCCCTGGGGCCGCCCGAAATAAGGTTCAAAGACGAGCGAGAAATAATTCGGGCGGCGCGTCAGGCGGTCGCCTTGACAAAATCCCGGGTTGGTCTAGCTATGTAAATGTTATTTACATTCACACGGCATGGCGCCGCGAATGGAGAGGGAGATGGCCTACACCGCAGATGTCAATCGTTGGCGCGGTTCGGAGGAGGAGCAGAGGTACCGGCCCCATATGATGGAGTCGCCCTGGCATCCCGGCTGGATCGCCGTGACCGTGCTCGGCTTCATCATCTGGTGGCCGATCGGACTTGCCCTTCTCTTTTTCACACTCGGGAGCAGAAAGATGGCGTGCTGGAACGGCGGTGATCGCTGGTCGAACAAGATGGAGCGGATGCAGTGGAAGATGGACCGCATGCGCGACAAGATGGAGCGCCGCGGCTTCGGCTTCGGGTTCTCGGCGCCGTCGTCGAGCGGCAACCGCGCCTTCGATGAATACCGCATGGAGACCCTGCGCCGGCTCGAGGAGGAGCAGCAGGAGTTCCGCGACTTCCTGACCCGGTTGCGCCACGCCAAGGACAAGGAAGAGTTCGACGCGTTCATGGCCCAGCACAAGCCGCGTCCGGCGACCCCGCCGAACGACCAGCCCTCGAGCTGATCGCCCCTCACCCTGACGCCGCAGGGCTTTCAGCCCCCGCCCTGACGGCACAAGACGCCCGCCTGCGGTTCCCCGCCGGCGGGCGTTTTGCGTTTCCCGTTACCGTCCGGCTGCGGCGGCTGGCCGCTGCCGACGCCGGCCAAAATGGTCAAGCGGCTGATCACAAAGGCTCTATCTGGCTGGTCCGGCTGGACCTTTGACCTCCGCAATACTCCGCGGTAACCCCGCCTTAACCCCGGACGGGGTTTGGTTAAGGGGCGCTTACGCGCGCCAAGAGCCCTTGTTTTGACACGTTGGCAGAGGAAGCAGGCCGCTTATGGCTTCGGCGGGCCTCTTAAAGCGATCAGTTCAGGGTTTTCTCGCGCAGGCGCTTTCCGCCGCGACGGCATCCGGCATGGAACGGCGGCTGCATGGTCCCGGGCGTCCCGGGATGATTGGTTGAGAGGATACTTGCAGATGTCTGTCGATAGCGGCGGCCTGTCCCTGATCGATCTGTTCGGCAATGCCGGCTGGGTGGTCCGGATCATCATGCTCGGCCTGATCTCCTGCTCGATCTGGGTCTGGGCGATCGCGATCGACAAGATGTTCCTGTTTTCACGCACCCGCCGCTCGATGGACCGGTTCGAGCAAGCCTTCTGGTCCGGGGAATCGATCGAGGAGCTGTACCGGGTGCTGTCGGCGAAGCCGACGCAATCCATGGCGGCGTGCTTCGTGGCGGCGATGCGGGAGTGGAAGCGCTCGTTCGAGGGCCATGCGCGCTCCTTCGCCGGCCTGCAGATGCGCATCGAGAAGGTGATGAACGTCTCGATCGCGCGCGAGGTCGAGCGGCTGGAACGCCGTCTCCTGGTGCTCGCCACGGTCGGCTCCGCCGGCCCGTTCGTCGGCCTGTTCGGTACGGTCTGGGGCATCATGACCAGCTTCCAGGCGATCGCGGCCTCCAAGAACACCTCGCTGGCGGTGGTCGCCCCGGGTATCGCGGAGGCGCTGTTCGCCACCGCCATCGGCCTGATCGCGGCCATCCCGGCGACGATTTTCTACAACAAGTTCTCTTCGGAGGTGAACCGGCAGGCGCAGCGGCTGGAAGGCTTCGCAGATGAATTTTCCGCCATCTTGTCCCGTCAGATCGACGAGCGGGGATGAGGGCAGGTATAGTGGCATCCGGATCGTGAGTACCACAGCATGGGCATGAGCATGGGCAGCGCGTCCGGCGGCAGTGGTCGCCGCGGTCGGCGCAAGGCGGCCGTGATGGCGGAGATCAACGTCACGCCGATGGTCGACGTCATGCTGGTGCTGCTGATCATCTTCATGGTCGCAGCGCCGCTGCTCACCGTCAACATCCAGGTCGACCTGCCCCAGGCGCAAGGCGGCTCGGCCTCGACGGCCGACGCCAAGCCGCCGCTCGAGGTGACCGTGAAGAAGACCGGCGGCGGCTGCGCGTCGAAGGTCGACGTGTATCTCGGCGACTCGCCGATCGCGATCAACGAGCTCGGGCCGAAGATCAAGGCGATGAAGGATGCGGGCGCCGGCGGCGCCGACAACGTCGTCAAGATCCGCGGCGACCGTGACGCCTGCTACTCCGACATGATGAAGGTGCTGGGACTGGCGCGCGACGCCGGCTATCGCGCCAGCATCGTCGTGCTGCCGGATCAGGGCTCATGACGTCGAAAGACCTCATCCGGTTCGTGCGCACGCGCAAGGGGACGGTGCTGTCCGTCGCCCTGCACGTGCTCGTGCTGTGCTGGGGTCTGTTCAGCTTCTCCGCGCGCTCGATGGTGGCGCCGCCGGAGGACCTGGTGCCGGTCGACGTGATCTCGGAGGACAACAGCTCGAAGGCCAAGGCCGGCGCCCTGACCGGCAAGAAGGAAGCCCAGAAGCTGCTGGCCGACAAGATCGGCGAGAAGAAGCCGACCGAGGACATCGTCGGCAAGGTCGATACCAAGCAGGTCACCGAGACCGATGCTGCGCCCGAGCCGCTGCCCAAGCCGGAGAAGCCGGTCGAGAAGAAGCCCGACCCGCCGAAGCCGGTCGAGAAGCAGCCTGATACGCCTAAGCCCGTCGCCGAGAAGAAGCCGGAGCCGCCGAAGCCCGCGCCGGCCGAGAAGCCGAAGCCGGAAGAGAAGAAGCCGGATCCGTTCAATCCGGACCAGATCGCCAGCATGCTCAACAAGGACAAGACGAAGCATCCGCCGAAGCCGCAGCAGGCCGCCGCGGCGCCGCCTGAGCCGCCCAAGCACAAGAGCGAGCGCAAGTTCGACGCCGAGAAGATGGCGAGCCTGATCAATCAGAAGGACCCGACGCGCCAGGCCGTGACGGGTTCGGAGCTGAACGCCAACGCCGCGCTCGGCGCTGTTCATGGCACGGCGGAGAGCAATGTCGCGAGCTGGCAGGCCGCCTTCCAGGAGGCGGTCACGCGCTGCTTCACGACGCCTTATAACGGCGTCGATGAAGACAAGATCGAAGTCGATATCGACATCCAACTCCGTCCCGACGGCTCGCTGGCCGCCGTCCCCTCGGTCGCGGGAACGCGAGGGCCGCCGCGGGTGAGCGCGGCGATGGCGGATAGCGCGAAGCGTGCGGTCGAGAACTGCGCGCCCTACGCGTTTCTGCCGAAGAACCGGTACAATGAGTGGAAGTTGATCCCGACGACATTCAATCTCAAAATGATGAATTCGATGCGAGGCCGAACTTGACGACACCTCCAACGCGCAAGACTGGATTCACCACGCGGCGCCAGGTTCTGCTGGCCGGAGGAGCCGCGATGGCGGCGTGGGGCGCGGGACCCGCCTTCGCTCAGCAGCGTCTGCAGATCAATCCCGGCGAGTTCAAGCCGATCCCGATCGCGATTCCGCCCTTCGTTCCCGGCGGTGCGGGCGATGCCGATGTCGGCAACGGCATCGCGCAGGTGATCACGAACAATCTGAAGCGCAGCGGCCTGTTCGCGCCGGTCGACCCGGCTGCGTTTCCCGAGCGCATCAGCAATTTCGAGGCGCCGCCGCAGTTCGCCAGCTGGAAGCCGCTCAACCTCACCGGGCTCGTGACCGGCCGCGCGACGCGGCAGCCGGACGGGCGCCTGAAGGCCGAGTTTCGGCTGTGGGACCCGAACTCAGGCCAGCAGCTCACCGGGCAGCAATATGTGACGGCGCCGGAGTATTGGCGGCGCATCGCCCATATCATCTCCGATCAGATCTACACGCAGATGACCGGCGAGAAGGGCTATTTCGACAGCCGCGTGGTGTTCGTCGACGAGAGCGGGCCGTCGGAGCGGCGCGTCAAGCGGCTGGCGCTGATGGATCAGGACGGCGCCAACGTCCGCTATCTGACCCGCGGCGCCGACCTCGTGCTGACGCCGCGATTCTCGCCGTCGAGCCAGGAAATCACCTACATGGAGTTCGGGCAGGGCGACCCGCGGGTCTATCTGTTCAACATCGAGACCGGCCAGCGCGAGATCGTCGGCAACTTCCCGGGCATGTCGTTCTCGCCGCGGTTCTCGCCGGACGGCCAGCGCATCATCCTCAGCCTGCAGCAGGGCGGCAACTCCAACCTGTTCGTGATGGACCTGCGCTCGCGCACGACGACGCGTCTCACCGACACGCCGGCGATCGACACCTCGCCGTGCTACTCGCCGGACGGCAGCCAGATCTGCTTCGAGAGCGATCGCGGCGGCAAGCCGCAGATCTATGTGATGGCCTCCAGTGGCGGTGCTGCGCAGCGCATCTCGTTCGGCGAGGGCAGCTACTCGACGCCGGTGTGGTCGCCGCGCGGCGACTACATCGCGTTCACCAAGCAGGGTGGCGGCCAGTTCGCGATCGGCATCATGAAGACGGATGGCTCGGGCGAGCGCATCCTCACCGCCGGCTTCCACAACGAAGGGCCGACCTTCTCGCCCAACGGCCGCGTGCTGATGTTCTTCCGTGACCCCGGCGGCACCGCCGGCCCGTCGCTGTATTCGATCGACGTCTCCGGCCGCTTCGAGCAGAAGGTGCCGACGCCGGGCTTCGCCTCGGATCCGGCCTGGTCGCCGCTGCTGTCGTGACGGCGAGCGAGCCTCTGGGCCCGCTCACGTCGTGGTGGACGCGATTTTTCGAGTCGCGCGATGCGTGTTCCCGTAAAATATGGAACCATTCGTTGCAGCAACCGGGTAGTGTTTGCCTAGTTGGCTGAATTTTCGAGCGAATCCGAGCACTTCGCGAGTGCGGAAACGCTCTGCTAACGATGTTCCCTCAGAAAGACTTCACCTGCGAACGGTAATGTTGCGCACCGAACAGGACGCGTGCGCACGAATGCAGCTTGCCACTCAGAACGGAGAAGACGATCGAAAGTTGTCGCCTGCGATCCAGGCGGCTCTCGTCGACTCCCTCTTCCAGGATCCCGGCCCGATGTTCGCCGGCGCACTCTGCGCCGCCGTCGCCGCCGTCATGACCGCGATCAAGAGCGGCGACGTCAATCTGTGGCCGTGTGCCGCGATGCTGATCATCGCAGGAGCGTTCCGCTCGCTCGACATGCGCTACTATCGGAGCCTGTGCGACGCCGGCCGCCTCACGCAGACGGCGGTCGAGCGCTGGGAGGTTCGCTATCAGATCGGCGCCATGATCTATGCGCTGGTGCTCGGCATTTGGTGCGTGGTCGCCCTGGTCGACAACAGCGACCCGGTGGTGCACCTGATCGCGATCACGGTGACGCTCTGCTACATGTCGGCGGGCGCAGGCCGGACCTACGGGCGGCCCTGGATCTTCCACGTCCAGATCCTGCTCGCCTGCGGACCGCTCGCAGTGGCTCTCGCGATCCACGGCAGCCCTTATTACCTGGGCATGGCGGCGTTCTGCGTCCTGTTCTTCGTATCGCTGAAGCACATCTCGACCAACCTGCAACGGATCTTCGTCCAGGCCTTTGTGGCGCGCGAAAGCGAGGCTGCACTGGCCAAGCAGTTCGATACGGCCCTGAACAACATGCCGCACGGCCTGTGCATGTTCCGCTCCGACGGGCGTCTGGCCGTGATGAACCATCGCTTCGGCCATATGATGAACCTGCCGGATGACATCCTGCAGCGTGGCGGCAAGGCGGCCGACATCATCAACGCCTGCGTGATCGCAGGCTCGATCTCCGCTTCGAGCGGCCGGCTGATCCTGGCCGAGATCGAGCACACCAAGACCCATAATGTCATCACGAGCGATCCCGACGTCGCGCGCGACCGGTCGCTGTCCTGGACCTTCCAGCCGATGGCCGACGGCGGCGCCGTGGTCCTGCTCGAGGACATCACCGAGCGGCGGCATGCCGAGGCGCGCATCTCGCATCTGGCGCGCTACGACGAGCTCACGACCTTGCCGAACCGCGTCAGCTTCCGCGACGAGATCGAACGGCTGCTCAGGATTCCGCAGCGGCACGGCGAACTGTCCGCGCTGCTGTTCGTCGATCTCGACCGCTTCAAGCAGGTCAACGACACGCTCGGCCACCCCTGCGGCGATCAACTGCTCTGCGCGGTCTCCGAGCGGCTGCGCGACATGCTGCGTCCGGAAGATTTCGTTGCGCGCTTCGGCGGCGACGAGTTCGTGGTGTTCCAGCGCAACATCCGCTCCAACGACGACGCCGCGATGCTGGCGCGCCGGATTGTCGACCAGCTCAGCGAGCGCTACAAGATCGACAATCACCTGGTCGAGATCGGCGCCAGCGTCGGCATCGCGATGACCGCGCCGGGGATCAGCGCCGACACCCTGCTGAAGAATGCCGACATGGCGCTGTACCGCGCCAAGGCGGAGGGACGTGGCACCTTCTGCTTCTTCCGCGACGAGCTCGCCCAGACGGTGGAAGCACGCCGCATCCTTGAGCTCGACCTGCGCAAGGCGCTGGCGAACGAGGAGTTCGAGCTGTTCTACCAGCCGCTGGTCAACCTGAAGTCCGGCAAGATCTCCACCTGCGAGGCGCTGCTGCGCTGGAACCACCCGGTGCGCGGGACGGTCTCGCCGGTCGACATCATTCCCGTCGCCGAGGACATGGGCCTGATCGTCGATCTCGGCCGCTGGATCCTGCGCAAGGCCTGCCTGGAATGCATGAAATGGCCGGATGCGGTCAGCGTCGCCGTCAACTTCTCGCCGCAGCAGTTCCATCAGCGCGATGTGCTCAGTGAGGTCCGCTACGCGCTGGAAGTGTCCGGGCTGCCGCCGCATCGGCTCGAGATCGAGATCACCGAATCCTCGCTGTTGCGCAACACCCAGCTCACCCACGATGTGCTGTCGCAGCTGCACATGCTCGGGGTCCGCATTTCGCTCGACGATTTCGGCACCGGCTATTCCAGCCTCAGCTATCTGCACAACTTCCCGTTGGAGAAGGTCAAGATCGATCGCTCTTTCCTCGAAGGCATCGACAGCGATCGGCCGCTGACTCTGTTGCGCGGTGTCGCAAGATTGTCCGCCGATCTCGGCATGTCGGTGGTGGTGGAGGGCATCGAGACCAACGAGCAGCTCGAACTGGTCAGCGCCGACGGCACGGTCACCGAAGCGCAGGGCTATCTGTTCAGCCGGCCCGTCCCCGCAATCCGCATCCGGCAGCTCCTGAATGCATCGCATGGGCGCCGTTCGAGCGACGGGGCGATCGCGGCCGCCGGCGGGACACGTTCGATCGCTTGATCGCTCGACCTCCGCCTTGATGCGGAGGTGCCGCGAAGATCGACCAGTGGAGGCGAGCCCTGTGCGCTGCATCCCGCCGGTCCGAGCATGGCTCGTATGTGAATGGCGATGTGACAACCCCACGTCGCATCATTCGGAAACATTGCACGTGTATGCCAAGCGAATCCGTTTCGATTTGACACGCAAGTGATCCGAAGCAATCCGTCCAGCACTGCATCCAATCCCGTAAGTCACGGTTAAGTCTCCGGGATTCTACGTGCCGTTAACTTTGTACCGCCGAAAGCTTTGCGTCGGCATTAACCCGCTGTTAAGCTCATACTGCTCGTAGGAGTTGTGTGAAAAGGGGTTGCGGATGAAGTCGGCGGCTAGAGTGAGTGCCGTTGCTGAACAGAAGTCGGATGTGCTGGAGAACGTGGACTATCGACTGGCGCTGACTGCTGAGGACAAGGACGAGATCTATCGGCTGCGCTACCGCGCCTATCTGCGTGAAGGCGCCATCCTGCCGTCGCCCAGCGAACGCGTCAGCGACGAATATGATGATCTTCCCAACAGCTTCATCTTCGGCGTCTACGTCAATGGCGAGCTATACAGCTCGATCCGCATCAGCGTGCTGAACTCGCAATGGCGCCGATCGCTGTCCTCGGACATGTTCGCCGACCTGCTGCATCCCGAGCTCGATCGCGGCAAGGTCATCATCGACCCGACACGGTTCGTCGCCGACCATGAGAAGGCGCGGCTGTTTCCGGCGCTTCCCTATGTGACCGTCCGGCTCGGCTACGTCGCCTGCGCTCATTTCAACGCGGATATCGGTCTCGCCAACGTGCGCCCGGAACATCGCGCCTTCTACAAGAAAGTGTTCCTGCAGGAACCATGGGGCGAGCCGCGGCTCTACTCCGGCCTCACCAAGCCGGTCGGCCTGGTGGCGGCGCATTATCCGTCGATCCGCGATCGCGTGTTCCAGCGCTTTCCGTTCATGCGATCCAGCGCGTTCGAACGGCGGATGCTGTTCGATCGTCCCGCGCCGGACGCCTTCACTGATTCGTTCAGGATTCAGGCGGTCGCGAAGGCCGGCTGATCATCGGCCGATATCGGGGCCGGTTCGGCCGTCCGGCCGGTTCACACCGTGGCGCTGATGCAAAAATCAGCGAAAAAGCGCCCTGCTGCAGGCGCTGAGCGGCTTGCCTTCACCCTGGCGCCACATTTACAACCCATTAACCATCGCGGTCGCTTTTCGGGTTTCGTTAGCATTTGACGGGGTTCGGCAAGACCCCATCAAGGTTGACGGAACGTTCGCTTAACCATCGCCCTGTAGACCGGATGGCAGTCTAAGAACGTGAGCGTGGAGGCTCCGGGAATGAAATATCAGATGCGTATCCTCCAGGGATTGAAGTTGGCCGCCGTGCTGGCCGTGGCGCTGTCGATGGGCGCCTGCGCCAACAAGAATCTCACCGGGGCCGACGGGGCGATGGCCAGCGCTGCGACTCCAGGCAGCCAGCAGGACTTCGTCGTGAATGTCGGCGATCGCGTCTTCTTCGAGAGCGATCAGACCGATCTCACGCCGCAGGCGATCGCGACCCTGGAGAAGCAGGCTCAGTGGCTGCAGAGCTATCCGCGCTACTCCTTCACGATCGAGGGCCATGCCGACGAGCGCGGCACCCGCGAGTACAACATCGCGCTGGGCGCGCGGCGCGCGCAGTCGGTCCGCAACTTCCTGGCGTCGCGCGGCATCGACCAGGGCCGCATGCGCACCATCTCCTACGGCAAGGAGCGGCCGGTGGCGGTCTGTAACGACATCTCGTGCTGGTCGCAGAACCGCCGTGCGGTGACGGTCCTGAACGCCAGTTCATAAAGCTGAACGAATCCGTTGCTGATGAAGCCGGCGTCGCCCATCGACGCCGGCTTCGTCGTTTCTGGTCGGCGGGTCTCGTCCGGACTTGGTCTTGTCTTCGCTTGAACGTCATTTGTATCTATCGCATTTCTGCTTTACAGCCTCGCTCACAGGCCTGTTTTCAATGTCTCGCCGATCCGGTCGTCAGGGCAGCATGTCATTCATGTTTCTTCCACGGAGCGCCGCCGCGATCCTCGCCGCGCTCGTCATTTTCTCGTGCCAGGCAGTTTCGTCGCGGGCGCTCGCCCAGACCGATGACGATGATCCCGAGATCCGGATTCAGCGGCTCGAAAATCAGCTCCGGCAACTGACCGGTCAGAACGAGGAGCTGCAATATCGCAATCGCCAGCTCGAGGAGCGGCTGCGGCAGTTGCAGAGCGCTGCACCCGGCGGTGCGCCCGCGGCGCAGACCAACGCGGCTGCTCCCGCGCCGGCCAATCCCGCTTACGGCCAGCCCCCTCAGGCGGCCAACGGCCAGCAGCCCTATGGCCAGCAGCCGTACGGCCAGCCGCAACAGGCCTATCCGCAGCAGCAGCCGGTCTACGCGCAGCCGCCCGCCGTCGGTGCGCCGGTGCAAATCGTCCAGGAGCCCGCGGCCCCCGGTCGGGGCCGCCGCGGCGATGCGTTCGACCCGAGCCAGAATCCGACCGCTCCAGGCGCCCCGCAGGCGCTCGGCGGCGGCCAGTTGCCGATCCAGCCGGGTGGCGGCCAGCCCGCTGGCCGTCCCGTCGGCGATCCCGCGGCTCTCGCCAACACCGCGGGCGGGCGCTATCCCCAGGGCGCGCCGCCGGCCGCCGCGCCGGGGGCGGGCGGACTGGAGACCGCGCCGCCGCGGCAGACGCCGCGCGACGAATACGACCTCGGCATCGGCTACATGCAGCGCCGCGACTACGCGCTGGCCGAGCAGACGATGCGCAACTTCACCCAGAAATATCCGAACGATCCGATGGTCGGCGACGCGCAATACTGGCTCGGCGAGAGCTTCTACCAGCGTCAGCAATATCGCGATGCGGCCGAGGTCTTCCTCGCCGTGACGACGAAATACGAGAAGTCGGGCAAGGCGGCGGATGCGCTGCTCCGGCTCGGCCAGTCGCTGGCCGCGCTGAAGGAGAAGGAGGCGGCCTGCGCCGCGTTCGGCGAAGTGACGCGCAAATATCCGCGCGCCTCGGCGGGCGTGAAGGCGACCGTCGATCGCGAGCAGAAGCGGGTGAAGTGCTGAGCGCCTGCGGGCGAGGGGAGGCCTCTCGCCTATAACCGGCTGGGCGGATAGGCTGCGGCGCCATGTCGAAGGCCCGTTCCGAAGCCGATCTTGCGATCTCCGCCGCCGAAGCCGAGCGCCTGTTCGCGCCGCTTTCGGCCGCGCCCGCACTGGTGCTCGCCGTATCGGGCGGTCCCGATTCGATGGCTCTGATGTGGCTCGCGGCGCGGTGGCGTGCGGGGCTCGCACAGGGACCGCACCTTGTGGCCGTGACGGTCGACCATGCGCTGCGGCGCGACTCCGCCCGTGAAGCCCGCGTGGTGAAGGAGATCGCGCGCCGGCTCGCAATTCCGCACCGGACCTTGCGCTGGACCGACGCGAAGCCGGACACCGGAATTCCCGAAGCGGCGCGGCTGGCAAGATACCGCCTGCTGGCGCGCGCGGCGCGGCAGGCGCGTGCCGGACACGTCGTCACCGCCCACACCCGTGACGACCAGGCTGAGACGGTGCTGATGCGGCTGTTGCGCGGCAGCGGCATTGCGGGGCTCGCGGCGATGGCACCGCTCAGCGAGCGTGAAGGGGTGTTGCTGGCGCGGCCCCTGCTGAACGTTGCCAAAGTCCGGCTGGTAGCGACGCTGCGCTCGGCCGGAATCCCGTTCGCAGATGACCCGACCAATCAAGATCCCGCCTTCACCCGGCCGCGGCTGCGCGCCCTGATGCCGGCCCTGGCCGCGGAGGGCGGCGATGCCCGGACGCTGGCGACGCTGGCCGACCGGCTCGGACGGGCCAACGCCGCGATCGAATTGATGGTGGATGGCGCCGAACGCTATCTCGCACTGCGCGCGGCCGGGAGCAGGCCGGTCGGCGGGGGTCACGGCGAGACCTTCGAGGCGCGCGCCTTTGTCGCACTTCCAGCCGAAATCAGGCTGAGGCTGCTGATCCGCGCGATCAATCGCATTGGAACCGAAGGTCCCGTGGAACTCGGCAAGGCAGAGTCGCTGCTGGCGAGGCTGGACCGGACTCTTGCGGGGATCGCAGATGGTGGTACGTCTGCTCCGGGCAGGCTAAAACAGACCCTGGCTGGTGCACTGGTAAGCATGACGAGAGAGACGATCCGCATCACGCCCGCGCCGCCGCGGCGCTCGCGCGGGATTTGAAGCGGTTCACCGCCTTCGCGGACGCTTAACCACCTGCCTTGGCGACGCTTTCCCGCGCCATTTTTTGAGCGGGAATCGGGCTAGGATGCGATAAATAGTCCTTTCTAGTTCCCTTGGCATTGCCGTGAGTGGTACCTAGATTACGAGACGGTCGACCGGGGGATTCCCTCGTGGCTACCCAGGGATGAGTCCGAGGACTAACGGCCGCGATCCGCGCGACCACGAAGGAAAATCGATGAACGCCAATCTGCGCAATTTCGCCCTTTGGGTCATTATTGTCCTGTTGCTGTTGGCGCTGTTCACACTCTTCCAGAACCCGGGGCAACGCGCGTCGTCGACCGACATCAACTTCTCGCAGTTGTTGACCGAGGTCGATCAGGGCAATGTGCGCGACGTCGTGATCCAGGGGCCGGAGATTCACGGCACCTTCAAGAACGGCTCGTCGTTCCAGACCTACGCGCCGAGCGATCCGAACCTCGTGAAGCGGCTGTACGACGCCAAGGTCAACATCCAGGCCAAGCCGCCCGGCGACAACGTGCCGTGGTTCGTGTCGCTGCTGGTCTCCTGGCTGCCCTTCATCGCGCTGATCGGCGTCTGGATCTTCCTCTCCAGGCAGATGCAGGGCGGCGCCGGCAAGGCGATGGGCTTCGGCAAGTCGCGCGCCAAGATGCTGACCGAGGCGCATGGCCGGGTGACGTTCGAGGACGTCGCCGGCGTCGACGAGGCCAAGCAGGACCTGCAGGAGATCGTCGAATTCCTGCGCGATCCCGGCAAATTCCAGCGGCTCGGCGGCCGCATCCCGCGCGGCGTGCTGCTGGTCGGCCCTCCGGGCACCGGCAAGACGCTGATCGCGCGCGCCGTGGCCGGCGAAGCCAACGTGCCGTTCTTCACCATTTCGGGTTCTGACTTCGTCGAGATGTTCGTCGGCGTCGGCGCCAGCCGCGTCCGCGACATGTTCGAGCAGGCGAAGAAGAACGCGCCCTGCATCATCTTCATCGACGAGATCGACGCCGTCGGCCGCCATCGTGGCGCCGGTCTCGGCGGCGGCAATGACGAGCGCGAGCAGACCCTCAACCAGCTGCTGGTCGAGATGGACGGCTTCGAGGCCAATGAGGGCGTGATCCTGATCGCCGCCACCAACCGTCCCGACGTGCTCGATCCGGCGCTGATGCGTCCCGGCCGCTTCGACCGCCAGGTCGTGGTCTCGAACCCCGACATCATCGGCCGCGAGCAGATCCTGAAGGTTCATGTCCGCAAGGTGCCGCTGGCGCCGGACGTCAACCTCAAGACCATCGCCCGCGGCACGCCCGGCTTCTCCGGCGCCGACCTGATGAACCTCGTCAACGAGGCCGCCCTGACCGCCGCCCGCCGCAACAAGCGGATGGTCACGCAGTCCGAGTTCGAGGAAGCCAAGGACAAGGTGCTGATGGGCGCCGAGCGCCGCTCGATGGTCATGACCGAGGAAGAGAAGATGCTGACCGCCTATCACGAGGCGGGCCATGCGATCGTTGGCCTCAACGTCCCGAGCCACGACCCGATCCACAAGGCGACCATCATTCCGCGCGGCCGCGCGCTCGGCATGGTGCAGTCGCTGCCCGAGGCCGACCGTCACTCGCATACCCGTGAATGGTGCGTCTCCAAGCTCGCGATGATGTTCGGCGGCCGCGAGGCCGAGGTGCAGAAGTTCGGTCCGGAGAAGGTGACCAACGGCGCCACCGGCGATATCCAGCAGGCCACCAACCTCGCGCGAGCGATGGTGATGGAATGGGGCATGTCCGACAAGCTCGGCCGCGTCCGCTACCAGAGCAATGAGCAGGAGGTGTTCCTGGGCCATTCGGTGGCGCGCTCGACCAACATCTCCGACGATACCGCCCGCCTGATCGACTCGGAAATTCGCGGCCTGATCGAGGCCGGCGAGCAGGAGGCGCGCCGTATCATCACCGAGAAGCGTGACGATTGGGAAGCGATCGCCCAGGCCCTGCTGGAATACGAGACGCTGACCGGCGAGGAGATTCTCGACCTGCTCAAGGGCAAGAAGCCGAACCGCGAATCGGCGATCGAGCCGTCGACGCCGCGCGCGTCGGCCGTGCCGCCGGCCGGCAAGCCGCGGCCGCGACCCGATCCGGGCCTGGAGCCGCAGCCCCAGGCGTGAGCTGATAGCCGCGACAGGCTTCCGGCGGTCAGCCCGTCTGATCCGGAAGGCCAAGAGAAACGAAAGGCCCGGCTTGCAGCCGGGCCTTTTGTTTGTTTGGAGATATGTGCCGGCGGTGGTCCGAACCGGGGGTGAAGAGCGTGTCAGCTCTTGCCAAGTCGGTGGTTGACGGAGTGCCGCGGACCGCATCCAGCGGCGCCGCGCGCCTTACGGCTTATCGAACCAGGCCTTCCACTGCGGGACGGCGGTCGCGAACGTGCCGCGATGGCTGGTCGGTCCCGTCGACACCGCCTCGACCTTGCTGTTGCCGGCCCCGATCGCCTGCTGGTAGGTCATCGCCAGCCGGCCCAGACCGGTCGAGATCGCCTCGTCGGTCTCGCCGTAATAGTTGCGCACCGGCGTCTTGATGATCCAGCGATAGGCCTGCGTCTGCGCGACCAGGCGGCCGTAGGCCGACGCCGCGAAATACTCCGCATCGAAATAGTCGGGCTTGAGCAGCTTGTGCAGATCGGTCGGGACGTCGGCGACGTTGAAGGGCTCGCGCTCATAGGCCTTGCGCGCGACGTCGTAGTAGCTGTCGCTGATCACCGAGCGCGCCAGCCCCGGCACCGCATAGTAGTTCTCGAACGCGAACGCCGACAGGATGAACAGCGAATTGACCCAGGCGGCGTCGTTCTTGCGCGGGAAGCTGAGGAAGCCGTTGAGCGCCACGGACACGTCGACAGGAGCGCTCGCGGTCGCCGCCGCCGTCACCGGCACGCCGGCGCTTTCGAGCTTCTCGAGAAAGGCCATGGTCACGAAGCCGCCTTGCGACCAGCCGGCGATGTCGAGCCGGGCGCTCGTCAGCTTCATCTGTTCGAGCACGGCGCGGCTCGCCCGCAGCATGTCGTAAGTGGCCTGCTGATGGCTGGCCTTCACCATGTAGCCTTCCGGCTCGGTCGAGATGCCCATTCCGAAATAGTCGGCGCCGATCAGCAGATAACCTTGTCCTGCGAACTGCGCGATCATCAGCTGGGTCTCGGGCGACTGCTCCGGAAACGACGGCACCTCCTGCTTCCCGTACACCGTCCCGTGCTGATAGGACACCATCGGCAGGCTGGTCTCGCCGGTCTCGGGCACCGCGAGCAGGCCGCTCGCCGTGATCGGCTTGTTGCCGCGCTCGGGGATGACGGACGCATAGGTGACGCGATAGAGCCTGACGGCGTTGCGGGCCGGGGTGTAGGTCACCGAAACGCCCGCGAATTTCGGCGTGTCGACGGCGAGGATGGTGTTCAGCCGGGCGACGTCCCAGCGGGCCAGATATTCATAGCTGACGTCGGAGGAGACGCGGACGGGAGCCTTGTCCTGGGCACGGCTTGCGGTCGGCCAGATGGCGCAGACGAGCACCGCGATGAGAGCGCGATAAACGAACATGGAATCTCCCCGGCCTGCCGCCGTCGGTTGCATTCGGACTCCTGCGATACAGATCGCGAGTAAACAATCGGTGCGGCGCCGGCAGCCGCGCTCCGTCGCCCGCGCTTAAGCCTTCTTCAAGCGTCCCCGCCTATGTCTCGATGAGGAGGCGTCCATGCAGGCGCGGGGCGAGGTCCAGATGGCTGACAATCCTGATGCCGCCGCGATCCCATCGCAGCGTCGTGACGTTCCGCTTGGCCTGTTCGCAGTCTGCTTTGCGCTCGCCTGCATCAACGCCTCGTTCTTCCCGGCCGGACTGTGGTCGGGCACCTGGATCTGGGACCAGGCGGGTCTCGGGATTCCCACCGACTTCGTCAATGTCTGGGCGGCCGGCAAGCTCGCGCTGCAGGGACATCCGGCGCTGGCCTGGGACTGGGACGTGCAGCGCCAGGTCGAGCTCGATCTGCTGCGGCAGGATTTCCCGGGCTACTTTGCCTGGCACTATCCGCCGCCGTTCCTGTTCGTCGCGGCGTTCCTGGCGCAGTTTCCCTACACGCTCGCCTTCGTCGGCTGGGTCTATGCCAGCTTCGTTCCCTATGCGCTCGCGATGCGCGCGATCGTCGGCCGCGGCTTCGGCCTGCTGCTGGCAGCCGGCTTTCCGGCCCTGTTCTCCAACGCGCTGGTCGGGCAGAACGGATGCCTCACCGCCGCGCTGGTCGGCGGCACGCTCTATCTGCTGCCGGTGCGGCCGGTGCTGGCGGGGATCTGTCTCGGGCTGCTGACCTACAAGCCGCAATACGGTCTGCTCTTCCCGATCGTGCTGATCGCCACCCAGCGCTGGACCGCGTTCATGTCGGCGAGCGTCACCGCCGTCGTGCTGGCACTGCTGTCATGGCTCGCCTTCGGGCTGGAGAGCTGGCAGGCCTTCTTCCATTGGCTGCCGATGTTCTCGCAGGCGTTCCTGACCGAGGGCAAGGCGACCTGGTGGAAGCTGCAGAGCCTGTTTTCGCTGGTGCGCTATTTCGGCGGCTCGGAAGCGCTCGGCTGGACCTTCCAATGGGTCCTGACCGCAACCGTCGCAGTCGTGCTGGTGACGCTGTGGCGCAGCCCGGTACGTTACGCGCTGAAGGCGGCGGCGCTTGCCGTCGGGCTGCTGCTGACGACGCCGTATCTGTTCATGTACGACATGATGGTTCAGGCCGTCGCCGTGGCCTGGCTGGTGCGGATCGGCCTCGCCGAGGGCTTTCGCCGCTACGAGCTGCCCGCGCTCGGCGGCATCGCGGCGCTTCAGATCACGTTCATGCTGTCCGGGATTCCGCTCGGGCTCGCCGCCAACCTGATCATGGCCGGCCTGGTGCTGGCGCGCGCCGGCTCGTGGTGGCGTCGGCAGCCGGCGCCCGCCGACATGGCGCTCGCGAGCGCCTGACTCGCTGATCGGGGCCGGGTAGGGTCATGATTTCCCTTGTCTTCCTTCGTGAACAGGTGTTCAGTTCTTACTGCCTTTTGTGAGGTCGATCCTCCAAAAACACTGAACCAGCGTTCGCCGGGTGCCCTGGACGAGCGCGTCCGGGACGAGAAACGCCATGGTCTATCGGCGAACCCATCAGGTCGTGAAGCGGCTGGCGGCCCGCCGCAGCGCGATTTTGGCTGCCGCCCGTGAGACCGCCGCCGAAGGCGGCATGTCGGCCGTCCAGATCGCCCCGGTGGCGGTCCGGGCCAATGTCGCAGCCGGCACCGTCTATCGCTACTTTCCCTCGAAGGCCGATCTGATCTCGGAGCTGATCGCGGAAGTCTCGCGCGACGAGCTCGCCGCCGTCCGGCGCGCCGCCGATGCCGCGCCCGGTCCATCCTCGGCGCTGGCTGCCGCGGTATCCACGGTCGCAGTGCACGTCCTGTCGCAGCGCAAGCTCGCCTGGGGCATCCTGGCCGAGCCCGTCGACGTCGACGTGACGGCGTCACGGATCGCGAGCCGCCGCGAGATCGTCGGCGAGATCGCCTCGCGGATCGACGCGGCCGTCCGTGCCGGCCACCTTCCGGCGCAGGACACCCAGTTGGCCGCGACCGCGCTGCTCGGCGCGCTGCACGAGGCGCTGGTGGGGCCGCTGGCGACGGAGAATCCCGACGACCCTGCCAAACTCCGCGACACCGTTCAGGCGGTCACCCTGCTGGCGCTGCGCGCGGTCGGCGTCATGGACGCGCGTGCGCGCGGTCTCGTCGTGCAGGCCGTGCTGCCGGTCAGGAGCCTGGTCGGCGCGTAGTCCGCGCTTAAGCAAGGATTCACCCGGCGCGGCGATGGTGAGGCTGGCGTGCCGCGAGAGCACCGCCTTGCCCCACTCCAGGTGCCTCCTCGGACGATGTCGATTGCACGCAACCCTCTGGCGACGCGCCTCGTCATCGCCGGATCGGCCGCCGCCGGCGCCGTCTATGCGTATCTGGCCGGCGAGGACATCAACTGGGACTGGCAGAACTATCACGACTATGCCGGCTTCGCGCTGCTGCATGGCCGCTTCGATGTCGATGTGGCGCCCGGCGGCTTTCAGAGCTTCCTCAATCCGCTGATCTATGTGTTGCCCTATGCCGTCCGCCACGGGCTCGATGCGCCGTGGTGGGGCGTCGCGCTGGGCGCGCTGCACGGCCTCAATCTCGCGCTGGTCTACTGGGTCGCGCGCGTGTTGCTCGGGCGCCTGGCGGACGCGTTCACGCTCAGCGCGGCGATCCTCATCGCGGCCCTCAGTCCGATGGCGCTGTCCGAGGTCGGTACCAGCTTCGCCGACATTCTCACGACCCTTCCGATCCTTGCCGGCATCGCGCTGATCTTCGGGGAGCACGATGAGCGCGGCCGCCGTTTCGTCGCCGCTGGGCTGCTGATCGGCGCGGCCACGGGATTGAAGCTCACCAATGCGACGTTTCTGGTCGGAGCCGGCGTGTCACTGCTGTTGGTGGCGCGGCCGTGGCGCGCGATCGCCGCGTTCGGAGCGGGCAATGCGGCCGGCGTGATCGTGACTGCGGGGCCGTGGGCGCTGAAGATGACGCGCGACTACGGCAGCCCGCTGTTTCCGTTCTACAACACGATCTTCCGGTCGCCCGAAGCGCCGCTCGCCTCGATCGTCGATACGCGCTTCATGCCGCAGGGCCTGCTCGATGCGCTCGCCTATCCGTTCTACTGGGTGATCGGCAAGCATCCCTCGTCGGAATGGCCGTTTCGCGATCCGCGCTTCGCCGTCGTCATCGTGCTGCTCGTCGCGCTGATCGTCACCGGCCTGTGGCAGCGGCGCGAGGTGCTGCCGCTGCGCGAGCGGCGGCTCCTGATCTTCTTCTGGCTCAGCTACGTCCTGTGGATGCTGGCCTTCTCGATCCAGCGCTATCTGATGCCGCTCGAGCTGTTGTCGGCGCCGCTGATCGTCCTGCTGCTCATCCGCCTGATTGAGTCCTGGCAGGCGGGCTCTGGCTTGGACGTGTCACCGCCGCGGCGGATGACGCAGGCCGTCGCGGTGATGGCCGCGCTCGGCATCGCGCTGGCATCGCAGCCGACCGACTGGATGCGGCGGCCGTGGTCGGATCCCTACCGGCCGCAGCTCGCGGCCAGCCTGCAACGTCCGGCGACGTTCCTGCTGCTGCAGAAGCCGCTCGGCTACGTCACGTCGTTCCTGCCCCAGGGCTCGCGCGTCTATCAGTTGTCGGAGCTCGTCGTGCCGATCGTGCCCGGCGGCGTGCTCGATCGCCGCGTTCGCAACGGCCTGGCCGATCCGTTGCCGGGCGGCGTCTGGGCGCTGTATTTCTCCAACAGCCCGGACGACAACCCGCCGCGGCTCGCGGCGCTCGCGGACTACAACCTTGAGATCGATGCGTCGCGCGGCTGCGAGCGCATCCCCGGCGCCGCCGGCATTGCGATCGAGGCTTGTCCGGTGATCGCGCGGGCCAAGGCGCCGTCCACCGCCGGACTGGGGTCGACGACGCGTTAGCGTTCGTCTCAGATATGGGCGTCGCTCGACGGCCCGACATAGGCGATCCGCACCATGTTCGTGGTGCCGGGTGTGCCGAGCGGCACGCCGGCGACGATGATGACGCGCTGCCCGGCGCGGACGAAGCCGTCGCGGAAGGCGATCGAGCCGGCGCGCTCGACCATGTCGTCCTGGTCGCGCGCGTCCTCGGCCACCACGCAGTGCACGCCCCACACGACCGACAAGCGGCGCCCGGTCGCCAGGTTGGGCGTGATCGCGACCACCGGCGGCTTCGGCCGCTCGCGCGCGACGCGGATGGCGGTGGAGCCCGACGAGGTCCAGCAGATGATGGTGGGCAGATCGAGATTCTCCGCAATCTGCCGCGCGGCTTCGGCGATGGCGTCGCCCGCGGTCGATTCCGGCTCGGGCCGTTGCGCTGCGATCACGGAGCGGTAGACCACGTCGCGCTCGACCTCCTCGCCGATGCGGTTCATGGTCGACACTGCCTCGACCGGATATTTGCCGGCGGCCGATTCGGCCGACAGCATGATGGCGTCGGCGCCTTCATAGACCGCGGTGGCGACATCGGAGACCTCGGCGCGGGTCGGCACCGGCGACTGGATCATCGATTCCAGCATCTGCGTCGCCACCACCACCGGCTTGCCGGCGCGGCGCGCCAGCCGCGTCATCTGCTTCTGCAGTCCGGGCACACGCTCCAGCGGCAGCTCGACGCCGAGATCGCCGCGCGCCACCATCAAGGCATCGGAGACGTCGACAATGTCGTTGAGCCGGTCGATCGCCTGCGGCTTCTCGATCTTGGACATCACGGCGGCGCGGCCGCGGATGATCTTCTTGGCTTCCAGCACGTCGTCGGCGCGCTGCACGAAGGACAGCGCGATCCAGTCGATGCCGATGTTCAAGGCGGCGTCGAGGTCGGCGCGGTCCTTCGGCGTCATCGCCGACACCGGCAGGTCGGTGTCCGGCAGGCTCACGCCCTTGCGGTCGGACATCCTGCCGCCGATCACGACCCGGGTGACGGCGCGGGTCGGCGAGGTCTCCTCGGCGATCAGCCGCACCTTGCCGTCATCCAGCAGCAGCGCATGTCCGGGCTGCAGGGCGGCCAGGATTTCCGGATGCGGCAGGTGGACCCGCGTCGCATCGCCCGGCGTCTTGTCTGAATCGAGCACGAAGCTCTGGCCGTTGTTGAGCTGAACCGGGCCCTCGGCGAAGGTGCCGAGCCTGAGCTTCGGGCCCTGCAGATCGACCAGAATGCCGATCGGGCGGCCGTAGCTCGCCTCGACGCTGCGGATCGTGGCCACCAGCTCCCGCAGCTTGTCGTGCGGGGTGTGGCTCATGTTGATCCGGAAAATGTCCGCCCCGGCCTCGAACAGCTTGCGAATCATCGCGCTGTCCGAGGAGGCGGGACCGAGCGTGGCGAGGATCTTGATGCGTCGCAGCCGCCTCATGGCTTGGGCGCTTGCCCTGGCGGCAGGGCCGGCGCGGCCGCCGGCGGCGCGCCCTGCGGCCCATTCGGCAGACCGGGGACGTTGCCTCCCGGTCCGAGCGTGCCCGGGATACCTGGAACGCGCTGCTGCGCCGGCTGCTCGTTGGCCTCGGTGAGCTGTACCGTCCAGGCGCGCTGGTCGCCGGTGTCGACTTCGAAGAAGCCGGTGCGGTCGAAGCCGCGGGCCAGGCAATTGTCGGTGCCCTTGATGGTGAATTCCTTGTCACGCGAGCACATGAAGGCCTGTCCCGACCATTCACCGCCGCGGTCATAGTCCAGCGCATAGATGTAATAATAGCGCGCCACCAGCGTGCCCTTGAGCAGCGTCTCGCAGCTGCGTGACGACACGTTCCACCAGCCTTCGGTGGTCCAGCCTTCGGAGTCCTTGTAGCCGAGGGCGATCCCGACCCGGCTTGAGGTGTTGTTGCAGAGCCGAAAATCGGCGGCCGCAGGGGAGGACCACAGACAGAGCGCGGCCAGCCCAAGCAGCGAAAGCAGTCCGTAACCGGGGCGGAAGGGATTGCGATGCAGGAGAGAGGAGATTTTCGGGATCATTGCGCGACGCTATATCAACCGTTGAACGATGTCGCTGGGCTTGGCTGCGGCTGTCAACGCCATGACGATCTCGTGCGAAGCCGCTGCGATCGAGCGCCTCGCTCCTCCTGACGGTGCTGCGATATGGCCAAATCCGCGACGAAGCCTCATTATATAGCAGACATCCGTCACGGCGCGGAACAGGGAACAAAGAGATGACGATGGACAGCACCACCCGGACCGAGCTCGAAGCCGCCGCCTTTCGCCGGCTCGTCGAGCATCTGCGGACGAGAACCGACGTTCAGAACATCGATCTGATGAATCTGGCAGGCTTCTGCCGCAACTGTCTCTCCAACTGGCTGAAGGACGCCGCCGACGCCCAGGGAGCGCCAATGACCAGGGACGAGAGCCGCGAGGCGGTCTATGGCATGCCCTACGAGGAATGGAAGGCGAAACACCAGCGTGAGGCCAGCGCCGAGCAGCGCGAAGCCTTCAAGAAGTCGCATCCGGGCCACTGATCAGACGCGCAGGAGCCGCACTGTCCGGCGCGGCAATGTGCGAATCGGGTGCTGCGCGGGATGGCGACGAAACACAAGTGGCGCGAGCGGCTTGCGCAGGCTTGACGCTGCGCAGGCCAACAAGGTGTGGGCGCTCTGTGGATGAGGTCGATGCCGCCTTGACGCAGGGCACGCTAGATTTGAGGGTCGCGGCGAACACGTAGCGCCCTTTGGCGCCTTCCTTGGACACAGAGTTCCACTCAGGAGTATCAGATGGCCACCTCCGCCGCCGCGAAGGACGACGACTCGCCCGCGACCCGCTTTGCCGTAGACCAGCTCAAGTCGATCATCGAGCGGATCGAGCGTCTCGAGGAGGAGAAGAAGGCGATCTCCGAAGACATCAAGGACGTCTACGCCGAGAGCAAGGGCAATGGCTTCGACGTCAAGGCGCTGCGCACGATCATCCGGCTGCGCAAGCAGGACCCGAACGAGCGCCAGGAAGAGGAAAGCATCCTCGAGACCTATATGCAGGCGCTCGGAATGATCTGAGCAGCAGGCCTCGCTCACCTGCAGGAGATCTCCGCTGCCCCTGACGGGGCATTCGCTTTCTCCCGATCCGGCTCGGCTTGCCGGCGGCATGCGCATGTTGCGGCGATCGACGCCGCACTCCAAACCCGTCGATGCTGAGGAGAACGACTAGCAGGCCGCCGCGGCGTCAGCGCAAGGCTGCCGCGCGCATGGCGAAGGATTTGGTTTCGAGCTTGATGATCGCCGGCCCCGTGAACTGGTCGTAGCTCAGTCCCGGCGTCGGCTCGGCGGCGAAGCTCATCGCCAGCGCGACCTGCGGCTTGACGAAATAGCTGCGCATCACGGTGAGGTCCACGTCGCCCATTTTCGTCACGGACATCGAGGATGAAGCGCTCGGCGTCAGCATGATGGCCCGCATCCAGGTCGAATCGGGACCCTTGGCCGCCGAGATCCGCGTCGCCATCGTGATGGCGCCGTCCTGACCTTGCCCATTCTTCGCGGCCTCCGGCACCGGCGCGACGCTGCGGGTCGCCGGGCGGGCATTTCGCACCGGGATGACGGTCGTGGAGGCGGCATTGGCGCGATCGAGCGGAGAGGAGGCCGGGGGCGCGAAGGCCATGGCCTGCATCAGGCTCGCGGTCTGCTGCTGATCGATCGACGACAGCGCACGGCGCGCCGTGATCGCGGCAACCTGCTCGGGGGTGGCCTGCTTCGGCGTGCCGGGATTGTCACCCCAGAAGCCGCGCGAATTGATGATGTCGGCGACGCTCTGCGGCGCGCCGTCCCTGGATCTGCTGCCGACGGCGCCCGTCGTTTCGGACTTCGTCTCCGGCTTGGTCGCCACGGGCTGAGCTGCAGATTGCGCATCCGCGGAGGCCAACTGCAGGGCGTTGACGATCTTGCCACGCGCGGTGGCGGCTTTGCTGTCCACCGATCGCTCGGCGGTCCGGCTGTCCTTGTCGGAGTTCTTGTCAGCCGGCTTGGCGGCGAGTGCCGCGGTTTGAACCGGCTTGGCGTCGGCCTTGCTCTCGCTCTCGCCCGACTCCTCGTCATCCTCGCTCGGACGACCGCGGAACAGCCGTGCAAACAGGTTGGGGCTGGACGACGTGTCATCGCCATTGCCGCGCTTCTCGATCTCGGCCTTGGCCAGCTCATAGCCCTTGAGCGGAACGCCGTTGCTCGGCACGTGAACGGTCTTGCCGTCGGGGAACACGCGGGCGAGCTGCTCGGCGGTCATGCGCGGCCAGTGGCGGATGTTGCCGGTGTCGAGATGGACGAAGGGCGAGCCGGAGGTCGGGTAGAAGCCGACGCCGCCGCGCTGCAGGCGCAGGCCGGCAAAGCGGATCTGCTCCAGCGGCACGCCAGGGATGTAGAAGTCCATCGCATGGCCGAGCATGTGCTGGCTGTGGCGGGCCACCCCGGAATGCGCCGAGCGCCGGCGCAGCATCGAGTTGGTGGCGGGCGACCGGTACGACGAGATGATCTGGATCGGCTGCTTGGCGTCGACGTCGCGATAGACTTCCCAGAGGATGTCGAACAGGCGGCGGTCCATGACCGTCTCGTCCTGGGTACGCCAGTCGCGCAGGAAATGGTTGAGCTTCTTCAGCGCGTCTTCGTCGTAGCGGCCCTCGCGCTTGAAGGTGACCGTGAGATCTTCGCCGGAATGGGTATGGTGGAAGGAGAGCGTCTTGGTCTCGTTCAGTGCAGCGGCGTCATGCACCGAGCCGGCGCCCAGCACCAGGAGCAGTGCCGCCAGTCCGTATTGGCATCCAGCCTTCCAGCCCGCTCTCGTGAGCGAAACAGATTGGCGCGCGAAAACAGACAGCAAGATGCAGCCCACCCCGTCGACGAGCGTTTACTCGAATACCCTCTTGCGGCCCGTCCGGCGGAAGAGAGAGGAAACGCTTACCTAAGGCGGGATGGTTAAGGGATACTCACCGACCCGCCCCCCAATTACCCTTAACATATACTCTTGAGTGTGGCGAAAAAGAGCCATCGAATCTTGGTTGATCATTGTGGTTAACCTAAAGCAAAGGCCCCGCCGATCGGCGAGGCCTTTGATCTCAAAATGGAATTTGACCGTGATCGGCGGCCTGATCAGCGGGTGAAGACCCGCCGGGCAGGGCGGCCGACCGGCGCCGGCGGCGTCGGCGCGCCGCCGCCGCCAAACAGCCGCTCGAAGAAGTTCGGGCCGGAGGAGAAGCTGTTGTCGCTGAGGCTGACCGAGTTCGGCAGCGGCCCCTTCGGACGCGCGTAGCTCGGCTGGGCATGGGCGACGACGTTCTCGAGATCCTTGCCGCGGCTGTTCTTCAGGATCGCGATCATGGTGGCGTCGCGGCCATAGATGTCCTTGCGGAATTGCAGCTTGCCGGCATCGTCGACGAAGGCGGTCTGGTAGGTGATGTTGACCGGAATCGGCGTCGGGAATTTCAGGTCGATCTCGCTCCGGCCGTACATGCTGCGGATGCGCTCGGGCGTGTAGCGCTCGCCGGGCATGGTGATGTTGAGCAGGACCGACGCGTACTGATCCGGATACTGTACGCGCATGCAGCCATGGCTGAAGGCGCGCTCGTCACGGGCGAACAGGTTCTTGTCCGGCGTGTCGTGCTGATAGACCAGGAACTTGTTCGGGAAGTTGAAGCGGATGCGGCCGAGCGCGTTGGCCTCGCCCGGCGGCTGCGAGATGTGGATCGAGCCGTCGCGCGCGCGCTCCAGCCGGAGCCCCATGCGGTCGAGCACCGTCGGATCCTGCTGCAGGGCCGGCAGATACTCGTTGTAGATGATCGACGGCGGCACGTTCCAGGTCGGATTGACCGTGATGAACTTCATCGTCTCGCTGAGCAGCGGCGTCGCATGCTGCCCGGGCTTGCCGGTCACCACGCGGGTGCTCCACACCTGCGCGCCGTGCTGCATCACCTTCAGCGTGTAGTCGGGGATGTTGAGGATCACATAGGCGTCGCCGATGCCGGGGGCGCCGAGGTCGCGCGGCAGCCAGCGCCAGCGCTCCATGTTGACGAGGACCGTATCGATCTGCTTATCGCGCTTGGGCGTGTTCAGCGCCTTCACGGTGCGGTCGTCGAGCACTCCGGTCGGCTTGAGGTCGACGCTCTCCTGAAACTTGCGGACGGCGGCGGCGACTTTGGCGTCGTAGCGGATGTCGTCGGCATTCTCGGTGAGACCGAGCTTGGCGCGCAGCTTCGGCACGCGCGGGTCAGACATCTGCGCCTCGGCCTCCGGCGCATTCTTGCCGCGGGCAGGCGTGTATTTCAGCGGCTGGCCTTCGTCGATGATCACGGGCGCGCCGTCGGTGACGCCGCGCAGCTCGGCGAGCTTGGCCTTCAAGAGCTTGTAGAGCTTGTGCGGAGGGTTGTAGCTCTCGAGCGCCGCCGAGGCGTCCTTGGCGCCGGTGACGTTGGCCAGCACCTCGTTGGGGTCGACCGGATGGTCGGGATACTGGATGTCCGCCGAGACCTGCGACCAGTGCATGCGGCCGCTCTGCGCCTGGCGCGCGTAGTCCATCATGCTCTCGGTGAGTCTGAGATCGGCCTCCGCGAGTGCATCCGGTGCGGAGGCTGCGGCTGCGAAGTCCGGCACCGGATAGTCGCCGGGATTGAGGCCGTCGGCTGCTGCATCCTTGAGACGGGCGATGACGCCCTTCGCGGCGGCGGTCAGGCTGCCGCCCTGGGTCCAGACCGGCGCATAGTCGCGGCCGGTGTAGAACTTCTCGACGGCGGCGCGCTCGGCCTTGCGGTCGAAATACTTCGTCGCCTTGGTCGCCATCAGGTCGCGCAGACGGTCGGCAACGGGCTGGTCGGCGGCGGGAACGGTGCTGGCGGCCTTGACCGGCTCCGGGGCTGTCGCGGTGGCAGGAGCCGCTGCGGGCGGCGTGGCGACGGTCTTGGTGGGATCGGCCGCAGGCGCCGCCGCAGAGTCGACCGGCTTGACCGTGGTCTCGGGCGCCTTGACCTGCTCGGGCGACACGGTTGCGGTGGTGTCGGATTTGGTTGTGTCGAGTTTGAAGTCACTGGCGGTCGGCGGCGGTACGTTGGCCGGCTCGGGGAACGGGATCGCCGCATCGATGGCCAGCTCGGCCGCGCTGTTGCGGGGCGGATCGCTCTGGGCGAAAGCAGAGGTCGAGGACACCGCGAGGAAGGTCGCCGCGACAGCCATGAGCACGCGGTCATATCCGCCACGGGTGGTCACACAATCTCGCATCGTCAATCCCTCGGATGATCTGTCCCGGCTGGAACAGGTGTAACAAGGTCGATCCGCCAGCTTCGGCGTAGGTACCGCCGGTGAGGATGGCTCACGTCTGCACGCAATGATTCACGCCCAAACGATACTCAAGCCCCACTTCTGCGGCCAGCGCCACACGGGACAACTCACGACAAACTGACTCTTGGGAAACCCCGGCCAAACCGATCGTGCGTTTGTGCCACGCGTTATTTCCTTTGTCTGTCACCGCAAGGCAACGGTTCAGATGTTCCATTGTTGCCAAGACTTGCGGCCTTTTTCGGACGACAGCCGAGCGCGACCATGGTGAGCATCCGCGCGGCTCAGCCGAGCGGCGGGCTTTCCGTTGCGGGCGTCTCGCCATTGGCTTCGTCGAGTTTGCGGTAGAGCGTTGAGCGTCCGATTTTGAGGCGGCGCGCCACCTCCGACATCTGGCCGCGGTAATGGGCGATGGCGAAGCGGATGATCTCATGCTCCATCTCCTCGAGCGGCCGCACCTCGCCGCTCGCGGTGAGCAGCGGCAGGAACCCATGCGAGGGCAGAGGGGCAATGGGTACTTCACTACCCGGCACCATCGCAGGCAGGGGAGGAACAGGCCGCTCAACGGTGAGGGCCGGCGCAGGCTCCACCGGCGGCGCGTGGGTGGGAATCAGCGGAAAATCGGCCACGCCGAGCTGGTCGCTCTCGCCCATGACGACGGCGCGGTAGACCGCGTTTTCCAACTGGCGGATGTTACCGGGCCAGTCGAGCTTGGTCAGATAGGCGACGGCCTCGCCGGTGATGCCCGAAATGGCGCGGTTCTCCTCGGCCGCAAACCGCGCGAGGAAATGCCGCAACAGATGCGGGATGTCCTCGCGGCGGGTGCGCAGCGGCGGAATGGTCAGCGGCAGCACATGCAGCCGGTAGAACAGATCCTCGCGAAAATGTCCTTCCTTGACGCGGTCGAGCAGCCTGCGATTGGTCGCCGAGATGATGCGCACGTCGACCTTGACCGGCTTGCGGCCGCCGACGGCCTCGACGGCGCCCTCCTGGAGGGCGCGCAGCAGCTTGACCTGGGCGGTGAGCGGCAGCTCCGAGACCTCGTCGAGGAACAGCGTGCCGCCATGGGCTTCGACGAACTTGCCCATGTGACGCTCGGTCGCGCCGGTGAATGCGCCCTTCTCGTGACCGAACAGGATCGATTCCACCAGATTGTCCGGAATCGCGCCGCAATTGACGGCGACGAACGGCTTCGTCTTGCGCTCGCTGGTGCCGTGGATGGCGCGGGCGAACAGCTCCTTGCCGACGCCCGATTCGCCTTCGATCAGCACGGGAATCGACGAGGCCGCGGCCTTCTCCGCGATGCGCAGGATCGGCGCCATCGCCTCGGCGCGGGTGATGATGTCGGCGAAGGTCAGGCGACCTTCGCGGCTGTGCCGGATGCGCTGCAATTCGCCCTTCAGGGCCGAGGTATTGAGCGCATTGCGCAAGGAGACCTGGAGCCGCTCGATGCCGACCGGCTTGACGACGAAATCCTGCGCGCCGGCGCGCATCGCGGAGACCACGTTGTCGATGCCGCCATGCGCGGTCTGCACGATGACAGGTATCGAAATCCCGATCTCGCGCATCTTCGAGAGCACGCCCATGCCGTCGAGGCCGGGCATCACAAGGTCGAGCACGATGGCGTCGATGGGGCCGGCGTCAGGATTGGTCAGCTTCTCGATGACGGCGTCGCCGGTCTCGACGACGACCGCCTCGTAGCCGCATTTCTGCACCATGTTCTCCACCAGCCGGCGCTGGACCGGATCATCATCGGCAATCAAAATGCTGGCAGCCATGGCTTTCCTTGCACGCTACGACTATCTGTCTCGAATCGGGGCACTCTCGCCGACGCCGATTAACGCAACCTTAAACCTCGCTGATCGGGATAAACGTTCGAACAACAGGTTACCCATCCGATGACCTCGCGCGCCTCTTCTGCCCTTCGCAAGCCGACCAAAGCTGCTCCTCCGCCCAAAACCGCGTCAAAGACTGCCAAGGCCAAACCGGCCAAGACGTCCGTCGTCAAGACGCCGTCGAAGCCGGCGGCCGCCAAGGCCAAGCGTGGCGCGACGGCCAAATCATCTGCAAAGCCGGCGAAGAAGGTGGTCGCGGCCAAGACCGGAATCGGAACGCTGCCCGAATGGAATCTCGGCGATCTCTATATGGGCATCGACGCGCCTGAGATCGCTCACGATCTCGCGAAGATGGATGCCGAATGCGTCGCGTTTGAGACCGACTACAAGGGCAAGCTCGCCGAGCATGTGGCGCGCGAGGATGGCGGCGAATGGCTCGCAGAAGCCGTGCGGCGCTACGAGGCGATTGACGATCTTGCCGGACGGCTCGGCTCGTTCGCGGGTCTCGCGCATGCCGGCGACAGCGTCGATCCGGCGATCTCCAAATTCTACGGCGACATCTCGGAGCGGTTGACGGCCGCGTCGACGCATCTGCTGTTCTTTCCGCTCGAGCTCAACCGCATCGACGACGCCGTGATCTCGCGCGCGATGGAGGCGCCCGCGCTCGGTCACTACCGGCCGTGGATCGAGGACCTGCGCAAGGACAAGCCGTATCAGCTCGAGGATCGCGTCGAGCAGCTATTCCACGAGAAGTCGCAGACCGGCTATTCGGCCTGGAACCGGCTGTTCGACCAGACCATCGCCGGTCTGCGGTTTCAGGTCGGGGCCAAGGAGCTCGCGATCGAGCCGACCTTGAACTTCCTGCAGGACCGTGACGGCGCCAAGCGCAAGGCCGCCGCCGAGGCGCTGGCCAAGACCTTCAAGGCCAATGAGCGAACCTTCGCGCTGATCACCAACACGCTCGCCAAGGACAAGGACATCTCCGACCGCTGGCGCGGTTTCCAGGATGTGGCGGATTCGCGCCATCTGAACAATCGCGTCGAGCGCGAGGTGGTCGATGCGCTCGTGGCCTCGGTGCGCGCGGCCTATCCGAAGCTGTCGCATCGCTACTACCAGCTCAAGGCGCGCTGGTTCAAAAAGAAGAAGCTCGCGCATTGGGACCGCAACGCGCCGCTGCCGTTCGCCGCCAATGCCACCATCGCGTGGCCGGAGGCGAAGAGCATGGTGCTGACGGCCTATCGCGGCTTCTCGCCGGAGATGGCCGACATCGCCCAGCGCTTCTTCGATCACAGCTGGATCGATGCGCCGGTGCGCCCGGGCAAGGCGCCGGGCGCGTTCTCGCATCCGACCACGCCCTCGGCGCATCCCTATGTGCTGATGAACTACCAGGGCAAGCCGCGCGACGTGATGACGCTCGCGCATGAGCTCGGCCATGGCGTGCACCAGGTGCTGGCGGCCAAGAACGGCGCGCTGATGGCGCCGACGCCGCTGACGCTCGCCGAGACCGCGAGCGTGTTCGGCGAGATGCTGACCTTCAAGCGGCTATTGTCGGAGACCAAGGACGCCAAGCAGCGCCAGGCGCTGCTCGCCGGCAAGGTCGAGGATATGATCAACACGGTGGTGCGGCAGATCGCGTTCTATTCGTTCGAGCGCGCGGTTCATACCGAGCGCAAGAATGGCGAGCTGACCGCGGAGCGGCTCGGCCAGATCTGGCTCTCGGTGCAGACCGAGAGCCTCGGCGAGGCGATCGAGATCAAGCCGGGCTACGAGAACTTCTGGATGTATATCCCGCACTTCATCCATTCGCCGTTCTACGTCTACGCCTATGCGTTCGGCGACTGCCTCGTGAACTCGCTCTATGCCGTCTATGAGCACGCCGCCGACGGCTTCGCCGAGCGCTATCTGGCGATGCTGTCCGCCGGCGGAACGAAGCACTATTCGGAGCTGCTCGCCCCATTCGGGCTGGACGCCAAGGACCCCAGGTTCTGGGACGGCGGCCTGTCGGTCATCGCCGGCATGATCGACGAGCTGGAGGCGATGGGGTAGGGCTGTTAAACATTTGTTGAACGGCAGAAAGGGGTGCGTTATACGTCTGTATAACACGCCCCTTTCTCGCTACCGGACCTCACCATGAAGATCGAGATCAAGAAGATCGGCAATTCCGATGGCCTGTTGCTGCCGCGCGAGTTGATGCAGCGGCTCGATCTCAAGCGCGGCCAGCAGTTGCATATCGTGGAACTGCCCGGGGGCGGATTCCAGGCGCTCCCCTACGATCCGGATTTCGAGCGGACGATGGAGATCGCCGACGACATTATGGACGAGTACCGCGACACCCTTGCCGCGCTCGCCAAATGAGCGACCAGCAAGAGCCGCTTTGGATCACCTACGAGCAGGCGATCGCGATTCACGCCCGTCAGTTGCGCCGCTTCGGCGGCGCGCCAGGACTGCGCGAAGAAGGAATGCTGCGGTCGGCGTTGGAGCGTCCGGTCAACAAATGGAGCTATGAGCAGGCGACGCTGCCGGAGCTTGCCGCGGCCTACGCATTCGGGCTCGCCAAGAACCACGCCTTTGTCGACGGCAACAAGCGCATCGCGTTCATGGCGATGATGACGTTTCTGCGCAGAAACGAAATCGCGTTCGCGCCCGACCCTGCGCAGGCAACTGCCATGATCCTCGCCCTCGCCGCCGGCGAGGTCAGCGAGGCCAGCCTGACGCGCTGGATCCGTGACAATTGGCCTGGCCAATAGCCCGATCGGAAAAACCGATAAAATCGCCTTGCATGCCAGCCGTTGCCCTTGCATCGGCTTTGAGGTATGCGACCTTAACAAAGCAATTTTTCTTTGGGGGACCCCGATGGCAAACCATGGCGAGATCGCCTACTCGACGGCTGACGGCAACGACTACGTGGCACATGAGGCCACCTATGAGGGCTTCATCAAGCTGGTGAAGTACGGCACGATCAGCGTCGCTCTCATCGTCATCTTGATGGCTATTTTCCTCGCTTAATGTCGCTATGGGCCCGCCGGCATCTCCGCCGGCGGGCCTTCAGCTGACTGGCCGGGCCGATCCGCCGTCATGCTGAAGCCATGGACGTCCCGCCCTTTTAAGCTCGCGCGCGCATTCGCGCCGGAGGCCTCATGAAGATTGCCGTCGCCAAGGAAATCGACCCGTTGGAGCCGCGGGTCGCCGCCTCTCCCGACACGGTGAAGAAGTTCAAGGCGTTGGGTGCCGAGATCGCGGTCGAGCCCGGCGCCGGCATCAAGTCCGGCCTGCCGGATTCGGAATTCACGGCGGCAGGCGCAACCGTCAGCGCCGACGCGCTGAAGGACGCCGACATCATCATCAAGGTGAAGCGGCCGGAAGCCTCCGAACTCGCCAACTATCGGCGCGGCGCCTTGGTGTTCGCGATCATGGATCCCTACGGCAACGATGCCGCGCTCAAGGCGATGGCCGATGCCGGCATTGCCTCGTTCGCGATGGAACTGATGCCGCGCATCACCCGCGCCCAGGTGATGGACGTGCTGTCGAGCCAGGCGAACCTCGCCGGCTACCGCGCCGTGATCGAGGGCGCCGAGGCGTTCGGTCGCGCCTTCCCGATGATGATGACCGCGGCCGGCACCGTGCCGGCGACCAAGGTCTTCGTGATGGGCGTCGGCGTCGCCGGCCTGCAGGCCATCGCAACCGCGCGCCGGCTCGGCGCCATGGTCTCCGCCACCGACGTGCGCCCCGCCACCAAGGAGCAGGTGGAGAGCCTCGGCGCCAAATTCCTGGCGGTCGAGGACGAGGAGTTCAAGAACGCGCAGACGGCCGGTGGCTATGCCAAGGAGATGTCCAAGGAGTACCAGGCCAAGCAGGCGGCGCTGACGGCGGAACACATCAAGAAGCAGGACGTCATCATCACCACTGCGCTGATTCCCGGCCGTCCGGCGCCGCGCCTCGTCACCATGGAGATGGTGAAGTCGATGCGCCCTGGCTCGGTCCTGGTCGACCTTGCGGTCGAGCGTGGCGGCAATGTCGAGGGCGTCAAGCTCGGCGAGACCGTCGAGATCGACGGCGTCAAGATCATCGGCTACCCCAATCTCGCCGGCCGGGTCGCAGCGTCCGCCTCCGGCCTCTACGCCCGCAACCTATTCTCCTTCATCGAGACGATGATCGACAAGAAGGAAAAGACACTGGCGGTGAACTGGGACGACGAGCTGGTCAAGGCCACGGCTTTGACAAAGGATGGCGCCATCGTCCACCCGAACTTCCAGCCGAAGGCCTAAGGAGCAGAGCCATGGAACATGTCGTCCAAGCCGTCGACCCCTTCGTCTTCCGGCTGTCGATCTTCGTGCTGGCGGTGTTCGTCGGCTACTTCGTGGTGTGGTCGGTGACGCCGGCCCTGCACACGCCGCTGATGTCGGTGACCAATGCGATCTCCTCGGTGATCGTTGTCGGCGCGCTGCTGGCGGTCGGCGTTCCCCTGCTGTCGAGCGGCAGTGGTCTGGCGCGAGCGTTCGGCTTCATCGCGCTGATCTTCGCCTGCGTGAACATCTTCGGCGGCTTCCTCGTCACCCAGCGCATGCTGGCGATGTACAAGAAGAAGTCCAAGTAACAACGCCGCACGACGCGGGATGACAGGCACAACGGGGCATCTGCAATGAACGCCAATCTGTCGGCACTCCTTTATCTCGTGGCAGGTGTGCTGTTCATCCTGTCTCTTCGCGGGCTGTCGAGCCCGGCCTCCAGCCGGCAAGGCAACTTCTTCGGCATGGCCGGCATGGCGATTGCGGTCGCCACCACGCTGGCTGGGCATCCACCGGCGGATGCGATCGCCTGGATCCTCGTGATCCTCGGCGTTGCGATCGGCGGCGGCATCGGTGCGGTGATTGCGCGCCGGGTGCCGATGACGTCGATGCCCGAGCTCGTCGCCGCCTTCCATTCGCTGGTCGGCATGGCCGCGGTGCTGGTCGCCGCCGGCGCGTTCTTCGCGCCGGAAGCGTTCGACATCGGCACGCCCGGCAACATCCATCCGCAGAGCCTGGTCGAGATGTCGCTCGGCGTCGCCATCGGCGCGCTGACCTTCACCGGCTCGGTCATTGCCTTCCTCAAGCTGTCCGCGCGGATGAGCGGCGCGCCGATCATCCTGCCGGCGCGTCACATCATCAACATCGCGCTCGCCGTGGCGCTGGTCTTCTTCGTGATCCGCCTGGTGATGACGGGCGGCGGCTTCGACTTCCTGATGGTGACGCTGCTGGCGCTGGCGCTCGGCGTGCTCATGATCATCCCGATCGGCGGCGCCGACATGCCGGTCGTGATCTCGATGCTGAACTCCTACTCCGGCTGGGCGGCCGCGGGCATCGGCTTCACGCTCGGTAATTCGGCGCTGATCATCACCGGCGCATTGGTCGGCTCGTCCGGTGCGATCCTGTCCTACATCATGTGCCATGCGATGAACCGGTCCTTCATCTCGGTCATCCTCGGCGGCTTCGGCGGTGAGACCGCAGCGGCGGGCGGTGGCACCGGCGAGCAGAAGCCGGCCAAGCTCGGCTCGGCCGACGATGCCGCCTTCATCATGAAGAACGCCTCGAAGGTGATCATCGTGCCCGGCTACGGCATGGCGGTCGCCCAGGCGCAGCACGCGCTGCGCGAGATGGCCGACACGCTGAAGAAGGAAGGCGTCGAGGTGAAATACGCGATTCATCCGGTCGCTGGCCGCATGCCCGGCCACATGAACGTGCTGCTCGCCGAAGCCAACGTTCCCTATGACGAGGTGTTCGAGCTCGAGGACATCAACTCGGAATTCGCCCAGGCCGACGTCGCCTTCGTGATCGGCGCCAACGACGTCACCAATCCGGCGGCCGAGGAGGACAAGTCCTCGCCGATCTACGGCATGCCGGTGCTGCAGGTCTGGAAGGCCGGCACCGTGATGTTCATCAAGCGCTCGCTGGCGTCGGGCTATGCCGGCATCGACAATCCGCTGTTCTACCGCGACAACACGATGATGCTGCTCGGCGACGCCAAGAAGATGACCGAGAACATCGTCAAGGGCATGTAGCCGGCGGCATCGGGAGCCATGACGTTTCTGAAATGGCTCCTGATCGTCGTGGCGGCGGTCTACGGCAGCGTGCTTGCGGCCCTATTCGTCCGCCAGCGTGCAGTGCTGTTCCCCATTCCGCCGGTGGGCCGCACGGCACCGGCTGCAGCCGGGTTTCCTCAGGCTGAGGAGCATGTGCTGACCTCGGTCGATGGCGAGAGGGTCATCGTCTGGCATGTGCCGGCGAAGCCTGGCCACAAGGTCGTTCTGTACTTCCCGGGCAATGGCGATTTTCTCGCGGGCGTGGTGTCGCGCTTCAAGGCGCTCACGGCCGACGGCACCGGTCTCGTTGCGCTGTCCTATCGCGGCTATGCGGGGTCCAGCGGCAGTCCCAGTGAGCACGGGCTGCTGCAAGATGCCGCAGTCGCCTATGCGTTCACGACACAGCGCTACGAGTCGGGACGGATCGTGGCCTGGGGTTTTTCCCTCGGCAGCGGCGTGGCCACCGCGATCGCCGCGGAGCATCCGGTCGCCAAGCTGATCCTCGAAGCGCCCTATACATCCACGGTCGATGTCGCGTCGGAGATGCTGAAGGTGGTTCCGGTCAGTCTGCTGATGCTCGACAGCTTCCATTCCGATCGGCGCATCGCCGATGTGCGTGTGCCGCTCCTGATCATGCATGGCGAAAGGGATCCGGCGATTTCGATCCGCTTCGGGGAACGATTGTTCGCACTTGCGCATGACCCCAAGCGCTTCGTACGGTTTCCCAACGGCGGACATAATGACCTGGATCTTTTCGGTGCGACTGAGACGGCCAAGAGCTTCATCGACGGCTTGTAACGTTCATCGATCGCGGTGGCCGGCTCTCCTCGGGATCGTCCTGCTCTTTGGGAGCCTGCCGGTGCAGGCGCATGCCGCCGGGCTGAACGGCGCGGCGATGACCTGGCCGTTCGCACTGCCATTCGCGGGACTGCTGTTGTCGATCGCGCTCGGGCCGTTGCTGTTTGCCAGGTTCTGGCATCATCACTACGGAAAGATCGCCGCGGCATGGGCCTTGGTGGCGTTGGCGGCGTTGACCTGGAATGCAGGGCTTGGCACGGCGCTCGCTGCCTTCGTCCACGCGCTGCTCGCCGAATATCTCAGCTTCATCGTGCTGCTGTTCGCCCTCTATACGGTCGCCGGCGGCATCCTGGTGACCGGCGACATCAAGGGCACGCCCGCGACCAACACCGCCATCCTGGCGCTCGGCACGATCATCGCGAGCGTCGTCGGCACGACGGGCGCCGCGATGATCCTGGTGCGTCCCCTGATCCGCGCCAATCTGAGCCGGCCGCATAATGTGCACGTGCTGATCTTCTTCATCATTCTGGCCGCCAATGTCGGTGGTGCACTGAGCCCGCTCGGCGATCCGCCACTGTTCGTCGGCTTTCTGCGTGGCGTCGACTTCTTCTGGACGACGCAACACCTCTGGCTGCAGACCGCGATCGTCGCCGGCCTGTTGCTCGTGATCTTTGCCGCGATCGACGCATGGCGCTTCCGTGCCGAGAAGCCTTCGAGCACGGATGGCACGAGCGAGCCGGTTCGTGTTCGCGGGCTCGTCAACGTCGTCCTGATCGCGGCCATCGTCGTCAACACGCTGGTATCGGCGACCTGGAAGCCGGGCATCTCCTTCGACGTCTTCGGCACGCATGTCGAACTTCAGAACCTCGTGCGCGATGCCGTTCTCTTGGCGATCGCCGGACTGTCGCTCTGGCTGACGCCGGACGAGCACCGCGAGGCGAACGGGTTCAACTGGGAGCCGATCCGAGAGGTCGCCAAGCTGTTCGCGGCGATCTTCACCGCGATCGTTCCGGTCATCGCCATGCTGAATGCGGGTCGCAGTGGCTCTTTCGGCTGGCTGTTGGATGCCGTGACGACACCCGCCGGCGCGCCGCGGGAGGTCGCCTATTTCTGGTCCACCGGGCTGATGTCGGCCTTCCTCGACAATGCCCCGACCTATCTCTTGTTCTTCGAATTGGCGGGCGGCGATCCCAAGGTGCTGATGGGCGAGCTCTCGGGAACGCTGGCGGCGATCTCGATGGGCGCAGTCTACATGGGCGCACTGACCTATATCGGAAATGCGCCGAACTTCATGGTCGCAGCGATCGCCAATGAGCGGGGCATCCAGATGCCGAGCTTCTTCGGCTACATGCTGCGGGCAGGTGCCGTCCTCATTCCGCTGTTCGTGCTGCTGACCGTGCTTCCGATTCATCCGCTGCTCAGTCCGCATTGACCTGATCGACGGCACCTTCGGAGACCGTCCTGGTTGAGACCCTGTCACGGCCGGACCGCGTGACGATCGCCTCGCTGTCGCGCATAGTCGGACAGAACGGATCGAAGGACGCGAATCATGAGCGTGAAGGGCGCAACGCCCGCATCATCGGTGATCTTTCCCGGCTTGGCGGTCGCGCTGGTCGCGATCGTCACGGCGACGCATTATGACTTCACGCCTTCGGCCGCTGGCGTGGTCTTCGCCGCGGTGCTGCTGGTGGTCCTGTTCGGCACGGTGTTCGCGGCCGTGCACCATGCCGAGGTGATCGCGCATGAGATCGGCGAGCCGTTCGGCACGCTGCTCCTGACCCTGGCGGTGACGGTGATCGAGGTGGCGCTGATCGCCACCATCATGCTCGGCGACAAGGCTGCGCCGGCGCTGGCCCGCGACACCGTGTTTGCGGTGGTCATGATCGTGTGCAACGGCTTGGCCGGCATCTGCATCTTCATCGGCGGCCTGCGCTATCGCGAGCAGGACGTGCTGGTCTCCGGTGCCAATCTGTATCTCAGCGTACTGTTCACGATGGCAACCATCACGCTGGTGCTGCCGAATTATACCTTGACGTCGCCAGGTCCGGTGTATTCTGCCGTGCAGATCGCCTTCGTCAGCGTCGTGACGATCCTGCTCTACGCGGTGTTCCTGTATACGCAGACCACCCGCCATCGGGATTATTTCGTCGGCAACTCGGTGGGGTTCGCCGATGACGATGTCAGGCTGCCGCGCGCGAAGCTGCTGCTCAGTGTCGGGCTGCTGCTGGTCGCGCTGCTCGCTGTGGTCCTGCTTGCCAAGAAGTTCTCGCTGGTGGTCGACGCCGGCGTTGCCGCAACGGGTGCGCCGCAGGCGGTCGCAGGCGTGCTCGTGGCGCTGTTGATCCTGCTGCCGGAGAGTGTCGCCGCCCTCTCGGCCGCCCGCGCCAACGACCTGCAGAAGAGCATCAATCTCGCGCTTGGCTCCTCGCTCGCCACCATAGGGCTGACCATCCCGGCAGTGGCGGTCGCCGCCCATGTGCTCGACAAGCAGCTCGTCCTCGGGCTGGACCCGCAGGGAATAGTGCTGCTGGTCCTGACCTTCGTCCTGAGCATGCTGACCTTCGGCACCGGACGGACGAACATCCTGTTCGGGCTGGTGCACATGGTGGTGTTCGCGATATTCCTGTTTCTGCTCTTCGTCCCCTGATTCAAGAGATCCAGCATGCTCAGCGCCCAGTCCGACGTCCAGGTCGATACGCCCGAAGTCCGCGTCACGGAGTGGCGGCTATTGCCCGGCAGTGCCACGGGGCGCCATGTTCATGAGATGGATTACGTGATCGTGCCGGTCACCGCGGGTGAGATGACGATCGTGGCGCCGTCCGGCGAGCGCTCGAAGGCGCAGCTCGCGGTCGGTAAATCCTATTTCCGAAAGGCCGGGGTCGAACACGACGTGCTGAACGAGACCGGTTCCGAGATCGTTTTCCTCGAAGTTGAATTGAAGCCGTAACCAATTGTTTACCGGGATGCCGCTGATTGTGGTATCTTGAGCCGGCGATCCGGAAGCTGTGGCAACACCCTCGGATTGCTGCACGGCTCCGGTTCGAAGGGTTTCAGGAAACGACTTTTCGGCGGTCGCGGCTGCACGGAGTGCAGTCCGCGAGCTCCGGAAGGTGTGGGATGGTCCCTTAATTGTGCCTCAAAGTTCCCGCAAATACCGCGCGGGAGTGGTCAGCATGCTGAAATATCTCACAAAGTTCGCCATGGAGATCATCCCGTCGGTGGTTGCCACCATCATCGGGGCCTACATCGTCAATCACTACATCAACACCAAGCCCGACTCGCCGCCATCGACCATGGCGGCGGTGGCCTCGGCTGCTTATGCCAAGCTCACAGGCGGTAAGAGCGAGGCTCCGAAATCCACGGGCAAGGGGACCGACCCTGCCAAGCTGGACGCGAAGGCCGATCCCAAGTCTGACGCCAAGCCGGCGGAAACGTCGAACGAGGTCTCCAGCATTCCCGCTCCCGGCATCAAGGCCAAGGGCGTGTCGGAGAAGTCGCTGGCCGACAAGGCCGCTGAGAAGGCCGTCGAAGTGAAGCCGACCGAAACGGCGAGCCTCCCGGCCGATCCGCAGGCCTCGCGCCATCCTGCATCGTCGAAGGAAAAGCTGATCGTGCGTGGCACTCCGGCCGAGGCCCCAGCGACCCAGCAGGAAGATCGCCGGGATGCTGCCGATCTTGCCCGCGCCGCGATCGAGCGGTTGCGCGCGAGCGAAGGTGCCGGCAAGGCGGCTGCCGAGAAGCCGTCGACCGATGCAGCCCGCGGGGCTGGCGAGGCGCCGCGCGTCGCAACCGTGTCACCTCAGGTGTCGCCGGTTCGTCCGCTGCCGCCTCCGGTGACGGTCTCCGCGCCTCCGGCCGAGCAGGGTTTCATCATGCCGTCGGCCTCGAGCCCGACCTACACGGGATCATTGCAGCCGGACGGGCGCCCGACGCCGCCCGCGGAGATCCCCGTCCAGCAGTTGCGTCCGCTCGACCTGCGTGCCGACAAGTCCGATCCTTCGATCAAGGACCAGATGTCCAACGTGGCGCAGGACATGATGTCGGCGGCGAAATCGGTGTTCCACTCGGTGCTGCCGAAATAATTGATCGGCATTGCTCTCGAACGAGATCGAGCGGCGGGCCTGCTGGTCCGCCGCTTTTTCTTTGGGGCGTGCCGTGCTCTGCATCGTAGCGACGGGCGGGCACACCGCGGCCGGCTCCGGACGCCGGATGGCAGGGAGGCGCGAAATCAAAATGAGGTGCCCAAAACAAAAACGCGAGCCAGAGGCCCGCGCTTCAGACGACGTCAGATCTATCGGGCCAGATCAGCGCGGCGCGCCGGGACGGGCACCTGCGCCCGGACCACGACCAGCACCACGGTCACCGCCGGGGCCAGCGCCAAACACCGGCTTCGGCTTCATCGGCAGCAGGCCTTCACGCTGCAGCTTCTTGCGGGCCAGCTTGCGCGCACGGCGCACGGCTTCGGCCTTCTCGCGGGCTTTCTTCTCGGACGGCTTCTCGTAATGGCCGCGAAGCTTCATCTCGCGGAAAATGCCCTCACGCTGCATCTTCTTCTTGAGCGCCTTGAGGGCTTGATCGACATTGTTATCGCGAACGAGAACCTGCACGCGGCATCCTCTTTCTCAGTCTATCGGTTTGAAATCTGGTGAAGTCAGGGCTGGCAAATGGCCGCGCCCTTAACCTTGAGGGCGCCCGTGTATCAGAGGACACCGTCGCTGTCCACCCGCTGACGGGCTCTTGACCGCAAGTTTAACCCGCCCGAGCGGTTTATTTCAGCCCTGCCTCGGCGGCAGGGGCGAGACCTGGGTCACATGCCCCATCTTGCGACCCGGGCGGGCGGCGCCCTTGCCGTAAAGGTGCACGGTGGCGCCGGGAACCGTGAGCCACTGCTCGTAGGTGTCGATCTCGTCCCCGATCAGGTTCGTCATCGTGACGTGGCCGTGGCGCAGCGGCTTGCCGAGCGGCCAGCCTGCGATCGCGCGGATGTGCTGTTCGAACTGGGAAATCGAGGCACCGTCGAGGGTCCAGTGGCCGGAATTGTGCACCCGGGGGGCAATTTCATTGACCAGGACGCCGGGCGCAGGTCCATCGGATACCACGAACATCTCCACGGCGAGCACCCCGACGTAATCGAGGGCGGTGGCGATCCGGCTGGCAATGTCCCGGGCCTCGTCGGCGAGCGGATCGGGGATGCGGGCTGGCGCCCGCGACACCTTCAGGATGTGATCGCGATGCTCGTTCTCGGTGACGTCGAAGCACTCGACCTGGCCATCGGCCGCGCGGGCCGCTACGACCGAGATCTCGCGCTCGAACGGAACGAACGCCTCGAGGATCGCCGATTTGGTGCCGAGCTCGGCCCAGATCCGATCGAGATCGTCACCCTGGCGGATCTTGATCTGGCCCTTGCCGTCATAGCCGAACCGCCGTGTCTTCAGCACGGCCGGCAGGCCGATCCGAAAGGCTGCTTCGCGCAACGTGGCGAGTGAGGACACGTCGGCATAGTTCGCCGTGCGGATACCGAGCGAGGTGACGAAATCCTTCTCGATCAGCCGATCCTGCGTCGTCTCCAGCGCAGAGCGGCTCGGCAGCACCGGGCGCCTTGCCGCCAGCACCATCGCGGCCGCCGACGGGACGTTCTCGAACTCGTAGGTGACGACGTCGACGTCATTGGCGAACAGCTCGAGCGCCTCGACGTCGGCATATTCGGCGCAGGTGGCGTTCAGCACGACGTCGAAGGCGGGCGAGTCCGGGTCCGGCGAGAACACCTGGCAGCGCAGCCCGAGCCGCGCCGCAGCCAGCGCCAGCATGCGGCCGAGCTGGCCGCCGCCGAGAATACCGATGGTGTCGCCGGGCTTGAGCTTCACCCGATTGGAGCCGGTCACGCCGTGCCCTCCGGACGTTCGGCGATCGCATTGGTCTGCGCCTGCCGCCAAGCCGACAGGCGGCCGGCGAGCGCGGAATCCGAGAGAGCGAGCACGCTGGCCGCCAGCAGCGCTGCGTTAATGGCGCCGGATTTGCCGATGGCGAGCGTTCCGACCGGAATTCCGGCCGGCATCTGGACGATGGAATACAGCGAATCGACCCCCGACAGCGCCTTCGACTCGACGGGGACGCCGAACACGGGCAGTTCCGTGAGCGAGGCCGTCATGCCCGGCAGATGGGCGGCGCCGCCGGCACCGGCGATCACGACCTTGTAGCCCGCCGCCTTGGCACCCTTGGCGAAAGCATACAGCCGGTCCGGGGTGCGGTGCGCCGAGACGATCCGGGCGTCGTAGCTCACGCCCAGGGCTTCGAGCGTCTCGGCGGCATGGCGCATGGTATCCCAGTCCGACTGGCTTCCCATGATGATGGCGATCGGGGCGGTCATGACCTCAATTCTTCTCGGGAATCCATCAGCATGGGCCGGAGTATAGGATCGGTCCTGACAGCGGCAAGCCATGGCATGAAGGTCCGAATGGACTATCCTGTCTTGGTCAAGCCCGGCAAGCCCAAACGGTGGCGCGGCAGGTGTCCGATGAAAAAGAAGCGCATGGCGGCCGCGTGGCGAGCCGGGAAGCGAAGAACCCGGTACCGTCATCGGCCTTCGCGGCGCGCGCGGGCTCCTGAACCCGGTTCCGTACCGGCAGGCGCGCGGCAGACGATCCGACGCCTTAATGCCGAGTTGGCGACAGCACAGGCCCGGATCGCCGAGCTGACGGCCTCCGCTGAGCGCGACTTCCTGCTCGACATCTTCAATCGTCGCGGCTTCGCCCGCGAGCTCCATCGTTCGATCGCCTTCATCAAGCGCTATGACGCGACCGGTGCCCTGGTCGTGCTCGACGTCGATCGGCTGAAACCGATCAATGATACGTTCGGCCATGCCGCTGGTGACGAGGTCCTGAAGGCGGTTGCGCGTGTCCTCAGCGAGCATGTCCGATCCTCCGACGTGATCGGCCGGCTCGGCGGCGACGAGTTCGGCGTGCTGCTCTGGCATCTCAGCGCGGCGGACGCACATGCCAAGGCGGCGGAACTGGAGCAGGCCATCGACAGCCTGACCTTCACCTTCGGCGATCAGACCGTGCGTGCCGGCGCGTCGGCCGGGATTGCTCTGCTCGACAAGCGCGTCAACCCGGTGCGTGCGCTGGAGGAAGCCGACCGCGCGATGTACATGCGCAAGGCCCAACGAAGGTACGAGAGCCCAGCGCACGCAACGGCCCGGTCGGGCGACCAGCGGTGACGCTCCCGGGCCATCCGCGCCGATGACAGAGCTTGTGGTGCACGGCGCTCACAACTCGCCGAGATCGTCGGGCAACTCGCCGAACTTGTGCAGCAGCCGGGCGTCGCTGAATTCCCCCATCAAGGGATCGCCGCTGCGGCTGAAGGCAATGGCGCCGATGTTGTCCGGCAGGCGCGACATCGCTTCGGCACGACGCAGCGCTGCGGACGAACTCTGGCATTCCTCGGCCGCGCCCGCGACCAGCATCCCTGCCTCGTCCCGTCTGAACGGCATGGCGACGTAATAGGTGATATCAGGCATTGCACGCACCTCCCGGCCTTCGTCGAAGCTGCGAGCGAGCGCGGTGGCAATCGTCCGGAGAGTCTCGACGGCCCGAGGACTCAGGTAAGACTCAGGCAGGGCTCAGGCCGCATTGCTCTCCGGACCGTCCGAAGCGGTGTTGGGCACGCAGCCGCAGGAGATCGCGGCCCGCAGCTCCTGCAGCTCCAGCTCAAGATACTCGTTCGCCATGATCAGCGCCTTGATCGTGGAGCGCAGATTGCCGTCGCACATCGCGATGGCCTGGTCACAGGCCTGTTCGTAGAGGCGATCCTGTGGGGAGAAGGAGGCGGGCATCACAACCATCCTTGTTGTCGTCTGGGGAACGAGGGATGTCCTGATTGTTCTCTTTTTGTTCTATTTGTCAAGGCGCCTGGGCATATCCTGCACCGCTGATGCATATTGCCTGTGTGCATACGGTCAGCCGTGCTGACGCTTCGCCTCAGGCGATGATGTCGGGCGTGATCTGGTCTTCGATGAAGGCGATCCGATCGCGTAGCAGAAGCTTCCGCTTCTTCAGTCGTTGCAGCCGCAACAAATCGGGGGCGGGCGATTGATGCAAAGCGTCGATCGCCGCGTCGAGATCGCGGTGCTCCTGCTGCAGGCGCGCGAGTTCGGCCTGCAGTTCGCGCTCGTCTTGGTCAGCCATGATCTATGATAGCAAAAAAGCGGAAGGAAGTGGAAAGCCTTGCGAAGGCGGGCGAAAATATTGCGCCTGCGAAGCTGATAAGCAAGCCGCGCCCCTCAAGATCCGTGCAGCTGTCCCGTGAATTTCAGGTTGGCACCGGCGTTAGATTCGTCCGGATCTGCTCACGCTTCGTTACACACGGCGCTCAAATTTGCATGTGCGGTCTTTTGGCCCCATCGACAGGTCAAGCGACTTGTGTACACTCGTTAGCCCTGGTCGAATCTCAGGTTCACCTACCGAGGAGGTTTCGAATGGCCATTCAGGCGCATCTCGTTGAACTGGAGCGTAAGCATAAAGTTCTTGAAAGCGAATTGCATGAAGCTCTCCTGCATCCATCGACGGACGACCTGCGAATTGCCGAACTGAAGCGACGCAAACTGATGGTGAAGGATGAGATCGAGCGCTTGAGACAGGTAACCAGCGAAACACTTCACTGACATGTGACCATCACCCGCCGTACCATCTGATCGTAAGACCGTGCGCCTGGGATGGTGACTGCCCATCCCAGACGCAACTTCAATCAAATTAGTTGCGATAGACTTAGTTGCGATAGACGATGACGCGAGCGCATCTGCCTGCGTTGTCTCCCGCTATCGCCACACGCCGTTCATCCCGATATCGGGGTCTTCAGCTCAAGGCGAGATCGCGGACGTGAGCCGCAATCGCCAGCGATGACGTCAATCCAGGCGATTCAATTCCGAACAGATTGATGAGTCCGGGCACCCCGTGATCGCGGGGGCCCTGAATGACGAAATCCTGCGACGCCACGGCCGGCGGTACGATCTTCGGCCTGATGCCCGAATAGCTCGGCATCAGCGCCCCATCCGGCAGCGACGGCCAGTACTTGCGGATCGCCGGGTAGAAGCGCTCGGCGCGCGCCGGATCGACCGTATAGTCGATCCGGTCGATCCACTCGACGTCGGGGCCGAATCTGGCTTGGCCTGCCATGTCGAGCGTGAGGTGCACGCCGAGGCCGCCTGGTTCCGGCACCGGGTAGATGAGCCGGCTGAACGGTGCCCGGGCGCTGCAGCTGAAATAGTTGCCCTTGGCGAGATAGGTCATCGGCACCAGCGGCGACGGCATGCCGTCGATCAGCCGCGCCAGCTCGGGCGCGTCGAGGCCGGCGGCGTTCACCAGCAGCCGGCAGCTCAGCGTCATCGGTTGCGCGCCGCCCGCATCGACCTCGATCGATCCCCCCGTCGCCTTGGCCCGCAGCAACGGCGTGTGGAAGGCGAAGGCACCGCCGGCGTCCTCGATCTCGCCGCGCAGCGACAGCATGAAGGCATGGCTGTCGAGGATGCCGGTGGATGGCGACAGCAGCGCGGCCTGGCAGGCCAGGGCCGGCTCCAGCGCCAGGGCTTCGGACCCGGGCAGCAGCCGCATCCCTTCGACACCATTGGCTTCGGCGTGCGCGCGGATGCCCTGCAGCTTCTCGGTCTCGGCTGGATTGGTTGCAACGATCAGTTTCCCGCAATTGCGGTAGGGCACGCCATGCTCGTCGCAATAGCGGTAAAGCATGCGCTTGCCGGCCACGCAGAAGCGGGCCATCAGGCTCCCGGCCTTGTAATAGATGCCGGCGTGGATCACTTCGCTGTTGCGAGACGACGTGACGGTTCCGATGCCCTCGGCCGCCTCGAGAACGATGACCTCGCGTCCGGCCCGCGCCAATTGACGGGCGACGGCAAGTCCGACGACGCCGGCGCCAACGACCACGCAATCCACTTTATCCATGCATAGTCCTGAGACGATTGGGGGAAGTCATGTCTCGCTGCAATCCCTGGTGGGTGGAACTTCAGTCCGGAGTGCGCGTGCCCTTAGCAAACCATTCATCATAGGGCGGCCATTGACCAAATTTGCTTCGTCTTTTTCGAAGTTTGCGGAACCCGTTTACCCGATCCCAATAGGTGAAGCCAGATACTGTCGCCGAATACCGCGGGTGATTGATGGCTGGCAAGAATTGGCAGGCGAGCGACCGAAACGCGTTTTCTGCGCGTGTCGTTGCGGCCTCGGTGGCCGCCATGGCAGCGTGGGCGGCTGCGCCGACGCGCGCCTGGGCCGCTTCCTCCGATTTCTCGCCCTCCGGCTACCTGGGCACCATCGAGCCGGACGTGCTCTGGAAGGTGTTGATCGCCGGCGTTGTCGTCTGCGCCTTCCTCGCGTCGGTCGTGATCTGGATCCATTCGGCCTTGCGGCGCGCCAAGCGGGCACAACTTCGGCGTAACGTTTTCATCAGCTCCGCGCTCAACAATTTGAGCCAGGGGCTGATGCTGACGGACGCCGCCAACCGCGTCGTCTTCTACAACCACCGCTTTCTCGAGATCTACGGCATGAGCCGGGCCGACATTCCGCCCGGCTGCACCGGCCGGGATCTGGTCGAGTTGCGGCGGCAGCGTGGCCTGCTCAATCTGACGGTCGAGGACTATGCGCGCCAGGCGCGGCAGCCGGACGGGTGCCTGACCGAGCTGCCCGGCGGACGTGTGGTGCGCGCCCAGATGTTCCGTCTTCCGACCGGCGGATCAATCGGCATCCATGAAGACTGTACGGTGCAGCACCGGCTGGAGCGCGAGCTCGCCTCGACCAAGCAGTTCCTGGAATCGGTGGTCGATCAGGTTCCCGTCTGCGTCGCCGCCAAGAACATCGAGGACGGCCGCTACATCTTCGCCAACCGGGCGTTTGAGCAGTTCGCGCAGGTGCCGCGGGATCAGATCATCGGACGGCGCCCGAGCGACCTGTTCGGCGAAGAGACCGCGGCCGACATCGCGGCTGCCGACCGCGAAGCGATGCTGGCGCCCGGCACCACCTATTGCAGCGAACTCGTGGTTCAACGCGGTGACGAGAAGCGCATCCTGGACGCCCACCGGGTCGTTGCACGCAACGACAAGAACGAACCGCAATTCCTCATCGCGCTGTTCGACGATGCCACGGAGCGGCGATCGCTGAGCCGCGAGCTGGAGAACAGCAAGAAGTTCCTGGAACTGGTCGTCGACAACATTCCGGTTTCGCTCATCGTCGAGAGCGTCAGCGACGGCCGCTATCTGCTCGCCAACCGCAGCGCCGAGATCATCCTCAACCGCAAGCGCGAGGACGCCACCGGCCTGACCACCGCCGACATCTTCAATCCGCGCGAGGCCAGACTGATCACGGCGCGCGACGAAGCCGCCATCAAGAAGCGCGGCCTTCTGACTGAGGAACATCCGATCTCGACCAAGGACGGCCTGCGGCTGTTCCTGACGCGGCGGGCAACCGTGCTGGGCGAGACCGGCCAGCCGCAATATCTGATCAAGACCTATGAGGACGTCACCGATCGGCGCCAGACCGAATCGCGGATGGCGCACATGGCCTATCACGACGGCCTGACCGATCTGCCGAACCGCGCCGCGTTCCTGCAGGCCCTGAGCCAGATGATCGAGGCCTGCGCGGATACGGACGAGGAGTTTGCGGTCCTGAACGTCGATCTCAAGGGCCTGAAGGACGTCAACGACGTCTTCGGCCACGCCATCGGCGACAAGCTGTTGATCGAGGTCGCCCGTCGCGTCCATGCCGTTGCCCGGGGCGGCGTCGTTGCCCGTCTCTCCGGCGACGAGTTCGGGCTGATCATCGACGGCAAGCAACCGGAAACGGGCAGGGCCCTGGCCGAGCAATTGGCGGCGGCGATCGCGGTGGACTTTCAGATCGAGGGCAAATCGATCCGCACCGCGCTGACGACGGGCATCTCGGTGTTTCCGCACAATGGTTCGGATCCGGCGTCGCTGCTCGCCAATGCGGGTGCTGCTCTGTTCCGCGCCAAGGCCAAATCGCGCGGCAGCATCACCTTCTACGAGCCTGAAATGGATCAGCAGATTCGCGACCGCCGCGTTCTGCATCAGGAGCTGTCTGTCGCGATCAAGCATGGCGAACTGTCGCTGTACTTCCAGCCGCAGGCCGTCTCCGGCCGCACGGTCGACGCCAGCGAGATCATCGGCTTCGAGGCGCTGGCGCGCTGGCAGCACCCGGTCCGGGGGTTCGTGCCGCCGAGCGACTTTATTCCGCTCGCGGAAGAGAGCGGCCTCATCGTCGAGATGGGCGAGTGGATCCTGCGCGAGGCCTGCCGCGAGGCGGCGTCGTGGCCGAAGCCGCTGCAGGTCGCGGTCAACCTGTCTCCGGCGCAGTTCGTCCATGGCGACCTCGTTGCGCTGGTCCACTCGATCCTGATCGAGACGGGGCTCGCGCCCGGCAGGCTCGAGCTGGAGATCACCGAGGGTGTGCTGATCGAGGATTTCGATCGCGGTGTCGCGCTGCTGCGCCGGCTGAAGGCGCTCGGCGTTCGCGTCTCGATGGACGATTTCGGCAGCGGCTACTCGTCGCTGAGCTACCTTCAGGCGTTCCCGTTCGACAAGATCAAGATCGACCGCGCCTTCGTCATGAATATCGGCCGCAACCCGCAATCGGCGGCGATCATTCGTGCGGTCATCGGTCTGGGTCACGGCATGAACATGTCGATCGTGGCGGAAGGCGTCGAGACGCCGGAGCAGCTCGGCTTCCTCGCCGAGCAGGGCTGCGACTCGGTTCAGGGCTATCTGCTCGGCAAGCCCCTGCCGATCGACAAATATGACGGCATTGTCGGTCGCGCTCACGACGACGACGACGTCGCGTCCGTTCGCAAGACCGGCTGACCTGGCAGTCCGGTCAGAGGCTGTTGCGCAACAGCGCGAATTTATCCGCACTCGTAACAGTTGGGTCGCTACGAGAATCATTTCCGCCGGTCTACGATCGTTCGTCCTGGCACGCTCGAAGACCTTGCGTATGGCGGACTACGATCTGGCGATTATCGGCGGAGGTCTGAACGGCGTCAGCCTGGCGCGTGATGCGGCTGGCCGCGGTTTGCGCGTGATCCTGGTCGAGCAGGGCGATCTCGGCGGCGGCGCCTCGTCGGCCACGTCGCGGCTGGTGCACGGGGACCTCGCGGCGCTGGAGCGCCGCGGCTTTCTGCGCGTGCGTCGCGCGCTTGCCGAGCGCGACGTCTGGCTCACGGTCGCGCCGCATCTTGTGCGGCCGATCCGTTTTGCGATTCCGGCTCACGCCGATGAGCGGCCGCCATGGCAGTTGCGCGCAGGGCTCTGGCTCTACGATCGCCTCGCTGCGCGCAACCGGCTGCCGGCCGCGTCGGCGCTCGATGTCACGCATCATCCGGTCGGCGATGCCTTGAAGCGTCCGATCGGGACGGCATTCGACTATTCCGATTGCGTGGTCGACGATTCCCGCCTGGTGGTCCTGACCGCGATGGATGCCGCCGAGCGCGGCGCAGAGATCCGCACCGGCGCCCGCTGCGTGCGGGCCGACCGCGACCAAATATGGCGCCTCGCCATCATCGACCGCGGCCATCGCCGCATCGTCACCTCGCGCGCGCTCGCCAACGCCACCGGCGCGTGGAGCGTCTCGACGGCGGAAACCGTGCTGCGTCAGCCGCTGCCGCGGGTGACCGTGCGGCAGGTCAGCCAGATCATCGTGCCGCGGCTGTTCGATGTCGAAGCGGTCTATGTGTTTCAGAATTCGGATGGACGGCTGATCTTTGCCCAGCCCTACGAGCAGGATTTCACCCTGATCGGCACGGTGGCCCGCGGCTTCAAGGGCGACCCAGCCGTGGTGGCGGTGCCGGCGGCAGACGTGGCTTATCTTTGCAAGGCGGCGAACCGCTATTTTCGCTCGGACATCCAGCCTGCGGACGTGGTCCTGAGCGTGGCCGGCGCCAACATGATGGTGCTGCGCGCCGCCGACAGCGGGCGGTTGGAAACGGTCGTGAGCCTTGATGCTGGACGCGCCAAGGAGCCCGCCAAGGCGCCGCTGCTGACCATGTGCGGGGGCGACGTCACGACGGTCCGGCACCGGGCCGAGCAGGCGGTCTCCCGCCTCGCGCGCTTTTATCCAATGTCGCCACGCTGGACTGCGAGCGCGCCGCTTCCTGGGGGTGACTTCGCCTGGGATCGGTTCGAGGATCTCGTCGATGACGCACGGGACCGCTGGCGCTTTCTCAGCGAAGCGGAGGCCCGGCGTCTGGTCGGCGCCTATGGCACCCGGCTGGCGCAGATCCTCGGCGAGGCGAGATGCCGGGCCGATCTCGGACAGGCGTTCGGGCCGCAGCTGACCGAGGCGGAGGTCCGCTACCTCATGACGCGTGAATGGGCGCGGTTTCCCGACGACGTGCTGTGGCGGCGGACAAAGCTGGGCCTGACGCTTCCCGTCGCCGAACGCGATGCGCTCGCCGCGTTCATGGCCATTGCGACCTGCGGCCGGAGCACGCCGCAGGCGGCTGACGCGAGCGGGGATAGTCCGGTCCGTGCGGTTGAGCTGCAATCCGTGGGCGGCTAGCTTGCCGACTGGCCCGACGTTGTGGCCGGGCAGGGTGATTAGATCGGGACATGGCTGACGAGATCGAAAATCCAGCACCCGCCGAGGCGCCGGCAGCATCACCACCGCCGGATCCGCGCCCCGATCCTCAGCCGCCGCTCCTGCGGATCGAGAACGTCGTCAAGACCTTCGGCAGCTTCCGCGCCGTCGATGGCGTCTCGCTCGACATCCGTGCCGGCGAATTCTTCGCGCTGCTCGGCCCCAGCGGCTGCGGCAAGACCACGCTGTTGCGCATGCTGGCCGGCTTCGAGACGCCGGACGAAGGACGCATTCTGCTGTCGGGGGAGGACATCGCGCAGGTGCTGCCGCATCAGCGGCCCGTCAACATGATGTTCCAGAACTACGCGCTGTTCCCGCATCTGAACGTGCGCGACAACATCGCCTTCGGCCTGAAGCGTGCCGGCATGCTGCGCGCCGAGATCGCCACCCGTGTCGCCGAGATGGTGGCGCTGGTCCGGCTCGAAGGCCTGGAGAAGCGCAAGCCCGATCAACTGTCCGGGGGCCAGAAGCAGCGCGTCGCCTTGGCGCGCTCGCTGGCGCGCCGGCCGCAGGTGCTGCTGCTGGATGAGCCGATGGCGGCGCTCGACAAGAAGCTCCGCGAGAGCACGCAGTTCGAGCTGATGGAGCTGCAGCGCAAGCTCGGCATGACCTTCATCATCGTCACCCACGATCAGGAGGAGGCGATGACGGTGGCGAGCAGGATCGGCGTGATGAATGCGGGACGGCTCGAACAGGTCGCTGCACCGCGCCGGCTGTATGAAGAGCCCGTGTCGCGGTGGGTCGCGGAGTTCGTCGGCGACATCAACCTGTTCGAGGGCGAGGTGATCGCGCGGGAGCCGCACCGGCTTCGGATCACGACTGCCTCGGCCGGCGAGCTCGCTGCGGCACAGCCCGTCACTCCCGTCAGCGAGAGCAGGGTTGCGGTCGCGATCCGTCCCGAGAAGATCCGTCTCGCGCTTCGCCGGCCGGCCGGCGATGCCGCCGCGATCAACTGTGTCGAGGGGACCATTTCCGATGCGAGCTATCTCGGCGGCAAGACCGCGTACAAGATCCAGCTCGACGGCGGTGCTGTCCTGCACGCCTCGCAGGCCAACACGGCCCGGCTCGACGCCGACGGCTATGGGCTGAACCAGCGCGTCGTGGCCTGGTTCACGCCCGATGATTGTGTGGTGCTGGAGCGATGAGCGCGCGCCGCATCTTCTCGCGTCCGGCCCGCTTCGCGGCGATCGCGCCCTACGTCTGGATGGTGCTGTTCTTCCTGGTGCCGTTCGCCTTCGTCGCCAAGATCAGCCTGTCGCAGACTGCGATCGCGCAGCCGCCCTATACGCCGGTGTTCTCGCTGGCTGATGGTTTGTCGTCGCTCCGGGATGCATTTGCGGCGCTGTCGCTCGACAATTTCCGTCTGCTGCTGTCGGACGACCTGTATCTCGCGTCCTATCTGCGCAGCGTCGTCGTCGCGGCGACGTCGACGGCCATCCTGCTGCTGATCGGCTATCCCGTCGCCTATGGCATGGCGCGGCTGCCGAGGCGCTGGCAGGGCGTCGCGATGATGCTTGTGATCGTGCCGTTCTGGACCTCGTTCCTGATCCGCATCTATGCCTGGGTCAACATCCTCCAGCATGACGGGCTGTTGAACCAGGTGCTGCTCGCGCTGCATCTGGTCTCGGCGCCGGTGGTGTGGTTGTCGACCGACAGCGCCATGTATGTCGGTATCGTCTATTCCTATCTGCCGTTCATGATCCTGCCGCTGTTTGCGACGCTGACGAAGCTGGAGCCGGCGCTGGAGGAGGCCGCTGCCGATCTCGGCGCCTCGCCGCGCGAGACCTTCTGGCTGGTGACGTTTCCACTGTCGCTGCCGGGAGTCGGCGCCGGCGCGCTGCTGTGCTTCATCCCGATCGTCGGCGAGTTTGTCATTCCCGACCTTCTCGCCGGTTCGAAATCGTTGATGATCGGCCAGACGCTCTGGCTCGAGTTCTTTACCAACAAGGATTGGCCGGTGGCCTCCAGCATCGCCGTGGTGCTGCTCGCCGTCCTGTTGCTCCCGCTCCTGCTCAACGACCGGCTGCAACGCCGGCAGCTGGAGGAGAGCCGGTGATGGCTGGAGTGCAGCGAGGCACGCTCTCTCGCTCCCCTCCCCCTTGCGGGCAGGGGTTGGTGGTAGGGGTCCGCATCGGCAGTCTTTGCTGGGGGCCGCCCTCCCTGACCCTCCCCCACAAGGGGGGAGAGAACGGAGAAAGCTTCGCCCGGGTCGACGGAGGAGGCGCTCATGCCTAAAGCCTCCCGCCTTTCTCGCTTCAATGTAGCCTCGCTGACGCTCGGGCTGGCGTTCCTGTATCTGCCCATTCTGATCCTGGTGATCTACTCGTTCAACGCCTCGCGGCTGGTGACGGTGTGGGGCGGCTGGTCGCTGCGCTGGTATCACGAGTTCTTCAACGACCGTGCCATGATCGATGCGGCCTGGATGAGCCTGCGTGTCGGCGCCACCGCGGCGACGGCGGCGACGGTGCTGGGGACGCTGGCCGCGGTGGCGCTGTCGCGCGGCCAGGGCTTTCGCGGCCGCATGCTGTTCTCCGGCATGCTGTATGCGCCGCTGGTGATGCCCGAGGTGATCACCGGCCTGTCGCTGCTGCTGCTGTTCGTGGCGCTGGAGGCCGAGCGCGGCTTCTGGACGGTGACGATCGCCCACACGACCCTCACGATGTGCTTCGTCGCTGTCGTCGTGCAGTCGCGTCTGGTGTCGCTCGACCGCAGCCTGGAGGAGGCCGCGATGGATCTCGGCTGCGATCCGCTGCGCGCGTTCGTGATGGTCACCTTGCCGCTGATCGCCCCTGCGGTGATCGCTGGCTGGATGCTCGCCTTCACGCTGTCGCTCGACGATCTCGTGATCGCGAGCTTCACCACCGGACCGGGCTCGGCGACGTTGCCGATCCGAATCTACTCGGAGGTGCGGCTCGGGGTAAAGCCGGAGATCAACGCGATCTGCACGCTGGTGATCGGAGTCATCGCCGTGGTGATCGTGATCGCATCACTCGCCTCGAAATTGTCGAGCGACCGCGGCGAGAGCGCGGCCCCGCTCTAACTTCTCGTCATTGCGAGCGAAGCGAAGCAATCCAGGGCCGAGCAAGGACTCTGGATTGCTTCGCTTCGCTCGCAACGACGGAGGATGTTGTCGCAGCGTCACTCAACAGCGAACAGCTCTAACGCAGCAGCGATGACCGAGCGATGAACCGCGCCGCGATCGACCGAAGGCGGATCGACGCAGCTGGCCGGATCGGAGCTGCGGCCGAGGTCGGTGCTCTCGGGCAAGAAGACATAATGGCCGGCGTCGGCGGCGACCATGTCGAACGTGCTGCGCGGCAACCGCTCCTGCAGCCAGCGTGCGGCCGGCAGCAGCGCGTCCACACCTCCGACCATGATGCGGGTCGACACGCGGATCGCGGTGACGCTCTCCTCCGAGAAGCCCTGCACCGATCGGCCCGGCGCCAGCAGCAGCGCCGCCTTGATGCGGGGATCGCGATAGGAGGCCGACATCCGCGCCCAGGAGTCGCGGAAGATCTGGCTCTTCTCCATCAGCCGCGGCAGATGATCGACGAGATCGGGAAACTCGCGCGGTCCGCGGCCGAGATTGGCGCCGGGCTCGAACGGCGAGCGGAGCATGATGGCGCCGAGCAGGGCGGTCGCCGTGACGCCACCGAGCGAATAGCCGACGGCGTAGTTGCGGGCGAGGTTGATGCGGCCTTCGAAATCGGGATGAGCGACGATGTGGTCGATCAGCAAGGACACGTCGCGCGGGCGTTCCCATGAGCAGAGGAAGCCCTCTGCGCGGTAGGGCTCGGCGTTGCTGTTGCCATGATGATTGACGGCGACCGCGACAAAGCCGCGGGCCGCCAGCTCGCGCGCCAGCCATTCGAACTGCAGGCCGTTGCAGCCGGTGCCGTGCGAGTACACGACGAGAGGACAGGCGTCCGCGCTTGCAGCGAGCGGCGAATTCAAGGCCGCTGGTCCCGCATTGAACCAGCCCTGCGGCCACGGTGCGAGCGGGAGCGCCGTCTCCTCGGCGTCGTCGGCGACCGGGTACCAGGCGAACCAGTCGATCGGTCGCGGCCCGTCGCCATCCCAGTTCGCCCGCGATGCGTCGGCGAACCGTCCCTGACGAAATCCGACCCTCATCGCTCCGTCACGACTTCACGGCGCCCGCGGTCAGCCCGCCCACCATATAGCGCTTGAAGGCATAGTAGACCGCGGCGGGCGGCAACGCGTAGATGAAGCCGGTGGTCATCAGCAGCTCCCACGGCGAATCGTCGGCGGCCAGGAAGTTGCCGAGCGCCACGGGCAGCGTGATATCCTTGTCGTTCGACAGCAGCAGGAATGCGTAGAGGTACTCGTTCCAGGCCAGCAGCACGGCGTAGGTGCCGATCGCGACCAGCGAGGGCATCATCAACGGCACATAGACGAGGCGGAAGATCTGCAGCGGGCTGGCGCCATCCATCACGGCGGCCTCATCCAGCTCGACCGGCAGCTTGTCGGAGGCCTGTTTCAGCACCCAGATCGCATAGGGCGAGGCGATCGTCACCATCGCCAGGATCAGCGACCAGTCGTTGTTGAGGAGGCCGTATTTGCCCATGGTGCGATACATCGGCACCGCGAGGAACGCGGCCGGGATGAAATAGGTGAACAGCGCAAGGTTCATCACCACGCGGCTGCCGGGCACGCGCAGGCGCGAAATGGCGTAAGCCGCGCAGGTCGCGATCACCAGGGTCAGCGCGCCGACGGCGGCGGCAATGAGGACGGAGTTGCCGAACTGGATCCAGAAGTCGCGCAGGAAATAATGCTGCTGGTGGAACACGATCGAGAAGTTGTGCAGCGTCGGATGATCCGGCCACAGCTTACCCGAGAACGCGTCCTCCTTCGGCGAGATCGCGAACAGGAACATGTGGTAGATCGGAATCATCGTCCAGATGAAGACGGGAATGCCGATCAGCAGCAGCCGGGCCTCGGTGCCAACCTCGCGCAGGGTGGGGAGCTTCATCGCGACAACCGCTTCATCATGAAATAGACCAGGGGGAGCACTAGCGGCATCGCGCAGACGATCGAGGCCATGGCAAGGCTGAGCTGATCGAGCCGGAGATAGCGGATGCCGAGTGTCGACAACACGTGGGTGAGATCGGCGGGACCGCCGCCGGTCAGGAGATAGACGCTGTTGAAGTCGCCGAGCGTCCAGATCATCGAGAGCAGCGTGCAGGTGATGTAGAGCGTCTGCATCGACGGCCAAGTGATGAAGCGGAACTTCTGCCACCAGGTGGCGCCATCGACCTCGGCCGCCTCGAACAGGTCCTGCGAGATCGCGAGCCGACCCGTCATCAGGATCAGCGTCCAGAACGGCAGCGACTTCCAGATGTGCATGCCGATCGCCATCGACAGCGCAACGGTCGGATCGTTCAGCCAGTTCGGGCCGTCATCGCCGGTGAACTTGAAGATCAGCTGGTTCACCACGCCCCATTCCGGATTGAGCATGAAGCGCACCGACAGGATGGTCGGGATCGAAGGCACCGCCCAGGGCAGGATGAAGATGACCGACAGCCATTTGATCCAGCCGCGCTGCTGAATGAAGAAGCCGGACAGGAACAGCGCGATCACCATCTTCAGATTGATGCCGACCAGAAGGAAGATCAGCGTGTTGACCGCGGCGCGCGCGAAGATGGGGTCGTTATACAGCGCGACGTAGCTGGCCGGCTCCCGGGCGAGCCACAGGCCGTAGCCAACGGGATAGACGACGAAGGCGAGGAAGACGAGCAGATAGGGGGCAAGCATGACGATGCCCCACACCTGCGACGGTGTCAGCAGCACCGGGCGCGGCGCCTCCGCGATCGCGGAATCGGAAGCTGAGAGCGTGATCGCCATGGTCGTTTTTCCCGGGTCGTCTCTTCCCGCCTATAAGCCATCCCGGCCGCATGCGCTGCGGCCGGGATTTGGTGTCTTGTCAGGATCGCAAGCCAGTGCCTCGCGAGGCGAGAGACTAGCCGGCGACCTCCTTCAGCCGCGCGATCAGCTCGTCGACGGCCTTCTCGACCGGCACCTTCTCGCTGACAACGCGGTTCATCGCCTTCGCCCAGACGTTCTCATTGTTGAGGATCGTGAACTTGTAGTTCTTGGTGAAGTCGAACGGCGTGGTGCCGCCGGTGAACTGGGTGTACACGGCCTTGCGATGGCGGTCGGCCTGCCAGAACGGGCTCTTCTGGCCGGCGGTCGTCACCGGGAACCAGCGGCCCAGCGCGCCCTCGACGTAGGGACCGAGGTTCTCCTCCTGCATCAGGAACTTGATGAACTCCTTGGCCTGCGCCTTGTGCGGCGCATTGGCGAAGATCAGGCCGGTCTTGACGTCGGAGCGGTACTTGATCGGCGTGCCGTCGGGCTTGTTGGGGAAGGACGCGGTGATGATGTCCTCCTCATAGGCCTTCTTGCCGGCCGCGCGCTGCTCGGGTGTCAGCGCCGGGTTGGTGGAGTCCTCGAACCACTTGGCCGCGATCGAGATCGTGAAATTGTGGGTCATCACGATCGTCTTGTTGTGGAAGGCGACGTTGTTGTCCGGATCCTTCCACGTCGTGGACGAGGGCGGCGTGCAGCCCTTGATGTAGGTGTCGGTATAATCCTTCATCGCCTTGACGAGGCCGTCGCGCACCTTGGGGTCGTCGACCAAGAGCTTGCCATCGTCATCGACCAGCTTGACGTTGTAGGCGTCCATGAAGGTGTAGAACGACTGGAACGAGTCGGTGGATTCCACGCCCATCGGCTGGCCGACGCCGTAGATGCGCTGGCCGGTCGCCTTGCGGATCGCCGGCTGCACCTTGTCGCACCAGAACGTCCAATAGTCTTCCCACTTGGTCGGGATGTCGCTCTGCTTGAAGCCGGCCTTGCCCAGCATGTCGCCCCAGATCTGGACGTGCATGCTCTGCTGCTTCAGCGGGAAGCCGTAATAGGCCTTCTTCTTGGCGACGTTGTTGTAGAGGTAGGCGGTCTCGAGCGTGTTCGGAGCGAACGCCGACTTCATCGGCTCCAGGATGTCGGTGAGATCCTCGAGCTTGCCTTCGTAGGCCCACTTACCCTGCGCCTGAACGTCGTAGGTGTCCGCATAGGCTACGTCGGGCACGGTGCCGGAATCGAGCGCGGCGACCGTCTTCGGAATCATGTCCTGGATTGCGTATTGCGACAGCTCGACCTTGATGCCGGTCTTGGCCTCGAACTTCTTGACGACGTTGAGCAGCGCATCGTCCTCGGACTTGTAGAAGCCCTTGCTCCACCAGATCGTGATGGTGTCCTGAGCGATAGCTGGTGCTGCAGCGCAAAAAAGCCCGGCGGCTACTGCGATTGAAAGCGCACCCATTCCCCTGGATTTCACATGTCTCTCCCTGATCCGCCGATCTTGCTCGATCGGTTGTGGCGGACACTAGCCCAGGGACCCGACGTGATCCAGAAGTAATATATCAGACATAGGTCGTGGCGGCGGCCGCGTCTCGGCACGCGAAGCAAGCCGAGTTGGTCAGTTCTGCTTGGTGGGAGTGCCGCCCGTCGGCGCGTCAGCCTGCGGCGCATTGTCCGGCTGGGCCGGGCGCAATCCGCCGCCAGTGAATCGTTCCAGCACCGAGCGCACCGCATCCCTCGTCTTGCGGTCCTTGACTGCATCGAGCAGAGGGGCGGCGGCCGGGGCGCGGCGGATCAGGCTTTCCGGATCGGGAAAGATCAGTGGATCTTCCCAGGGGCCCTGGACGACGAAAGGCAGTTCGAAGCCGTTGCTGCCATTGCCTGACGACAGCAGGCTCGCGACGCCCTTGAAATCGTATTCCCGTGTCGGCACCGAGGCCGTACCGGTCATCGTGATGCGCGCGGTCGGGCTCTCGACGCGGATGTCCTCCGCGGTCGCGATACCCTCAGAGAATTTGACCGCGATCGTCAGCGAATCGTAAGGCGTCGAGCCGGAGCGGAAGCTGCCGCCGCGCGACAGCGGGCTGCGCTCGAGGCGCTTCAGGAGCTGCTCGACGTTGAAGCCGGAGATCGCGCCATCGCGGCCCTGCAAATTGGCGCTGCCGTCGAGCGACTGGGCGAGCCCGAACGGGCTCGAGCCCGAAGCCGTCAGCGAGACGTTGAGATTGCCGCGTCCCGACAGCGACGACACGCCGAACATCTCGTTGGCGCAGGCCTGTAGATCGACATCGTTGAATTGCAGCTCAGCCTTCACGTCGGCCACGGTGTCGGCCCGGGCGATTCCGAACGAGCCGCGCACGATGCCGCCATACATCTGAGCCTCGCCGACCGAGAGGGCGAGCACGCCGTTGCGCAGGTTGGCGCCGAAGGCCGTGCGTCCGATTTTCGAGGAGCCGACCGTGACTTTTGCGGCCGATAGCCGCATGTCGAGGTCGGTGGTGGACAAGGCCTTGAGGTCGAACAGTTGCCGGTTCCAGTCGCGCGCACCATTGGCCAGCAGCCGGACTGTCGAGATGTAGGGGGTGAAGTCGAGGGCGTCGGCCGCCAGCGTCGCCTGCAGCGTCTGCCGGCCGTTATTGGCGTAGGTCATCACGCCTTCGGCGGTGTTGCCGTCGAGCTCGACGTTGACATTGGTGAGGGCGACCGAGGCGCCGACCACGTTGGCGCGGGCACGCAAGGCGAAGCGCCCGAAGCCGCCGCCGCCGAGCGGCGTCTGCCCCGTCCAGCGCAGCGCATCGCGGAGCGACGGGCTGTCCACGGTCAACGTGCCTTCCATCAGCGCGCTGGTGCGGTTCGCGACCGTGCCATCGAAGGCGACCTTCAGTGGCGGGCTGGCGAGACGCATCTTCAAGCCCGACCGGTCCCCCGACAGCGCAGCCAGGAAGTCGCTGACGCTGATGGAGCCCTCGATGCGCTGGCCGCGCCAATCGAACTGCCCGGTCGCCGCGAACGAGCGCGAGATCGACGGCCAGGCGAGCGACAGATCAATATCGTCGAGCCGCTCGGAAGCATGGTGGTCGGTGTCCTCGTAGACCAGGATGCCGTCCTGGATGCGGATCTCGGAGAACGACATCTGGCTGTCGGGCCCCGGACGCATCGTGCGCGCGATGGTCTCGATGAAGGGAGTCCAGTTGCTGTTGCCGTCGGCCTCGCGGGTGACGTTGATCTGCGGCCGCAGCATCATGACATCGGCGATTTCGAACCGCTGCAACAGCAGCGGCAGCAATTGCAGATTGGCGGTCAGCACGTCGACGCGCAGGGCCGGATCCTCGGTGCCGCTGCCCTTCAGGCCGACATCGTGGAACGAGACGTAGCTGCCCGGAAACAAGGAGACGTCGATATGTCCGTTGACGACGAGCTCGAGCCCGGTCACGGCGCGGATCTGGTGCTCCACCGCCTGCCGCAGTGCCTCGCGATTGACCAGCCAGGAGCTCGCCAGCAGGGCCACGAACGCGATGCCCAGCAGCACCGCGATCGGTGTGCCGAGGCGCCTCATTCCTTGGGCCATGGTCACGGACATGTCCTGGGATCGTCGGATCGCTGGTTGCGCGGGATGGGCAGGGTGCGCCGAAAACCCCTGCCAACATCAACAACTTGATGCGCTTTCTTGACGCTTTCAAGGCCACGCCGCCGGTGTGGCCGGATTGCGGCGGATCCCTGATATTCCGGACTCCGGATCGCCCCGGAGGCGCAGGCTGGCGCCACAGCTAAAGCAGGATGTGCGCGTTGGGAAGGCGTCATTGACGCATTGCGAAGATTTCGCCTAATAATCCGGTCGATATCCGCGCGGTCGCCGCTCTGCATCAGGTCATTTCCGTATGAACAAGGTCTATCCGGACGCCAAATCCGCCCTTGCTGGCCTCCTCAAGGACGGCATGACCATCATGTCGGGTGGGTTCGGTCTTTGTGGCATCGCAGAAACCCTGTCCGACGCCATTCGCGAGTCCGGGGTGAAGGACCTCACCGTCATCTCCAACAATGCCGGGGTGGACGGCATCGGCCTCAGCCGGCTGCTGGAGACACGGCAGATCAAGAAGATGATCTCGTCCTATGTCGGCGAGAATAAGCTGTTTGCCCAGCAATATCTGGCCGGCGAGCTGGAGCTCGAATTCTGCCCGCAGGGCACCCTGGCCGAGCGCATCCGCGCCGGTGGCGCCGGCATCCCGGCCTTCTTCACCAAGACCGGCGTCGGCACGCTGGTCGCGGAGGGCAAGGAGGTGCGGGAGTTCGACGGCGAGAAATATCTGATGGAGCGCGGCCTGTTCGCCGATCTGGCGATCGTGCACGCCTGGAAGGGCGACACCGCCGGCAACCTCGTCTACCGCAAGACCGCGCGCAACTTCAATCCGATGATGGCCACTGCGGCCAGGGTGACAGTCGCGGAGGTCGAGCATCTGCTGCCGGCCGGCCAGATCGATCCCGACCACATTCATACGCCCGGCATCTTCGTCAAGCGCATTATCCAGGTCGGAACCGAACTGAAGCGCATCGAGCAACGCACCGTGCGCAAACGTGAAGCCGCCGCTGCAGCCGGGGAGGAAGTCTGATGGCCTGGACGCGAGAGCAGATGGCGGCGCGCGCCGCCAAGGAGCTGCGGGACGGCTACTACGTCAATCTCGGCATCGGCATTCCGACGCTGGTCTCCAACTTCATTCCGCCGGGCGTCGACGTCGCGCTGCAGAGCGAGAACGGCATGCTCGGCATGGGTCCGTTCCCCTATGAGGGCGAGGAGGATCCCGACCTCATCAATGCCGGCAAGCAGACCGTCACCGAGCTGCCGATCACCAGCTATTTCTCGTCAGCTGAATCCTTCGCCATGGTCCGCGGCGGCCACATCGACCTGTCGATCCTCGGCGCCATGCAGGTCGCCCAGAACGGAGATCTCGCCAACTGGATGATCCCCGGCAAGATGGTGAAGGGCATGGGCGGCGCGATGGATCTCGTCGCCGGCGTCAAGCGCGTGGTCGTGGTCATGGAGCACAGCGCCAAGGACGGCCCGAAGCTGCTCAAGCAGTGCACCTTGCCGCTGACCGGCGAGCGCGTGGTCGACATGGTGGTGACCGATCTGGCGGTGTTCACGATCGACAAGCACGGCAATGACGGCATGGCCCTGATCGAGCTCGCCGATGGCGTGACGCTCGACGAGGTCAAGGCCAAGACCGAAGCCGAGTTCCGGGTCGCGCTCAAGAATGTCTGAGGGCGCGACTACCAGCGCCGACACAGCATCTCCGCGACCTTGACGGCGAGCCGGCACGCAGCATGCCGTGGCGGGCTCGCAGCAGCGGGCGGCGCGGTCTCCGCCAGCCCCTGGATGATGAGGCACGGCACACTGCGGCTGAGGCAGATCAGCCCCATCGCATAGGCCACGTTGTCCGTCGCAAGCGCACCTGGAAACGCTGCTGATATCTCGGCATCCGTGCCGTCGCCATCGCACGTCACTGTCATTCCTTCGAAGAACACGCCGATGTCATCCAGCATGCCATCCGTGGCCTCGTGCGCGAGGCGGCAAAGCTCGGGGTCGGCCGGAATGATCATTCCGCTGTCATCGACCGAGGGCGGCTCGGCAATGCTGAGCGCGTCGCGCAGCTTGATCTGAATCCGGAATGGCGCGACCGAGGTGGCAATGACGAGGTCACCGGGGCCGGCCCCGACGAATCGCGGGCCGCGGGAGACGTGCGGGAGATTCGGTCCCAGTGCCTCGGCCCGTCCCGGCATGATCAGCCACTGCGCCCCATGCTCTTCGATCGCCACTGCGGCCGCGCTCGCCACCTCGGCCATCGATCGCCCGAGGCATACGACCGCATGGAAGCAGGAATGCCTGATGATGGCGCGCGCCGCGTTGCGCTGTTCAATCAGTGTGCCCGGGCCCATGGCCTGGACCAGGGCTTCGATATCCTCCGGCGTTTCGACCACGAAACCGATCGTGTTGGCTTTGGCATGGAGAAATCGCAGCGCGTCGAGCATCGCGTTGATGCTGGCCTTCTCCCGACCATCGAGCTGCTGCCACAGCGCTTCGAGCACATCCAGGGAGGCCTCGATGCCGGCGCCGATCACGCCCTGGCCGAGCGGGCGGCCGGGTGTCTCACAACGGTAGAGCTCCTCCAAGGCCTGCTGGACGGTTCTGCGGTCTTTGACGGCGTAGGCTCCTTGCAGGATGCGCGCGAGAACCTGGGCGCGCTTGCCAAGTTCGAGCGGAACGGCAAGCCAGGCAAAATCAGCCAGCTCGGCGGCCTGCTCGCTGGCGGCACGCTGAAATTCGCCGACGACCTGACCGTAGTGCCAGCTCAATTGCCACGGGGTCACCTGCCTCCCGCGATACCTGCCGCGCTCGATGCGTTCGAGCGATTGTGCCTGCAACTCGTTGCGCAGGTCGGGATCCATTCCCGATGCGCGGGAATCCAGCAGCCGATAGGCGCGTGTTGCGATCGCCGGTCCGAACCATTCGTGCTCGGGGTCGCCGACCGAGAGACCGCTGGGCATGCGGATGTGGACCGTCCTGCGAAACTGGTCGAGCTCGCGTCTTGCCACCTGGGCCGCGGTCACCGAAACCTGCTGTACCTCGAACAAGCCGTCGACGACACTGGCCCAGTCCCAGAAGTCGTCGCCATAGAACGGAATGCGATATTGGCGGCTCGCGACGATCCGTGCGCAAACCTGTTCGATGGCGGGAGCCACACGATCCAGAATATCCTTGCGCGCCAGCGCGCCGTCCGTGAGACATTGGTGCACGAGACGCGCCGCGCCCGCATTCACCACATGCCAGTCCTTGGCGGCGAACTTAGGCGATGTCCGCAGATATTCGAGCGCGTCGATGAGGCAGCGTCCAGCCAGTGCGCGAGGCGAATCGTCGTCGAACCAGCTGGTGTTGCCAATTCCGTAACCATGCAGGTCGGACGTGAAGAAGACCGGCGGATGTCGAGAATTCACACTCGCCTCCTGGTCCGCTCATCGCGTCTCTCAACGGAAATTGTCTAACGTTTGTAGCTTACATCTCGCAACCGAAAGTTGATTTTGTATGACTGTCATTTGTGCCAGTGTCAGGGCACCGCCGATCCGGCACCGGCGTCGGCTGCTGTCGAGCGTGCTTGAGGCTGAGCATGCCGCGTCATGCGCGAATGGCGCCGAGGAGCCGGCTGAGGCGCTGCGTCAGGCTGCGGCTCCATGAAGGCTGTTCGCGGACCAGGCGGAAGCCGAGATTGGCAGGTGGCGTGCCGGAGGCGCACCCGCCGGCGCGCGCGTCGCGGATGAAGTCGGTCACGTAGGCTCGATGCGCGCCTTCGGCCAGCCGCACGCCGCAATTGCTGACGGTCTTGGTGACGCGACCTGCACTATCCTGCATCTTGCGTGTGAAGCAGGTCGAGGTCCATTCCCAGACATTGCCCGCCAAGTCAGCAACGCCGTGCTCATTGATGCCGAAGCCGCCGAAGCCGCGCGTCTCGGAGTCCTCTTGCAGGGCGGCTTCCCGTTCGTAGCGGGCAATCCAGCGCCGCGAGGGATCGGCGTCGTCGATCGAGACGCCATCGTCCTTGAAGCGGCTGCCCGCCGCATAGGCCCACTCGGTATCGGTCGGCAGACGATAGCTGTGGCCGGTCCGGCGTGAGAGCCATTCAGCGTAGGCCACCGCGTCATGCCAACTCACCTGCACGGCCGGGCGATCGATGGCGATGGGAACGTTGCGATCGAGCGCGCGGCACGCATGCGCTTGGACGCAGGCGTGGTAGTCTGCGGCACTGACCTGGTTCGTCATGATCGTCAGCGGATGATCAAAGCGGACCGTCGTGATGGGAGCTTCGGCCTGCCGCCCGCTGCGGAGATGGTCACCAGAGTCGCGGTAGGCGATCGCACCGGGTGCGATCTCGGTGAGGGCAGGGCCGTCGAGGCCCGCAGCGCGGTTTGGCAGATCTGCAAGGATCGGTGCCATTGCGGTCGGGCCAGCCAATCCGACGACGCAGGCGATGGTGAGCTTGATCTTGAAAGCGAGCAGCATGGCAGCACACTCAGGAGAGTGGGGGCCGGATACGCCGGCCCCCCTGGGCCGATCAGTTCGTCGTGCCGGTCGGAATGTCCGCCGGGGCTTTGACCTGCGTCATCAGGTCGTCATTCCACTTGCCTTCGACCTTGAAATGGGCGGTCGCGCCGAGATTGGCCGCCTCGATCAGGTTGTGGGTGACGTAGGCGTAGATGCCGGGCTGCAGGAATTTGTAGAGCGCGGCGCCCGCCGAGCCGCCGCGGATGAACCAGGTCTCGAGCCCGGTCTCCGGCGCGTTCGAAAATTTTCCGGTCTCCCAGACATAGTCGCCATGGCCGCCGATCAGATGCGGACGACTATCGCGATTCGCCTGCGAGTGCACGATCAGAACGTTCTCGCCGACATTGGCCGTGAGCGCATTCTTTCCGGTGAGCGCGCCGGCCTTGCCGTTGAACACCACATGGGTCGGCGTGAGCTTGCGCATGACCTCCTCGGTGTCGCTATAGGCTTCGCCGGGCGAGTCGTAGGACTTGAAGTTTCCCTTGTCGTCGCGCGGGACGTAGAGGTCCTGCTCGCCGATGTAGTAGATGCGATCATAGCGCAGCGCGTGTCCGCGGCCGTCATTGAGACCGTCGCGCGGCAGCACCATCACGGCGCCGTTCATGCCGGAGACGACATGCCAGGGGATCATCGGTCCGCCCGGGGCGCAGTGGTAGACGAACACGCCGGTCCGCGTTGCCTTCCAGCGTAGCACGACCTGCTCGCCCGGATTGACCAGGGTCAGCGCGCCGCCGCCCAGCGCTCCGGTCGCGGAGTGGAAGTCGATATTATGCGGCATGCTGTTGGTCGCGGGATTGACCAGGGTCACCTCGACATAGTCGCCCTCATGGACCACCATCAGCGGGCCTGGCATCGAGCCGTTGAACGTCATGGCCTGGAAGGTGGTGCCCTTCTCGTCGATCACCATCTTCTTCTCCTGGACCACGAGCTTGAACTCCATGATCTTGGGTCCCTGCTTGGTCGCCTGCTCGTGCGCATGCACGAACGGCGGAGCCACCAGATCGACCTTCTGGCGCGGCAGCTTGAGGTCCTCGGCAACAGCGGGAGCCGCAATCATCATCGCGGCGATGGCTGCACTGAACATGGCGGTGCGGCGGGTCAACATGGATCGCTCCTTCATTGGATCTGTTGTAGTGCCGCAATCAGCATGCTCCCGTTGGAACTCGGCTTGTTTGTGCTGCAACAAGCAACTTCGCAATTGCGGAATCAGACGGCGGATTTCGAGCGAGATTGGCGCGACTGTACCCGCGCAGAGCGCTAATGAGTTGCATCGGCGCGCAGTTTCTTGGGAGGCCGGACAGGGTGCGGAGCAAAGCGGGCAGGCTGTCTCGCGCGACTACGCGATAAGACGCGATCTATCCGTTTGTCCACACGGCACGAGAATCGCGGGCGCCATGATGCGCTGCTTCAGAGCAGGACTCTGGACCGACGATGTGCTTCCGAACTCATCAGCTCAGCCAGCGCACCGCCAACAACACGACGAAGGCGACTGCCGCCGCGATACAAAACACCGTGGTCATGAACATGGCGATGTTGCCAAGCAGGCCCGTTGGCCCCGACTCGTCGCGGAACGATTCAAAGCCGTCGGACTGGGGGATATGGCCGCGGATGCCGGCGAGGAAAGCAAATGAACGGAGCAGCAGTTGCAGGGCTTCCATTGCGGTTTCCTCGAATCGTCGGTGAATCAATAATGACGTGAAATGAGCCGGCCACTTTGAGGAAGCGCAAAGTTCGCGGTGATCACCGGCGTTCTACTGTTCCAACGGGGTATCTGCCGGCCGCGCCTTGAGAAAGCTCAAGGCCGTCCCTCTTGCCTTGTGTCAAGAAGCTCCCAACCCCAGGTCGATACGCTCAGGTGACAGGCAGGACATGAGACCAGATCTTGCAGCATGCTACGGACAGGAGCGCCTCCCGCGCTACACCAGCTATCCTACGGCGCCTCATTTCTCCGCCGCGGTCGGCCCGTCCACCTACGCAGAATGGTTGCGCGCGATACCAGCGAGCGCGACGGCATCGTTGTACCTGCATGTGCCGTTCTGTCGCTCGATGTGCTGGTATTGCGGCTGCAACACCATGGTCGCCAAGCGCGACGAGCCCATTGCGGTCTACGAATCGGCGCTGCGTTGCGAGGTCGACATGGTGGCGCGCCAGATCGGCCGGCGGCTGCAGGTCGGGCACATTCATTTCGGCGGCGGCACGCCCACCATCATGGCGCCGGAGTCCTTTGTCGATCTCGTCGGATCGCTGCGCCATTCCTTTTTCGTGCTGCCGTCGGCGGAGATCGCCATCGAGATAGATCCGCGCACGCTGACGCCGGAGATGATCGCGGCGCTGGGGGTGAGCGGGGTCAATCGGGCCAGCCTGGGCGTGCAGAGCTTCGATCCGCGGGTGCAGCAGGCCATCAACCGGGTGCAGAGCTTCGAGCAGACCGCGGCGGCGACGAACGGATTGCGTCAGGCCGGCGTTGCCGGCATCAACTTCGACCTGATCTACGGACTGCCGCATCAGAGCGTTGAGTCGTGTCTCGACACCGTCCGGCGCGCCATCGACCTGCGCCCCGACCGGCTCTCCGTGTTCGGCTACGCTCATGTGCCATCGTTCAAGACGCACCAGCGCAAGATTCAGGACTCGGCGTTGCCGGACAGCCTGGAACGCTACGATCAGGCCTGCGCGATCGCTGACGCGCTGAAGGACGCAGGCTACGTGCAGATCGGGCTCGATCATTTCGCCTTGCCCACGGATCCCATGACCATCGCGTTCCGCGAAGGCCGCCTGCATCGCAATTTCCAGGGCTATACGACCGATGCAAATGATCTGCTGCTCGGCTTCGGGGCCTCGGCGATCGGGCAGCTGCCGCAAGGTTATGTCCAGAACGCGCCGCAGGTCCGGGCCTATGAGCAGAAGATCGCCTCCGGCAGCCTCGCGACCGTGAAAGGCTATGGACTGACCGATGACGACCGCCTGCGGGCCGACATCATCGAGCGCATCATGTGCGACTACGGCGTGGACCTCGATGTCATCTGCACCCGCCATGGCACGGACACCGACGACATGCTGAGATCGGCGCCGCGGCTGCAATCGTTGATCTCCGACGGTGTGGTCGAGCTCAACGGCGGTGCGCTCGCGGTGACCGAGCATTCCCGGTTCCTGGTGCGCAGTGTCGCCGCGGCGTTCGATGCGCATCTCGACGCGTCGAAGCAGCTGCACAGCCGGGCGGTCTGACCGTCGAGGTGCCGCGGTGCTTGTGCCGCGACAAAGACCGCCAACGGCATGCCCGCTACCATTCGCGCTGGACTTGGAATGGAGGCGCGCATGCCAATCTCCTTCGATGAACTGGTCGACGATGTCATGCGGCGAAGCCCGGAGACCATCGGCGTCTTTCTTGCTTTCCAGATGCGTTGCGTCGGTTGCCCGATCGCCTGCTTTCACAACGTCGCGGATGCCTGCCACGAGCATGGCGTCGATCCCGACGCGTTCCTCTCGGCGCTGTGTGCCTGCGCGTGATCAGCTACGCGATGCGGCCGCATCGCCGGCGCCCTGCTGCGCCAGCAGCACGATCTTGTGCGGCTCGCGCAGGACGATCTTCTGACGCCCGCTTTCGACCAGGCCGAGCTGCTCCCAGCCGGAGAGGATGCGGCTCACCGTGTGCAGCGTCGTCCCGGTCATCTGCGCAATGTCCTGCCGGCTGATCGGGAAATCGATCTGCACGCCATGATCGAGCTTGCGGCCGGCCTGGTTGGCGAGCCGGAGCAGCGCATGCGCGATGCGCTGCTCCACCTGCTGGGTCGACATCTCGATCACGCGCGCATGGGTTTCCTGCAGCCGCTGGCCGACCGTCTGCAGCGTGTTCGCCGCCAGCGACGGAAACCTCGCGACCAGTCTCGGCCATGCGGCGGACGGCCAGGCCAGCACGATGCTGTCGTCGACGGCGGTCGCAGTCGCCGGATAGTGCTGCAGGCCGATAGCCGGGGCGACGCCGAACGTATCCCCGGGCACGACGTAGCGCACCACGATCTGGTCGCCGGTCGGCGTCGTCTTGCTGGCGCGGACATGGCCGTGCAGCAGCAGGAAGAACGAGATCGCATCGGCGCCCTGCTCGAACACCGCGCCGTTGCGTGGAACGCGAATCGAACGGGCTTCGCGCAGCACATCCGTCAGATCCTCCGCGGACAGCCCCGCAAACAGCGGCAGATGCGCGACCAGCGAGCGGTCGATGGAAGCCATGATATTCTCCGGGCCGACGGCGGATTTTGCCCGCTCAATAGCACGTTTTTGCGATCCGTCGGAAGTTTGTGCTGGCGCAAGCCATATCGGACGACGCGCAACTACATGTTAAGCACACAGCGCCATATCGGCGCGGTTCCCGTCGCCCATCGAGCGAGCATGCACATGGCCATTCCACGCAACTATCAGGGCTGGACCGTCCTCGCCAACGGGTTCAGGCCGTTCTTTCTGCTCGGCGCGCTCCAGGCTGCGCTGGCGATCCTGATCTGGCTCCCGGCCTTTTACGGCGAGCTGAAGCTGAGTTCGGGCTTTGCCCCCCGAGACTGGCACGTGCACGAGATGCTCTACGGCTACCTGCCGGCCATCGTCACCGGCTTCCTGTTCACGGCGATCCCGAACTGGACCGGACGGCTGCCGATCCGGGGCGTGCCGCTGCTCACCCTCGTGCTGGTCTGGATGGCCGGACGACTGGCGGTGACGATGTCTGCGCTCGGTCCGTGGTGGGCCGCGATGCTGATCGATGCGAGCTTCCTGGTGCTCGTCGTGCTGGCCGCCGCCCGCGAGATCGTCGCCGGGCGGAATTGGCGGAATCTGCCGGTGGTCGCGATCGTCACGGTGCTGTGCGCCGGCAACATCGCGTTCCATGTCGAGGCTCATCTGCGCGGTTCGGCCGACTACGCGATCCGCATCGGCGTTGCCGTGATCGTGCTGCTGCTCGCACTGATCGGCGGCCGCATCACGCCGAGCTTCACCCGCAACTGGCTGGTCAAGCACAATCCCGGCCGGCTGCCGGTGCCGTTCGGCCGCTTCGACCTTGCCGTCGTCCTGTTCAGCGCGCTGAGCCTGCTCGGCTGGATCCTGGCTCCCGAAAGTGCGGCAACGGCGCTCGCGCTCGCTGCGGCCGGCGCGCTGCACGGGGCGAGGCTCGCGCGCTGGGCCGGTGATCGCACCTTGCGCGAGCGTTTGCTGGTGATCCTGCATGTCGGCTATTTGTTCGTGCCGCTCGGCTTCCTGCTCACGGCCGCCGCCAGCCTCGGATGGATTCTGCCGAGCGCGGGGCTGCACGCCTGGATGGTCGGGGCCGCCGGCATCACGACGCTCGCCGTCATGACGCGGGCCACGCTCGGCCACACCGGCGAGGCGCTGACGGCCGCGCCCGCGACCCAGGCGATCTATCTGGCGATCATCGTCGCAGCGGTCACGCGGGTCTGCGCCGTGTTGGCGCCGACGCATGCCGAGGCGCTGCTGCACGTCGCGGCGTTGGCCTGGATCATTGCCTTCGCCGGCTTCGTGGTGGCGTTCGGTCCGCTCCTGCTCGGCCTCAAGCGTCGGTCACTGGCGGTGCGACGGGCGGGATCGGCTCAGCCGGTGCTCTGATTGCGCGCCACGGCGCGCGAGAACACCACCTCGATCAGCGTGCCGGATTTCGGCGCCGCCTTGATGTGAAACTGCGCCCGGTTGGCCTCGACCAGCGCCTTGGTGAGCGACAGGCTGAGACCGGCGCCGTCGGAGCCTTGCTCGGCCGCCGAGGGCGCACGGAACGGTTCGAGCGCGGCGGCCACCTCCTGATCGTTCAGGCCATGACCGGTGTCGCGCACGCGCAGCGCGACCTCGCCGAAATCGGTTAGCGCGGTCGAGACGATGACCTGGCCGCCGGGATTGGCCAGCGAGATCGAGGCCGAGATCAGGTTCATCGCGATCTGGCGCAGCGCCCTGACGTCGGCGATCACCGGCGGCAGCAGTTGCGACAGCGAGGTGCGGATGATGATGCGTGCGCGGTTGGCCTGTGGCTGCATCGCTGCGACGCAGCCCTCCACCAGCTCGTTCAAATTTTGGCTGGTGAAAGCGAGCTCGAGCTTCCCGGTCTCGATGCGCGACAGCTCCAGGAGATCGTCGATCAGGGACACCACGCGCTCGCCCGAGGCGCGGATATCCTTCATGTATTCGGCGTAGCGGGTGTTGCCGATCGTGCCGAAACGTTCGCCGATCATGACCTCGGCAAAGCCGATGATCGCGTTCAGCGGCGCGCGCACCTCGTGGCTGATCCGGGCGAGCATGTCGGCCTTGGCGTTGGCGGCCCGATCGGCGACGCGACGGGCCTGCAGCAATTCGCTTTCGCCGCGGCGGAGCTGCGACAGATCGCGAAACACGGCGAAGAAATTCGGACCGTCGGTCCTGGTCCGGCCAATTGCCATCGACAACGGAATGACGCCGCCCTGAGCGATCTTCCCGAGCACCTCGTGGCCCTTGTCGAGCCCGCTCGACGCGCCGGACTGCTGCGCGCTGTCGAGATAGTCGAGCACGAGGCGTGCGCTCTCCGGTGCGAACAGCTCGATCAGGTTGCGGCGGACCAGCGCCGCGCCATCGTAACCGAACAGCGCCTCGGCGCTGCGGTTGCAGGCGTGGATGTTGCCGCCGGCGTCGAACATCAGGATGCCCTCGGCGGTGACGTCGAGGATCGCCGCCAGATCTTCGGCTTCGGCGTGGCCCGCAGCCGGAGGCGGGGCGACGACCAGCGCGGCGGGGGCCGGGGCCGGCATCGGTGCCACGTCGGTCGTCGGAATCGCAGCCGCAGGGCCGGGCAACGGAGCGAAGATCAGGGCATGCGCGCTATCGCCGTCCCAGGTGATCGTGAACAGGCGGGCTTCCGCCTTCACCTCCTCGCTGGAGGAGCCGTCGGCGGCCGAGATCGTGACGGGAGTGCCGGCCTCGGACTTGTTGGGTGCAGATGACACGCCCGGCTCGACATAGAGCGCATCGAGCCCGCCGGCCTGCTCCAAGGCCGCAAGGTCGGCGTAGCCCATCTGCTTGAAGAAGGCCGGGTTACCGTAGAGCAGGCGGTCGAGCCGGTAGATCAGCATGCCCGTGGGCAGCAGGTCGAGCAGGATGCGGTCGCGCTGGCTGTCGCCCTGGGCCGGCGGCTCCTCGGGTGTGAGCCATTCGGTGTGCAGCTCCGCGCCTTGATCGGGCGCCGTCTCCGTCGCCGACGGAGCCTGCTGCGGCGGCGGGACGAGCGGATCGCTCATTCGCGATCCCGGCTCGGGCACCACGCCCTGGACGTCCGCGGGCGCGTTGCGGATCTCACCTTCGAGGCGGGCCGACAGCTGGCGCGCGAGCTCATGAAACGCACTGTTCTCCACCGGCGTGAGCACAGGATGCTTGGACTCGCCCGGAGCGCGGAACGGGACCACGTTCCCGGTCGTTTCGAGCCCGATGCCCTCGATGTGGTGTACGTCCGGCGCAATGGAAGCCTCACGCGATGACGCAGTGACGTTGTCCTGCTGCGGCGGCACATCTGCGGCCCGCACATGGTCGGATTGGGCAAGCTCGGTTTCGTCGGCGTCCGGAACATCGGTCGCGGCTGCATCGGTCGATGCGGGGCGACGCAGTGCGGCCAGCCGGTCCAGGGCGTCGAGGTCGCGACAGACACCGAAGCCGCGATAGCCGGCATGGGTCCTGTCCTCCGCCAGGACGGGCAGTCCCGACAATTCGACCGCAAGCCGCTCGCCCTCGGCGGGCCAGCTGACGACGAGCCCGCTCCAGGTCTCTTTCGTTTCGATCGCGGCACCGACCCGCCCGTCGGGATCGAGGCCTAGTGATGCAGTGAGCTCATGCCAGGGACGGCCGAGCTCGGCGGCGCTGTGCCGCCCGATCAGGTGGGTGAATTCATCGGAGCCGATCGAGAAACGTCCCTCGGCATCCATCTGCCAGGAAAATCGGAGCGGATGGCGGCGGCCGACTGAAGGCTCCGCCGCGCCGGATTCGGCAGGATGCGCGTGATCTTCCGTTTGCGGCGCCGGCGCCTTGAACAGATCAGCTTCGGCCGGATCGTCGATCAGCAGGAACTCGGCCGGCGCGTCGTTCGACAGCGCGGGGGATTCGTCGTCGGTTTGGCGTTCAGTCATTGCATCCATCGGAAGAGGAGGCGAAGTCACGACCGCGGGCCCAGCGGCAACATCCACGGGGGCTGATGATGCCGGGGCGGCATCTGCGGTTGGCTCAGGTATTGGCGCCGAGCCCGGCGCCTCGATCTCGTCGGCAGGGGCCGGCATCGGGACGGCCACCAGCCCGACCTGATTGCCGCTGCCGATGCGGTAGAGCGCTGCGCGCTCCGTGCCGAACGTCACCTCGGCCATGCCATCGGCCAGCGCCGCCCTGCGTATCTCGACGAAATCCGGCTCGGTCAGGTCGCGCATGCCGAACAGGCGCCGTCCGGCTGAACTAATGCCGGCGAACTGGCCGTCCTGGGTGAATGCGATCAGCGCATGCTCGCTCGTCTCCGCCAGCCGCTTCAGGCGATCCGCCAGTGGGAAGCTACGTCCACCCCCGTCAGTGCTGGTGATCAGCACCGCGCGCGTGCCATCGGGCAGGTCGATCCTGGCGCAGCCGCAGGTCGCGAGCGTGCCGAGCGGCGCGCCGAAACCACGTAGACGTTCCAGCCGCAAAGCGCCGGTCTCGGGCAGCCGCCGTCCCAATTGAGCGACCTGGCGGCGATGCGCGTCGGCGGGGCCGAACGTTTTCGCGATCAGCGCCGCTGCGCTTGTCGCACCGAGGGCGCGCGCACCGGCCGCATTGGCCCACAGCACACGGCCGCCATCGGCCGACCATAGCCAGGCCGGCAGACTGCCGGCGGCGTGGACGGCCAGCCGGGGGTCGCTGAGGGCCTGCAATTCGAGATCGGCGTGGGTCATGGGCGACGACGGCGAACGGCTCTTGTGATGTTGATCGGCCGTGGACGACCGGCGGCCGGAACTGGAAGCGTTAAGAATTCGTTACTATCGCGCGTTTTGAGGGCCGAGGTCCACGGCGGGGCCGCACTCCTGTCCTGCTAAAGCTTGGATAACCTTAATGTGTTCCTCGTGAGCCCCCCGGGCTCGGAATCGCGGCGAAACCGGCATGGACCGTTGCAATCTCGGCTCTCGATAGCACGATGATACCCTGGACTGGATCGGGGCCGCTCGGCAGCGGGAAAGCTGCTGAGAGACGAGGGCGCAGCCAATCGGGACTTCAGAAGGAGGAAAGCATGACCGACGATGGACGACGATTCGAGATTCCGAAAGACGTGCGGGCAATGGCGGAGGCGGGCTTCGACCAGGCACGTCAGACGTTTGAGAAGTTTCTGGCCGGAGCGGAGGCGACGGCCGGCTCGCTCGAACAGCGCGGTGCGACAGTGCGGGCCGGAGCCAAGGACATCGGCTCCAAGGTCTTGTCCTACGCGGAAAAGAACGTCCAGTCGTCGCTCGACTACGCCCAATCGCTGGTCCACGCCAAGGACCTGCCCGAGGTGCTGCGGCTGCACAGCGAATTCGTTCAGGGCCAGATGCGATCGCTCGCCGAACAGGCAAGCGAAGTCGGCCAGGCCATCGGCAAGGCCGCGATCGACGCAACCAAGCCCAAGGCCTGATCAGACATGCCTCGATCCCCCTTTTTCTGGAAGCGGGCGCGGCAACAGTTCCTGATAGTGGAATTTCCGTTGCGTTGCACAAAAGCGCCACGATATAGCTCTACGCGAGGTTGTTACCTCCCAGGGGCGGTTCCTCTGCGTGATCCGAAGTGACTTCCCGATTGCCGGGCCGGTCCAGTCTCAATGTTTCGAAGGATGCATGCCATGACCAATGCCACCGATCCTTTCTCCGCGTCGATCATTCCGTTCGAGGTTCCCGAACAGGTACGCGCGCTCGCCGAAAAAGGCGTGTCGCAGGCCCGCGAGAACTACGCCAAGTTCAAGGACGCTGCGGAAACCCACAATTCGGCCATCGAGGCCTTCTTCGCCAACGCCAGCAAGGGCGCCGGCGTCTACTCGTCGAAGGTCATGGAATTCACGAAGGCCAATACCACCGCGTCGCTCGACTTCGCCCAGGAGCTGTTCGGTGTGAAGTCGCCGTCGGAGGCGATGGAGCTGTGGACCGGTTTCGCGCGCAAGCAGTTCGAGACCTTCACCGCCCAGGCCAAGGAGCTCGGCGAGCTCGGCCAGAAGGTTGCGGCCGAGACGGTCGAGCCGATCAAGGAAAGCGCCACCAAGCTGTTCAAGACGGCGGCCTGAGGCAGCCTCAAGTCTCGCCAGGTGCGCGATGCGGCCGCGCGCCGGCATGGACGGCGGTAGATCCAGAACCCGGGCGCGTTGCGGCCGGGTTCGATGCTTTCTGGGCTCCCCGCTTGAACGGGGGCTCGCTCGGGCCGAAACGGCGTCAAAAAACGCAGTCATGGCAGGGGACTTTATCCGTTCTCGGCCTTGCCAAATTCGCCCGTTGCACCTAGTTTCCGGCCCGTTCGGACGCCCCTCGCGGGCAGTCCCATGGCGGATGCAGTTGTAGCTCAGTTGGTTAGAGCGCCTGTCTGTGGAACAGGAGGTCGGTGGTTCGAGCCCACCCAACTGTACCATGGCCGGGACCATCGCTGGGCCGTTCGCAAGCTCACCTCTATCCGTGCTCCGCGTCCCATCGATCGTGCGCCGTGATTGGTCGCCCGTCGCGACCTCTCGCGCATGGCTGTGGCCGGGGCGTGGCCGCAGAGCTTTGCCCGCGGAAGCCTGAGCCCGGTCTCCGTATTTCGACGGATATATCGCCGGGCGTGCGCTCGCTTGCGGTTTGCCGCGCCGGATCGGTAGCACGACGTGGCACTGTTGCTTGCGAATCCGGTCTCCTTCAATCACACTTTGCGGCAACGAGGGGGAGGGGACGATGAGAGGGATTGATCTCGATCCACGCATCTCTGCCGTACTGATCGTAATGGCCGCGCTGTTAGTCCCCGTAACCGCACGGGCCTATACCGCCGAGCAGGAGCAGGCATGCACAGGCGATGCGTTCCGGCTTTGTAGTTCCGACATTCCCGACGTCGATCGTGTCACCGCCTGCATGGTTCGCCGCAAGGCCGAGCTGTCGCCGTCATGCCGCGCCCAATTCGGGCCGCCAGAGCGCCAGGCAGCGTCATCTGGCCGTGCGGAACGGCCGATGAGCATTCGTCCTGTCACCAGGAAGCCGGTCACTGCGCGCGCTGGCAAATCGAAGAAGTCGACGCGACCAGACGCGACCTGAGCGACGCCGATTGCCGCCTTTGGCGGCACTCGGAATGACCGCAGTCTTCGGACGCACACCTCGATGCGCAGCCTCAACATGTAAATGCGATGGGGCATGACCGGATGTTGTCGAACATCGCCGCCTGATCTGCTGTTTTGCCTGCTTTGGTGTGACTCAAAAACCAATGCGTTTCGGCAATCAGGAGTTACGTCTTATCAATCGCTAAATTTATCTTCCGCGAATCAGTCCGCTGATTCATTTTCGCTGCCGGGGTCAATCTGGAGGCCAAGGTATGAACGTTATTGTTTTCGCATCGCGTAAGGGCGGTTCAGGCAAGAGCACCCTGGCCGCCCATCTCGCTGCGCAGATCAAGTCGAGCAAGTCTTGTCTGCTCATCGATGCCGACCCTCAGGGGTCGCTCACGCTTTGGCACAAGCTGCGCGGCACCAACGAGCCGCCGATTAAGACGGCCGTGAACTCGGTGAGCGCGATCGTGTCCGCCGCCCGCCGCGACGGCGTCGAGTGGGTGCTGATCGATACGCCGCCGACCATCTCGGCCGTCGTCGAGGATGCGATCAAGAATGCGACCATGGTGATCATCCCGGCCCGCCCCGGCGTGTTCGACGTCAACGCGGTGCAGGAGACGATCCAGACCTGCCGCGCTGCGCGCAAGCCCTACGCGGTCGTTCTCAATGGCGCGCCAGCGCGCCGCGACGATGCCGAAAGTCCGATCGTCACCATCGCCCGCGAGGCGCTGGCGAAGTTCAAGGCCCCGGTGTGGGGCGGCCAGATCACCAACCGCGCCGATCTGCTGATGGCGCTGGGCCAGGGTGAAGGCGTGCGCGAATATTATGCGGAGGGCCGTGCTGCGGCCGAGATCGCACGCCTCTGGGCTGCGATCGAGCGTTCGGTGCGGGCTATTCGCGGTACTGTGTCGGCCAACGGCGCCATGCACAAGCAGGCGGCCTGATCGCGGCATCAGATGGGGCATCGACGCGCGGTCCTCCGCGCGTTTTTCGCGTCGGGTCACAAGCTCTCGCGTGAGTGCCGAATTCGCGCCGCGCGAGAGGGCGCGGCGAGGTCAGGCAACCATCAGGAAATAGAAGGCGATTGCCGGCGTCAGGGTCAGGATCACGGACCAGATCCCGACCGCCCAGAGAATGTCTTCGACGCTGAAACCCTGATGCTCAGGGTATGGATGATCCTGCAAAGCCACGACGTCCTCGCGCTCTTTGACGTTTTCAACATCCATAGCGGAACATCTTTAAACACGAGGTTGCGGACTGCGCCGCTTTTGATCGCGTTTGTTAGCTCGGATTAACCACGGAGATTCTGCTCCGGCTCCGCAGCGGTGGCGCGGCTCTGCCTGGCCTTTCCGATCGGGAAGGCCAGGCAGAGCCCGCGAATAGGTCGGGGCGTGCTCAGGCAACGCGGTTCTGCGTGGTCGTCGGCTGGCGCCGCTCGATCTGCTGATCCAGCCGTGCGGCCAGCTCAGCGCCAACCTCCACCATTGGCAGCCGTACTTCGGGGCTCGCAATGACGCCGGTGCGCGCCAGCCAGTACTTGGCCGGTGCGGGGCTCGGCTCGGTGAACAGCAGCCGCGTGAGATGCTCGACCAGCGCCCAGCACGCTGCTGCCGCGTCGTGACGGCCGGCCTTCACGTGCTGCAGGATTGTGGCAAACGTCTCGGTCTCCAGATGTGCCGAGAGCAGGATGGCGCCGTCGGCACCGGCCTGCAGCGCATCGAAGCTCTGGGCGTCTTCGCCCGTCAGGATATGAAACCCTGCGCGCCGGCGCGTGATCAGGTCGCGCGTCTGCGTGCGGTTGGCGCAGCAATCCTTGAGGCCAGCGATAGCGGGATGCTCGGCGAGCTGCAGCAATGTCTCGTTGTCGAGGCCGACCGCCGAGCGATAGGGAATGTTGTAGAGCACGATCGGATGGACGGTGCGGTCGGCCAACGCGGTGAAATGCGCCAGCAGGCCGCGCTGCGACGGACGCACGTAAGGCGGACTCGAGATCAGATAGAAGTCGATCGGCCATGACGCGGTTCGGTCGAGCGCTTCGATCACCTCGGCCGTCGCCACGCCGCCGACACCGAGACAGATCGGCAGCGGCCGGCCGATGGTGTCGAGCTCGTCCCGGACCACGCTGATCAGACGGGCGCGCTCGTCCCATGACAGCGCCAGTCCTTCGCCTGACGTGGCACCGAGCACCAGTCCATCGATCGGCTTGGCGGCGTAGTGCCGAACCAGATTGCGTAAGGATGGTTCGTCGAGCGCGCCATCGCGGAACGGCGTGATCAGGGGCAGCCAGAGGCCCCGCAGTCGGGTCGTAACGTTGGTCATGGTCCATCTCCTTGGGTGGCAGGAGCCGGAGACGGGACACGCAAAAAAGCCCCGACCTCGCGGCGGGGCTGGTGATGCGGCGGTGAATTCGAGAGATTCTAGCGCGCGCGTCCACATGTCCCCGGGAGGGGAGCTTTTTTCGACAACAACTTGGCGTGCGAAGACGTGGACATGCGATCTAGATGCGCGGTGCAGGCGATGCTGTCAACGCCGCATCGGGCACGACACGGAAACATTCGGCAAAAAAATAGCCGGGCCCAAATGAGCCCGGCTGGAGGTATTGGCCAAAGAGGCCGACACAATCACCTTCCAAGAGGGATTTCTGAGCGCTCGCGTCACTGGAGGAGGGGGACAATGCGCAACGCCAACGCTCAGCACATGGTCACTATGGGCTCTCACATGGCGTCGCAGCAACCATGCAAGCCGCATGTCAGACATGCACAATGTCACGCCGGCCAGCGCTGCGCTTTGCTCACGACGAAGTCACGGAACACTTGAACGCGTGCGACCGTCTTCAATTCCTCGGGATAGACGAAGTAGGTGTCGAGCTGGATCGAATCCGACTCTCCGAACAATTGCACGAGACGGCTGTTTTCCTCGACGAGGTAGTCCGGCAGCGCGGCGATGCCGAGCCCTTGCTGGCAGGCGCGGACCAGGCCGAGAATGTTGTTGACCCTGAAATAGGCCTCGCGCGGACCGGATCCGTTGCGGCCGGCATCGACCAGCCAGCTGCGGTTCTGCAGATGCGGGGCGACCTGGCCGTCGGCCAGCATGATAATGCGATGATCATCGAGTTCGTCGAGGGTGCGCGGCGTACCGAAGCGCTTGACGTATTCCGGCGAGCAATAGGCGTGGAAGCTGATCGCGAACAGCTTGCGCTGGATCAGATCGGGCTGGGTCGGCTTGCGGGTACGGATCGCCACGTCGGCCTCGCGCATCGACAGATCGAGCTCCTCGTCGGTGACGATCAGCGAGATCCGGATCTCCGGATAGAGCGCGGTGAATTCCCCGAGCCGCGGGATCAGCCAGTTGATGCCGACGCCCGGGGTTGTCGTGATCTTCAGATCGCCGCTCGGCCGCTCGCGGCTGTCGGTCAGCTTGGCGCGCGCCGCCTGCAATTGCATGAAGACGTCATGCGCGGTCCGGAACAGCAGGTCGCCCTGCTCGGTAAGGATCAGCCCGCGGGCGTGACGGTGGAACAGCGAGACTGCGAGCTCCTGCTCGAGCGCACTGACTTGGCGCGACACCGCCGATTGCGACAGCCCGAGCTGCTCCCCGGCATGCGTGAAGCTGCCTGCTTCCGCCGCTGCGTGAAACACCTTCAGCTTGTCCCAATCCATATCCGTAAATCCATCCCGTGATCGTGGCATCGTCAGTTCATTCCGCCGCGGCGCGTTCGCTCGCGGCGTGGGCGAGGAAGCGTTCGGCTTCGAGGGCAGCCATGCAGCCCATGCCGGCGGCGGTGATCGCCTGCCGATAGGTTTCATCGGCGACGTCGCCGGCGGCAAACACGCCGGGAACGGAGGTCGCGGTCGAGCCCGGCACCACCTCGACGTAACCGGACGGTTTCAATTTGAGCTGACCGGCGACCAGCTCCGTGGCCGGCGCATGGCCGATCGCGACGAACACGCCGTCGGCGGGCAGCTCGGTGAGCGCGCCGGTCTTGACGTTCTTCAGCCTGACATGCGTGACCTTGGATGGCGAGCTCGCGCCGCAGATCTCATCCAGGGCGCTGTCCCAGACGACCTTGATCTTGGGATGCTTGAACAGCCGCTCCTGCAGGATGCGCTCGGCGCGGAAATGGTCGCGCCGGTGCACGACGGTGACGGCCGACGCGAAATTGGTCAGGAACAGCGCTTCCTCGACCGCGGTGTTGCCGCCGCCGACGACGATGACCTCCTTGCCGCGATAGAAGAAGCCGTCGCAGGTCGCGCAGGCCGAGACGCCGAAGCCCTTGAACGTCTCCTCCGACGGCAGCCCGAGCCAGCGCGCCTGGGCGCCGGTCGCCAGAATGACGGTCTCGGCGAGGTATACGTCACCGGAATCGCAGGTCAGGCGGAACGGACGCTGACCCAGCTCGAGTTTGGTCACGAGGTCGGTCTTGATCTGTGCGCCGACATGCGTCGCCTGCTTTTCCATCTGCTCCATCAGCCAGGGACCCTGGATGACGTCGGCAAAGCCCGGATAGTTTTCCACGTCGGTGGTGATGGTGAGCTGCCCGCCGGGCTGGATGCCCTGGATCAGCACCGGCTCCAGCATAGCTCGTGCCGCGTAGATCGCCGCCGTATAGCCGGCAGGGCCGGAACCGATGATGACGACTTTGGCATGGATCGGAGCTTGCATGTGACCGAAGACTCGCTGGAAGAGGGAGAATTGACGACGCAGCAAGCGGAATGCGCAAAAGAAACGCCCCGAAGCCCCATCGAAAATGTCAAATCCAAGTCTAAGCCATCTGGCAAGCTATGCAAGAATTGCAACGCATCTCGGCGAATTTTCCCTTCACGACCCGGTCAACGGGGGAAATCTAAAGTAATAAAATTGCGCAAATTGACCAGCCTGCGCTAAGAGAGTTGCCCATCGTCCCCCGGCGCCCCTGCGCCTCCTCCTATCCCGCCAGAGCCCACAATCCCCGTGTCCAAGAATCTTGATGAGATCGATCTCAAAATCCTGAGCGAAATCCAGGCCGATGGCAGGATCACCAATGTCGAGCTCGCCAAGCGGGTCGGCATCTCGCCGCCGCCTTGCCTGCGCCGGGTCAGGACCCTGGAGGAGGAAGGCTACATCACCGGCTACCGGGGCCTGCTCGACCCGCGCAAGCTCGGCTTCGATGTGACCGTGTTCGCCTCGGTCCACCTATCCAGCCAGGCGGACGCCGACCTGAAGGCGTTCGAAGAGTTCGTGCGGTCCGAGCCGTTGGTTCGGGAATGCTGGATGCTGTCCGGCGAGGTGGACTTCATCCTGAAATGCGTGGCGCCGGACATGGCGACGTTCCAGGAGTTCGTGACCCACCTGACGGCGGCACCCCATGTGCGCAACGTCAGGACCTCGCTGGTGCTGCATAACTCCAAATACGAGGCGGCCGTGCCGCTCGAGGTCAAGGGACGCGGATAAGGCTCGACTATGATTCCGGGAGGCAGCCCGCAGGGCTGAGCCCGGAATCCTGAGACCGCAAAGCAAGCCCATCATTTCCGGGTTCGATGCTGGCGCACCGCCCCGGAATGACGGCGCGCTGCCGGGAGCTCACCCCTTCTTGCGCAGTATCGAATCCAGGCTGATCGGGCCGCCGCCGGCGGTCGCAAGAAAGAGACAGGCGAAGCAGAGTTCGATCGCAAGCGAACCGTTATTGACGACCGGGAAGAAGCCCCTTGGGGCGTGGCTGATGAAATAAGCGAAGGCCATCTCGCCGGAGAGGATGAATGCGACTGGCCGTGTGAACAGGCCGAGCAGCAGCAACGCGCCGAGAACGAGTTCAATGCCGCCCGCGACCCCGTACAGCGACGTCAGCTCCACCTTCGCGAACGGGGACTCCGCCGGAATTCTCAGAATTTTCGCGACGCCATATTGAAACAGCATCAGCCCCGTGATGAAGCGAAACAGGCTCAACGCCAGCGGTTGGTATCTGGAAAGCATCTGCTCCATGTAGTCATCCCCCATGTTCTAACTTGAGACAGTGTTGCAATTGCTAGCGCAATCGCGGAACTGCGTCACGGGCAGGTGGTGCCGAAACAGATGAATTACGCGTGTTCTCGCCGCATTGCGGACATATCTGGCCGCGGGCAATCGATAGTTGTGTTGCGCGAGCGAACCGCGATGACGAGCGCGACAATGAAAAAGGCCGCGCGAGAAGCGCGGCCTTTGGGCAGAGATCGCCGGGGTGCGCTCAGCGCCACTCGACCTTGGCGATCTCGTAGGACTTGGCGCCGCCGGGCGCCATGACCTCGACGGTGGTGCCCATCTTCTTGCCGATCAGCGCACGCGCCAGCGGGGATGTGATCGAGATCTTGCCCTTCTTGGCGTCCGCCTCGACCTCGCCGACGATCTGCCAGACCGTCTTCTTCTCGGTGTCCTCGTCGATCAGGGTCACCGTCGCGCCGAACTTGATCGTGTCGCCGGAGAGCTTGGTCACATCGATGATGTCGGCGCGCGCGAGCTTGTCCTCGAGCTCGGCGATGCGGCCCTCGTTGTGAGACTGCTCTTCCTTTGCGGCGTGATATTCCGCGTTCTCGGACAGGTCGCCATGCGAACGCGCTTCCGCGATATGTTCGATGATGCGCGGACGGTCCACCGATTGGCGCTGCTTGAGCTCGTTCTCCAACGCGGCGTAGCCCATCGAAGTCATGGGAACCTTTTCCACCATCTCTTCTCGTCCTTCAGTCGTGCGGGCGGGGGCGCGCACGATCAGCATCTTCAGAATAGGCCTTTGCGGCTCAAAGCAAAGCCTGAAGGCCCGGCAAGACCGTCCCGTCAAAGGCCGGTACAACATCGAACGGGGCGGCGAGTTCCTGAAAGCTTCTATTGCCGATTGTTGCCAACCGCTTAGCGGGCGTTCGCCCGCGCGCTGCGATTAGTTTTCGGAAAAGTAACTCTGCAGGGTGCGGACCTCAAGGTCTCCCCCGAGATAGGCACGGATGCCTTGCGCGGCCGCCACGGCACCCGAAAGAGTGGTGTAATACGGCACTTTATGCAAGAGGGCAGCGCGCCGCAGCGAGCGGCTGTCAGCCAGCGCCTGCGGGCCTTCGGTGGTGTTGAAGACCAGCTGGATGTCGCCATTGGTGATGGCGTCCACGATGTGCGGCCGTCCCTCCAGCACCTTGTTGATCTTCTCGGTCGGCACGCCCTGGTCGGTCAGGAAACGCTGGGTGCCGGACGTCGCCACCACCTTGAAGCCGAGTTCGTGGAGCATCCGCACCACCTCCGTGATGCGCGCCTTGTCGCTTTCACGCACCGACACGAACACCGTGCCTTTGCGCGGCACGCGTGTGCCGCCCCCAAGCTGGCTCTTGGCGAACGCCACGGCGAACGAGCGGTCGATGCCCATCACCTCGCCGGTGGAGCGCATCTCCGGGCCGAGCACGGTGTCGACGCCGGGGAAGCGGGCGAACGGGAAGACCGATTCCTTGACCCCGACATGCTTGAGCGCGCGCTTTGTCAGCCCGAAATCGGCGAGCTTCTCGCCCGCCATGATCCGGGCCGCGATCTTGGCGACCGGCGTGCCAACCACCTTGGCGACGAAGGGCACCGTGCGCGAGGCGCGCGGGTTGACCTCGAGCACGTAGATCGTGCCGTCCTTGATCGCATATTGCACGTTCATCAGGCCGACGACGTCGAGCCCGAGCGCCAGCTCGCGGGTCTGCCGCTCCAGCTCGGCGATGGTCGCCTCGTCGAGCGAATGCGGCGGCAGCGAGCAGGCGGAGTCGCCGGAATGGATACCGGCCTCCTCGATGTGCTCCATGATGCCGACGATGAAGGTGTCCTTGCCGTCGGACAGGCAGTCCACATCGATCTCGGTGGCGTCGGACAGGTAGCGGTCGAACAGCAGCGGGTTCTTGCCCAGCACCGTGTTGATCTGGCCGGTCTTGTCGTTGGGATAGCGCGCCTTGACGTCGGCCGGCACCAGCTCCGGCAGGGTGCCGAGCAGGTAGTCGCTGAGCTGGTTGTCCTCGCGGATGATCTGCATCGCGCGGCCGCCGAGCACATAGGACGGACGCACCACCAGCGGCAGGCCGAGATCGGCCGCCACCAGGCGCGCCTGCTCGACCGAGTAGGCGATGCCGTTCTTCGGCTGCTTCAGATGCAGCTTGTCGAGGATGCGCTTGAAGCGGTCGCGGTCCTCGGCCAGGTCGATGGCCTCAGGCGAGGTGCCGAGGATCGGTACCTCGGCGGCTTCGAGCGCGCGCGCGAGCTTCAGCGGCGTCTGGCCGCCGAACTGCACGATGACGCCATGCACGGTGCCGTTCTTGCGCTCGGTGGCGATGATCTCGAGCACGTCCTCGGCCGTCAGCGGCTCGAAATACAGCCGGTCGGCGGTGTCGTAGTCGGTCGAGACCGTCTCCGGATTGCAGTTGACCATGATGGTCTCGTAGCCGGCATCGGCCAGCGCGAAACAGGCATGGCAGCAGCAATAGTCGAACTCGATGCCCTGGCCGATCCGGTTCGGGCCGCCGCCGAGAATGATGACCTTCTTCTTGTCCGACGGCGCGCTCTCGTCGCCGAGTCGGCCTGCAAACGGCGTCTCATAGCTCGAATACATGTAGGCGGTCGGTGAAGCGAACTCCGCCGCGCAAGTGTCGATTCGCTTGAACGCTGGACGGACGCCGAGCGCCTGCCGCTTGGCGGCGACCTCGGCTTCGGTGGTGTTGGCGAGCACCGCGAGCCGCGCGTCGGAGAAGCCCATCGCCTTCAGCGTGCGCATGCCGCTCGCGTTCGGCGGCAGGCCGTGGCGGCGGACCTTGTCCTCCATCTCGACGATTCCACGCATCTGCGCCAGGAACCAGGGATCGATCTTGCAGGAGTTGAAGATGTCCTCGTCCGACCAGCCGAGGCGCATCGCCTGGGCGACCTGGAGCAGGCGGTTCGGGGTCGGCGTGCCCAGGGCGGCGCGGATCGCATTCTTGTCGTCGCCGCGGCCGAGCCCCTCGATGTCGATCTCGTCGAGGCCGGTGAGACCGGTCTCGAGACCGCGCAGCGCCTTTTGCAGGCTCTCCTGGAAGGTGCGGCCGATCGCCATGACTTCGCCGACCGATTTCATCGAGGTGGTCAGCGTGGTCGACGCGCCCGGGAATTTCTCGAAGGCGAACCGCGGAATCTTGGTGACGACGTAGTCGATGGTCGGCTCGAACGACGCCGGGGTCGCGCCGCCGGTGATGTCGTTGGCGATCTCGTCCAGCGTGTAGCCGACCGCGAGCTTGGCCGCGACCTTGGCGATCGGGAAGCCGGTGGCCTTCGAGGCCAAGGCCGAGGAGCGCGACACGCGCGGGTTCATCTCGATCACGACCATGCGGCCGTCGGCCGGGTTGACGCCGAACTGCACATTGGAGCCACCGGTCTCGACGCCGATCTCGCGCAGCACCGCCAGCGAGGCGTCGCGCATGATCTGATATTCCTTGTCGGTCAAGGTCAGCGCCGGCGCGACCGTGATGGAGTCGCCGGTGTGCACGCCCATCGGATCGAGGTTCTCGATCGAGCAGACGATGATGCAGTTGTCCTTCTTGTCGCGGACGACCTCCATCTCGTACTCCTTCCACCCGAGCACCGATTCCTCGATCAGCACTTCGTTGGTGGGGGAGGCATCGAGACCACGCTCGATGATGTCGAGATACTCTTCCTTGTTGTAGGCGATGCCGCCACCGGTGCCGCCCATGGTGAAGGACGGACGGATGATCGCGGGCAGGCCGATCTCGGACAGCGCCATCAGCGCCTGTCCCAGCGCATGCTCCTGATAGCGCTTGCGGCGCTCGTTCTCGCCGAGCGTCCATTGCCGGTCGAGCTCGTCGCGCGCGGCGCCCGACAGCGTCTCGCGCTCGGCCAGATATTTGTCGCGATATTGTTTCTTCAGCGCCGACGCATTGGCGAGCCGCGACTTCGGCGTCTGCAGCCCGATCTTCTCCATCGCGTTGCGGAAGAGCTGGCGGTCCTCGGCCTTGTCGATCGCGTCAGCCGTGGCGCCGATCATCTCGACGTCGAACTTCTCCAGCGTCCCCTGCCGGCGCAGCGACAGCGCGCAGTTCAGCGCGGTCTGCCCGCCCATGGTCGGCAGCAGCGCGAAGCCGCCGGGGATGATGTGGCGTTCCTTCTCGATGATCTTGGCGACGATCTCCGGCGTGATCGGCTCGATATAGGTCGCATCGGCCAATTCCGGATCGGTCATGATCGTGGCCGGATTGGAATTGACGAGGACGACGCGATAGCCCTCCTCCTTCAGCGCCTTCACCGCCTGCGTACCGGAATAGTCGAATTCGCAGGCCTGGCCGATCACGATCGGACCGGCGCCAATGATCAGGATGGTCGAGATGTCGGTTCGTTTCGGCATTCAAGCTCACGGGCAAGAAACGGCAGAGAATTGGGCACAAAAAAAGGGCGCGCGTGCTGCGCGTCCCCGAAGGCCAAGGGCCAAGGCGCGACCAGTGCTCGCGCGCGAGCGGTCTTTAGACCAGTTTCCTCTGAGCGAAAAGGGTTTTGGCCCGAAATCAACGGTCAAATTGGCCGGAGCTGGCGGAAGGGCGGCGGATGGCTCGCAGAGCCGAAGCCGCGCAGCGGCGAAGGCTGGAGGCCCGGCCTGGACTTGAACCAGGTTCAAGAGCGTTGCACCGCTCTTCGCGTCGTAGCTTCCGCCACCGGGCCGGGAATGATCTTACCTCTCACGGCCGCGTGAGCCAGCCCGTGTTTCAGTTAACCCTAATCCGGTTGCTCGATGTTGGGCCAGCGCGCGGGCTGGTCGGCTCGGCCGGTCACGCGGTTCCCGTCACCGGCTGCGCCACGAAGGTCATGCGCCAGGGATTGTGGCCGATATTCTTCGGCGCTCGGACAGCGCTGAGGCCGGCCTTCTTCAGCCGCGCCAGGATCTCGGCCTCGCTGTAGCGCTGCAGGCCGACCTTCGTCCGCAGCTGCCGGTAATCGGACAGGGCAGTGGCGACCAGCCCGACCATGGCGTCCTTGAGGAAGCCGTCCCGTGCGGCGAACATCAGCAGCGCGAGCACGTCGCGGCCCATGCCAACGTCCGGGCGCAGGACGTCGCCGAGGACGAACTTTCCGGACGGCTTCAGCAGCCGCCTGATCACGGCCAGGGCTGCGTCGAATTCCGCCTCGCTCATGTACTGTGCCACGGAGTTCATGACGACGAGGTCGATCGAGCCTTCCTGCATGTTGCGCAGCTCGTCCAGCGAGCGCACGCGGATCTTGGTGTTGGGGGCGAAACGCGCGATCAGCCGGCCGCGCACGCCCGGCGCCGGCTCGGCCAGGATCAGCGTCATGCAGGCGTCGGCGACCTTGGCGGCCGATAAGGCTTCTCCGCAGGAATAGTCGAGAACGACCGCGTCGGGCGAGGGGATATAGCCGACGATGTCGCGCGCAATCGCCTGGAAGTGCAGGTCGCGATGCAGCTTGCTCGCATAGATCGTGTGCGTGGAATCGTAATAGTCGATCCAGTCGTCCATGGCGGGTTCCGGCAAACACAGTTCCTTGATGGGAACTTGGGGGGTCAGCGAGCGTTAACGGGTCCGATCACCCGTGTCCATCGCTGCTTCTAACAGGAAGGCTGACCCGTGAGTAAAGCAAAGACCGACAAGACCGCCCCCGAGCTCGATACCCCGACCGATCTGTCGCCGGACGCCGTGAACAAGATTTCGACGGCGTTGAACACGCTGCTTGCCGATGCGTTCGCGCTTTACCTTAAGACCAAGAATTTCCACTGGCACGTCAGCGGCCGGCACTTCCATGACTATCACCTGATGCTCGACGAGCAGTCGGACGCGATCTTCGCCACAACGGACCAGCTCGCCGAGCGAGTTCGCAAGCTCGGCGGTACCACGGTCAAGTCGATCGGCCAGATCAGCAAGCTGCAGACCATCAAGGACAACAACGAGGAGTATGTGCCGCCGCGCGAGATGTTGCGGGAGTTGATGGAGGACAACAAGCACATGGCGGCCGCGATGCGCAAGGCGCACGAGCTGTGCGACGACAATGACGATCCGGCCACCGCGGGATTGCTTGAGACCTTCATCGACGAGACAGAGCGCCGCACCTGGTTCTTGTTCGAAGCCAGCCGCCAGGAAGGCAGCAACGCGGCATAAGCGGGCCCGCGTCGAGTTGAGGTCCGGGCGCGCTGCGAGCACGTGGTGCGCCCGTGCAGTCTCGATGCCGCGCTATGTGGAGTGGCCGAGTGCCGACCAACTCCGGTAGATCATGTAAGCCGCCACCACGAACACCACACTGGCAAACACCTTGTTCAGGGTGCCGCGCGTGCCGGACAGGCGAGCGGCCAGCTTGGCACCGACCAGGCCACCGGCGATGCCGGCGACGAGAAAGGTCGCCGCCAGTGCCCAGTCGACCAGCCCCGACAGCGCGTAGTTCGCCGCGGTCGTCAGTCCGAACGCCGTGACGGACACGAGCGAGGAGCCGATCGCGTAGAGGATCGGCATGCCTGTCGCAAACATCAGAGCCGGAACGATCAGGAAGCCGCCGCCGATGCCGAAGAAGCCGGACAGCGTTCCCGTGCCGAAGCCGAATGCCACTAGCGGCAAAAGATTGTCGCGCGAAAGCTTGACGTCCAGCTGGCTGTTCGTGCCGCGCTTGCGCAGCATCAAGAGTCCGATCACGATCATGACCAGGGCGAACAGCAGCAGCAGCTTCTGACCGTCGACCATCTTGCCGAGCGTCGAGCCAGCGAAGGCGCCGACCACGCCCGTTGCAGCAAACACCAGCGCACAAGGCCATTTGACGTTGCCGGAGCGGGCATGATTGGCGAGATTGGCCGCCGCGTTGATCGCCACGGCGACCGCGCTCGTGCCGATCGCGACGTGGGGATTGCCGACGCCTACCAGATACACCATGAGCGGCACGGCCAGCACCGATCCGCCCCCGCCGATCAGGCCGAGCGTGAATCCGACGAAAGAGCCGGACAGCGAGCCGAGCGCAAGCTCGGCAGCGGACAAAGTCATCCTGCGATGCTCCAGAGTGGCGTGCCGCGCCGGTGCCCGGCCGCTGCCAAATGGGAAAGCCGAGCCGCGACGTCTGCCGCGTGCTCGGTGGGGCGAGGGGTGTCTTAGAGTGCGTTGAGCGGCACTTTCAGGAAGCGCCGGCCGTCCTGATCGGGCGTCGGCAGCCGTCCCGCCTTCATGTTCACCTGCAGGGAGGGGATGATCAGTCTGGGCATGTCCAAGGTGCGGTCGCGCGCCTCGCGGGCGGCGACGAACTGATCCTCGGTGATGCCGTCGCGGACGTGGATGTTGTGCGCGCGCTGCTCGGCCACCGTCGTTTCCCAGCGGATGTCGCGGCCGTTTGGACCGTAGTCGTGGCACATGAACAGCCGCGTCGCGTCAGGCAGGTCCAGCACGCGGCGGATCGAGCGATACAGCGTGCGCGCATCGCCGCCAGGAAAGTCGGCCCGTGCCGAGCCGCCATCCGGCATGAACAGCGTGTCGCCGACGAAGGCGGCGTCTCCGATCACATGGGTCATGCAGGCCGGCGTGTGACCCGGCGTATGCATGGCGAAGGCGGTCATTGCGCCGATCCGGTAGCTGTCGCCATCATGGAACAGGCGGTCGAACTGGCTGCCGTCGCGCTGAAACTCGGTGCCTTCGTTGAAGATCTTGCCGAAGGTCTCCTGCACCATCCTGATGTTGGCGCCGATGCCGATCCTGCCGCCCAGCCGGGACTGGATGTAGGGCGCAGCCGACAGATGGTCGGCATGGACATGGGTCTCGATCAGCCAGTCCAGTTGCCAGCCGCGATCCTCGATCAGGCGGATGATCTTGTCGGCCGAATGCGGCGCGATGCGCCCCGAGGCATAGTCGATGTCCATGACTGAATCGATCACGGCGCAGGCCCGCGAGCCTGGATCCTTGACCACGTAGCTGACGGTGTTGGTGGCGGGGTCGAAGAACGGTGTGACCTCGGGTTTCACCGACAGGTCGACCGGATGTGGCATGCCGGGCATTCAATCCTTCCTCATTCTGAAGTGACCGCGGCGAGCGAGGGCCGGCGGCGCGAGAGCATGCGGGCTGCGGCCATTCCGATCATCATGGCCGTGACGAACAGGACCACGGCAGGCGAGCCGTAGCCGAGCGCCACGAAGGCCGGGCCCGGGCAGATGCCGGCGAGGCCCCAGCCGATGCCGAAGATCGCAGGGCCGGTTGCGATCCGCCAATCCAGCACTTGCGAGGATGGCAGGTGAAATTGGTCACCGAGGACCGGACGCCGGCGCCGGAAAACCAATCGGAAGCCGATGAAGGCGACGCCCACTGCTCCAGCCATCACCAGGATCAGGCTCGGATCCCAGCCGCCGGAGCGGATCGCGGCGAAATCGAGGAAGTCGAGCACCTTCTCCGGATTGGACATGCCCGAGAGCAGCAGCCCGAGGCCGAAGACGAGGCCGACGGTGAACTGGACGAAGATGATCATGGCGCCTCACAGCACGTGGCGAACGAGGAAGGTGGTCGCGACCGCGGTGGCCATGAACACCAGCGTGGCGACGATCGAGCGCGGCGACAGGCTGGCGATGCCGCAGACGCCATGACCCGAGGTGCAGCCGTTGCCCCAGACCGCCCCGAAGCCGACCAGCAGCCCGGCTGCAACCATATCGATCGGACCGACCTCCAGCTTCAGCGGCGGCAGGCTCCCGCTGACGATGCGGACTGCAAGGGCGGCCGCGACCAGGCCGCCTATGAAGGCGAGCCGGCCAGCGAGGGCGCTGTCCCAGGGCGGCAACAGCCGCGCGGCAATGCCGCTGACGCCGGCGATGCGGCCGGTCAGGCCCATCAGCATGACGGCTGCAGCGCCGATGAGGGCGCCGCCTGCGAGCGCCGTGACCGCTGTATACTCCGTGATCATATCGTCCTTGATTCCCTCGTCAGGGGGGCATGTTGCAATCAGCTATCATGTGCATTATTGCATATATACGAAAATGAAGAAGTAACAATGATGACAACACAGGCCAGGCGCAAAACCCGTGAGGCCATGGTGGCGGCGCTCGACGTCAAGGCGGAGGAGGCGGCGGGCCTGCTCGCTGCCATGGCGAATTCGAAGCGCCTCATGGTGCTCTGCAACCTCATCGACGGCGAGCGCGCGGTCGGCGATCTCGCCGAGCAGGTCGGGTTGCGACAGGCAGCGCTGTCGCAGCATCTCGCCAAGATGCGCGCGCTGGATCTCGTCGCCACCCGGCGCGATGGCCAGACGATCTACTATCGGCTGGCGAGCCGCGAGGTCCGCGAGATCCTGCAGACACTGTATCGGCTGTATTGCGCCTGATCAGCGCGCCTGGTGCCACAGGCGCGTCAGTGGGCCGCCCGCACCGAGAACGGGATCGGTCGCGGGCAGCGGTACCGCCGGGATCGTCTTCAGGGCGCGCGCGTGGTTCTCCGGCGTCGGCCGCGTGATCTGCATCTTTGGTCCGGGCGGATAGGCGCCGACGATGCAGAAATCGCTGCTGGCGGCGATGCATTGATGTCCGGTGCCCGCCGGCAGGATGGCGACGTCGCCTGGCCGAAGCTCCAGTTCCCGACCGCGGTCGCCGCCGAAGCGGACCCGCGCCGTTCCGCTGGCGACGCCCAGCGCCTCATGCACGGTCGCATGATAGTGCAGATAGTCGTAGACTCCGTTGCGCCACATGTCGCCCCAGCCATTGGCGGCGAACATGCGCTCGATGTCGGCCGCCGGATCGGTGCTATCCAGATCGATGACGGCCTCGTAGACCAGGAACGGCAGCGGATTGTTGGGCACGAGGCCGTCGTCCGTGAATACGATGCCGAGCGGTTCGCTTGTCTTGACGCGTGGCGAGGGGGCGGCAGGCATGGCGACCTCGGAAAAAGATGAACCTCACCCCCATCAACCGGCCTGCGTGGCCGCCGTTCCAGTTCACGCCTTGGGCAGTTCGAACACCAGGCAAGTCGTAGTGGCGTGCGCCAGCAGGCGCCCTTGCGAATCGGCGATGCGTGCCTCGGCCGTCGCGGCGCGGCGTCCGAACGACAGCGTCCTGCCCTCCGTTCTCACGATGCCGGTGGATTCGGTCATGGCCTTGATGAAAGAGACCTTGAATTCAAGCGTGGTGTAACCGCTGCCCTGCGGGCACATCGTGTGGACGGCGAGCCCCATCGCGGAATCCAGCAGGATCGCGGCGTAGCCGCCGTGCACCGAGCCGATCGGATTGTAGTGCCGCAAGGCCGGAACGCTGTGCATGACGACCTGGCCGGGCTCGGCGCTGCAGTCAAACGGCGCGACGGTCTGCATGATCGGCGGCTGCGGCAAAGTCCCGGCAAAGATGCCGCGCACGAAATCGAGCCCGGACATCGAGGCCAGCACCGCCGCGGGCACCACGCCGAATTCACCGCGCAAATCCGTCTCGCTCATGTTGTCGACCTCCAAGGTATGACATCTATCATATAAATGCTGTGCGAAAAGATCGAGGGCAATACCGACGCAGGCGATCACATGATTGCGGACAGAAAAATGCCCGGGACCAGCCCGGGCATTTCGAATTGTCTGGAGTCACCGGCCTCAGGCTGCGCTGCGCTTCTTCTCGCGCATCAGCTCGGCAAAGCGTTGAAACAGATAGTGCGAGTCGCGCGGGCCGGGCGAAGCTTCCGGGTGGTACTGCACCGAGAACACCGGCTTGCCCTCGAGCTGGATGCCGCAATTCGAGCCGTCGAACAGCGAGATGTGGGTCTGCGTCGCGCCCGATGGCAGCGTATCCTGGTCGACAGCGAAGCCATGGTTCATCGAGGTGATCTCGACCTTGCCGGTGGTCTCGTCCTTGACCGGATGATTGGCACCGTGATGGCCCTGATGCATCTTCTTGGTCTTGGCGCCGACCGCAAGTCCGAGCATTTGATGGCCGAGGCAGATGCCGAAGGTTGGCGTGCCCGATGAAATCACCTGCTGAATGACCGGCACGGCATATTTGCCGGTCGCCGCGGGATCGCCCGGTCCGTTCGACAGGAACACGCCGTCCGGCTTCATCGCCAGGATGTCCTCGGCCGGCGTCGTCGCCGGCACCACCGTCACCTTGCAGCCGACGCCGGCGAGCAGGCGCAGGATGTTGCGCTTGATGCCGTAGTCGATCGCGACGACGTTGAACTCCGGCTTGGTCTGCTGGCCGAAGCCCTCGTTCCACACCCAGGGGGTCTCGTCCCAGGTGAAGCGCTGGGCGGAAGTCACCATCGGCACGAGGTCCATGCCCTCCAGGCCCGGCCACTCCCGCGCTTCCTTCTTCAGGGCGTCGAGGTCGAAATGGCCGTCCCTGGCATGCGCGATCACGGCGTTCGGCATGCCCTTGGAGCGGATCAGCGCGGTCAGCGCCCTTGTGTCGATGCCGGACAGCCCGATGATCCCGCGCGCGCGCAGCCACTGGTCGAGATGGCGCGTGGCGCGGTAGTTCGATGGGTCGGTGATCGCCGTGCGCAGGATCACCCCGCGCGCGCCCGGCGTCGCCGCCATGTTCACCGTCTCGATATCCTCGTCGTTGGTGCCGACATTGCCGATATGCGGGAAGGTGAAGGTGATGAGCTGGCCGGCATAGGACGGATCGGTCAGGATCTCCTCGTAGCCGGTCATTGCGGTGTTGAAGCAGACCTCGCCCACCGCGTGGCCCTCGGCGCCGAGGCCGTAGCCTTCCAGCACCGTTCCATCGGCGAGCACGAGGAGCGCGGTCGGTTTATGGTCCGGCCAGGCGGCGTCAGTTTCGATGTGTGTCATGAGGCCTCTACATAGTGCCCCTGGCGAGCGGCGTCAAAGCGGGAAGCGAGCGATTCACACGCGATTTCGGTCAATTTGCACGGAGAATGGCCTGGTTTACGAGTGAACGGCCGGAACGTATGCGGAACCGAGTTGTCTCGCCGGGACGAACCGCCTAGACCAGCCGCAACGGAATTCGAGAGGGCAAGATCATGCTGCGCGACGACATCAACAATGCGGTCAAGGAGGCGATGAAGGCCAAGGACGAGCGCAAGCTGTCCACCCTGCGCATGGTCAACTCGACCTTGAAGAACGCCGACATCGCCGCGCGCGGCGAAGGCAAGCCGCCCTTGACCGACGCCGACGTGCTCGCGGTGCTGCAGAAGATGATCAAGCAGCGTCAGGAATCGGTCGAGCTGTATGAGAAGGGCGGCCGCGCCGAGCTCGCCGCCGGCGAGCGCGAGGAAATCGCGGTCATCTCGGCCTATCTGCCGAAGCAGATGAGCGACGACGAGGTGAAGACCGCCATCTCCGCTGCGGTCGCCGAGACTGGCGCCGCCGGCATGAAGGACATGGGCAAGGTGATCGCCGTGCTGAAGGCGAAGTATACCGGCCAGATGGATTTCGCCAAGGCGAGCGCGCTGGTGAAGGCGGCGCTGTCGGGCTAGCCACCGCCTATTTTTGCGCACGGCGCGAGCCGCACGTGCAGTGCGCTCCCTCTCCCCGTTCTTCACGGGGAGAGGGTTGGGGTGAGGGGCAGACGCACGGGAAGTGCTGGTGGTGAGACCTGTACCCCCCCTGTACCCCCTCACCCGGATTGCATCTTCGATGCAATCCGACCTCTCCCCCGCATCCGCCTTCGCTCTTCGAGCTACGGCGGACAAGAGCGGGGTGACGTAAGGAGACCGTGCAAGCGCCCATGCAATCGCCAGCTCATGGGCGAAGCGCTTGAACTAACAACCGAGAGGGAAACGCCTCCTCCATGCTCAAGGAAACGTCCGACTACGAACAGCTCACGCGCGACTTCCGCTGGGACATTCCGGCGCAGTTCAACATCGCGGTCGCGACCTGCGATCGCCACGCCGACGGCTCCAGGCGACTGGCGCTGATCGTCGTCGAGGAGGACGGCGCCGCACGGCGCGTGTCGTTCGATGAGCTGCGCGATGACTCCTGCCGCTTCGCCAACGTATTGAAGGCCGATGGTCTCGCGCAGGGGGACCGCGTCGCGGTGTTCCTGTCGCAGTCGCTGGAGCTGCCGATCGTCCATTTGGCGGCGTTTCGCGCCGGTCTCGTCTCGGTGCCGCTGTTCACGCTGTTCGGCGAGGACGCGCTGCAATTCCGGCTGCAGAACTCCGGCGCCAAGGTCGTCGTCACCGACACCACGGGCTTTGCGAAGCTTGCGCGCATTCGCGACCATCTGCCGGAGCTCAAGACGATCTATGTCACTGACGGCGACGGCCTCGGCGCCCGGCCATTCTGGCCGGCGCTGGAGCGCGCCTCGGATCAATTCCCGACCGTCGCCACGTCAAGCGACGACCCTGCCATCATCATTTACACCTCGGGCACGACCGGTAACCCCAAGGGCGCGCTGCACGCCCATCGCGTGCTGCTCGGACATCTGCCCAATGTCGAGATGGTGCACGGCTTCCTACCGAAGCCCGGCGACGTCATGTGGACGCCGGCGGATTGGGCCTGGATCGGCGGCCTGTTCGACGCGCTGTTTCCCGCCTGGTATCACGCGGTGCCGGTGGTGGGGTATCGCGCGAAGAAGTTCGTGCCGCAGGCGGCGATGCAATTGATGGCCGACTACGCCGTCCGCAACGTATTCCTGCCGCCGACGGCGCTGAAGCTGATGCGGCAGGCCAACGTCAAGCACGAGGGGGTCCGGCTGCGCAGCATCCTCACCGGCGGCGAGTCGCTCGGCGCCGAGCTGCTCGACTGGGTGCGCGCGACATTCGGCATCGATGCGCACGAGATCTACGGCCAGACCGAGTGCAATCTCGTGGTCGGCAACAATGCAAAGCTGTTTCCGATCCGGCCGGGCTCGATGGGCAAGGCGACGCCCGGCTTCCAGGTTCTGATCGTCAACGACAAGGGCGAGGAGCTGCCGCGCGGCGAGAGGGGCATCATCGGCGTGCGCCAGCCCAACCCCTGCACCATGATAGAATATTGGCGCAATCCGGAGGCGACGCGGAAGAAGTTCGCGGGCGACGTGCTGCTGACCGGCGATCTCGGCACCCAGGATGACGACGGCTATTTCTGGTATGCGAGCCGCGAGGACGACGTCATCACGTCGGCCGGGTATCGCATCGGCCCGGCGGAAATCGAGGACACGCTGCTCAAGCATCCGGCGGTCGCGCTGGCGGCCGTCGTCGGCATTCCCGACCCGGTGCGCACCGAGGCCATCAAGGCGTGGATCGTGCTGCGGCCCGGCTTCGTTGCAAATGACACGCTATCGCGAGAGATCCAGGACTTCGTCAAGGTGAAGCTCGCCGCGCATGAATACCCCCGCCACGTTGAATTCACCGACACCCTGCCGATGACGGCGACCGGCAAGGTGCTGCGGCGGGAGTTGAGGGCGCGGGGGTAGGGGCGGCGGTCCGACCGCCTTTTCGTCGGTAGTCGCTGAGATGTAAAGCAAGGTGGCGCGGCACGCTCGGTGCACCTCGCCCCGCTTGCGGGGAAGGTCGGATTGCATCGTCAGATGCAATCCGGGTGAGGGGGACAGGTCTCGCCACGGACACTTCCCGTGCGTTTGCCCCTTAACCCCAACCCTCACCCCGTAAGAACGGGAGAGGGAGCATACCGTCCGTGCTGTGAGAGCTTCATCGTCGGACGAGATGTGAAGGTCACGCCCTTATCCTCTGCCTACAAGTTGAAATTGAAATCCCCGCCCTCCCGCTGTTAGCATCGGTGCAAAGAACAACAGTCTGGAGGGTACGCCGATGACCGCATCCGTCTCGGGACGATCCGATCCCGTGGTGCGCCGCATCACCACGGCCGATATTGCCGAGGCCTTGACGCAAGGCCTCCGCGATTTTCAGGCTCAGCCCATGTTCGGCCTTGCTTTCGGGCTGATCTACGTGCTCGGCGGCATCAGCATCGTGCTGTGCGTCACCGCCTTCGGCATGGTCTATCTGGCCTATCCGCTGGCCGCGGGGTTTGCGCTGATTGGCCCGTTCGTCGCGATCGGTCTCTATGAGGTCAGCCGCCGCCGCGAACTCGGCCAGCCGATGTCCTATGGCGGGATCTGGCGCACGATCACTTCGCGCGGCGAGATCGGCTGGATGGCGTTCGTGACGCTATTCTTCTTCATCATCTGGATGTACCAGGTGCGCCTCCTGATCGCGCTGCTGCTCGGGCTCAATGCTTCTTTCTCCAGCATCAGGGAGTTCATGACCGTGGTGCTGACGACCAACGAAGGTCTGCTCTTCCTCGCGATCGGCAATCTCGACGGCGCCGCCCTGTCGCTGGTGCTGTTCTCGCTCACGGTCGTGTCGTTTCCGCTGCTGCTGGAGCGCGACGTCGATTTCGTGACGGCGATGATCACCAGCGTGCGCGCGGTCGTCACCAGTCCCGGCCCGATGATCGGCTGGGCCGCCGTCATCACCGTGCTGCTGATCATCTCGGCATTGCCGTACTTCCTGGGACTGCTGGTCACCGTGCCGGTGCTGGGCCATGCGACCTGGCATCTGTACCGCCGGATCGTAGCTCCGGCGTAAGGCAAGGGCGAGCCGCGACGAAGGTTCGATGGAGCATGGACGCCCTCGAACGGGCTCGTTTCGAAACGCGGCTCGCCGGTGGTCCTTCCGGCGCCAATATCGGAGGAGAATGATGCCGGACAACATCGCGTTGTTTGCCACGATCGTCTTGTTGCTGCCAATGTTCTATCTGCTGCTGGCCGCGCCGGCCTTTCTGCTGGTGCGGCTCGACATCGTGCCGGTCACCCGGCTCCTGCGCGGTATGTTCGACTCCTACTTCGTGGCGCTTTCGATCGCTGGTGGCATCGGCGCGCTGGTCGTTCTGGCCGACGGTCGCCCCGTTCTGGGGCTGGGCATTGGCCTGATCGCGGCGTTCGCGCTGCTCTCGCGCCGCTGGTTTCTGCGGCAGATGGACGCGCGCATCCGCGACAGGGATTCCGGCGATGCGACGGCCGTGCGTCGGCTGCGCCGGTTACATTGGGGTGGCATGCTGAGCAATGCGGTCCAGGTCGGCGTTGTTCTCGCCAGCATCCCACAGATCGCTGCGGTATCGTAGCAGGCCTTGTCGTTCAAGGCACCGCAATCCCCATCGCCTTCAGGGCCGCCAGCATGCGCGTCGGCGGCGTCATCTTCACCGCGAGCGGCTTGCCGGTCTCGAGCACGCTCTTGAGGCTCGACAGGATGGCCGGCCAGCCCTGGCGCCCGCCGGACAGGATGTCGTCGGAGAGCGGCCGCTCATGCGCTTCGGTCATCGTGAGACGGACGGCGTCGCCAGCCGGTTCGATCTCGTAGGTCACGAGCGTGCGGCCCAGTGCGTCGACGAGGCCCGGCCAGTTGACATCCCACGTGACCGTCAGCCGGTACGGCGGCTCGCAGACGATCACCTGGCCGCTGATGTGCTCGGAGCCGTCGGGCGCGCGCACGATGAAGGCGCCGCCCGCCTTCAGCTCGGCTTCAATCGCGAAGCCGAAGAAATATTGCCGGCTGAACTCGGCCGAGGTCAGCGCCTGCCACACCTTCTCCGGCGTCGCCGCGATGTAGATCGTGTACACCGTCTCCGGCTTGAAGTGCGCAAGATCGACGGCGTGGGTCTCCTTCGGCTCAGTCATCCCGTTCCTCCAATCGCTTCTTCAATTCACCGAGCGCGACGAGCTTGGCGCGCTCGAATTTCCTGATCCAGCGGTCGCCGATCTGGTGGATCGGCAGCGGATTGAGGAAGTGCAGCTTCTCGCGGCCGTGCCGGAGCGTCGTGACCAAATTGGCCGCTTCCAGAATCGCCAGGTGCTTGGTCACCGCCTGCCGCGTCATGGCGAGGCCGTCGCAGAGCTCGGTCAAGGTCTGGCCGTTCCGCGCATGAAGCCTGTCGAGCAGCGCCCGCCGCGACGCATCCGCCAGCGCCTTGAAGACGTCGTCCATATGATGAAGAATAGGCAACCAAAAGGTTACGTGTCAAGCGGAGCGCTGCAAGTTGTTCGACTTGGAATACGTCGAGATGTTGCAGCTTCCCTCTGCCGACATGCCGTGCATTAGTGACATCTCATCCACATCGAGGCGCCTCATGTCCCTGCAAGTCTATCTCGCCTTCGTTGCCGCCTGCATCGGGCTTGCGCTGCTGCCCGGTCCCGTCGTGACGCTGCTGATCGCCAACGGTCTGCGTCACGGAACCCGTGCCGCGTTGATCAATATCGCCGGCGTGCAGACCGGGCTTGCGATCGCGATCGGCATCGTCGCTGTCGGCCTGACGTCGCTGATGGCGACCATGGGCTATTGGTTCGAATGGGTGCGGCTGATCGGCGCGGCCTATCTGGTGTGGCTCGGCATTCAGCTCATCCGCTCGCCGATCGAGGGGATCTCGGCGGGCGAGGAGCCGCCTCCGCCGCCGCGCGGCGGCTTCTTCCTGCAGGGCCTGCTGGTGCTGCTGTCGAACCCGAAGGTGATGGTGTTCTTCGGGGCGTTCCTGCCGCAGTTCATGGACATGGGCCGGGATCACGTGCCGCAGGTCGGATTGCTCGGCGTCACCTTCATGGTGATCGCGGGTCTCACCGACGCGATCTATGCGCTGCTCGCGGGCCGTGCGCGAAAACTGTTCTCGGCCAGGCGGACCCGGCTGGTGTCGCGCATCTCCGGCGGCTTCATGATCGGGGGCGGGGTCTGGCTGGCGCTGACGCGGGCGCGGTGAGCCCGCATTGAGTTTAGCGCCTGCTCTCACCCCGGAGGGCCCGGGGGGGGGAGGGAGGAGGGGCCGCCGGCGTTACAGGCTGATCGTCCCCTTCACCACCGGCGCGACGTCGCCGCCGATCCAGATCGTGTCGCCGTCCTGCGCGACATGGACGCGGCCGGCGCGGCCGAGCACGGTGCCCTGGGACGCAACATATTGCTTCGGAGCAATTCCGGCTCCGATCAGCCATTGCGCCAGGCTTGCATTGAGGCTGCCCGTCACCGGGTCCTCGCCGCCGCCCCACATGAAGCCGCGGACCTCGTAGTCGGCATCCATGCCATCCTGCGCTCGATCCCATGGTGCGACCACGCCGATCGGCTGTTGCGGCAGCGCCGCCGGATTGAAGCGGATGTCGAGCAGCGCGCGGCGCGAGTCGAGGAGCACGCCGATCCAGCCCGGGCCGTTGTCGACCCACTGCACGGCGCGCATCGCGCTCGATTGGATGCCGAGCGCTGCTGCGATCCTGCTGGTCAGTTCGGCATCGACTTGGCCGGAGCGCCTGAGCGGCGGGGCTGCGAAGGCGAGCCGCTCTCCGTCGCGCCTGATGCGCACGAGGCCCGCGCCGCATTCCTGCACCACGTGTTCGCCCTTCGGCCGGCCGCCGAGCGCGAGCCATACGTGGCACGAGCCGAGCGTCGGATGGCCTGCAAAAGGCAGCTCGCGCTGCGGGGTGAAGATGCGCACGCGATAATCAGCGCCCGGATCCTGGGCACGCGACAGGAAGGTGGTCTCGGACAGGTTGGTCCAGTTGGCGATCGCCCGCATCGCCGCATCGTCGAGGCCGTCGGCCTCGGCGATCACGGCAAGCGGGTTGCCCTTGAAGGCCACCTTGGAGAACACGTCGACTTGATGGAACGGAAGCGTCGGCATTTCGGTGTCCTCCTCGACGTCGTTGTCAGTCGCGCCAGAACGGCTTGTTGGCCTCTTCCTGGACGATCGCCGGATCAAGGCCGCAGTCGCGCATCTGGTCGCGATCCAGCATTGCCAGTTCGGACCGCCAGAACAGGCGCTGCAGCCAGAGTTGCGGCACCCCGAGCAAATTGCTCTTTCCGTGGGCAACTTGCGGAGTTGCCCAACGCTGCGCCAGGGAATATGCCATGAGTCACCTATTGCTCTTCAATTGCGTTGTTCGAAGAGCAATCGCGCCATACATATCTCGGTGCAATCGAAACATTGCTCTCGGTACAATATAGCATGAATGCTTCGTATACGGCCCTGGTCGACGACATCGCCGAGGACATCGCCAACGGCAGGCTGAAGGCCGGTGACCGGCTGCCGCCGCAGCGCCAGTTCGCCTATGAGCGGGGAATTGCCGCATCCACGGCAGCCCGCGTCTATGCCGAATTATTGCGCAGGGGCCTGGTCGTGGGCGAGGTCGGGCGCGGCACCTTCGTCGCGGGTGAGGCGGTGCCGGTGCCACCCTCGCTGCGGCTGGAGCCGTTCGACGGCCGCATCGATCTCGAATTCAATTTTCCGACCCTGCCGGATCAGGCGGCCCTGATCGCGAAGTCGCTGGCCGCGTGGCAGCGGCCGGAGAAGCTGGCGCCGGTGCTGGCGCCGATCACGCAGCGTCGGCTGGCCGAGGCCGGGCGCACCGCCGCGGCCTTCTTCGCCAGCGAGCGCTGGCGCCCGCGTGCGGAAAATTTCGTCTTCGCCGGCAGCGGGCGGCAGTCGCTGGCTGCGGCGATCTCGGCGCTGGTGCCGGTCGGCGGCCGGCTCGGCGTCGAGGCCGTGACCTATCCGATGATCAAGGGCATCGCGGCGCGGCTCGGCGTCACCCTGGTGCCGCTCGCGATGGACGGTGAGGGCATCCGTCCGGAGGCGCTGACCAAGGCGCATCGCAGCAGCGCGCTCAACGCGATCTACATCCAGCCGGTGATGCAGAATCCGCTCGGCCTGACGATGAGCGAGGCGAGGCGCGAGGAGATCGTGCGTCTGGTGCGCAAGCACGAATTGATGATCATCGAGGATCTGGTCTACGGCTTCCTCAGCGATCAGGTCTCGCTGGCGACGCAGGCCGAGGAGCGCGTCGTCGTGGTCGACAGCCTTGCCAAGCGGCTGGCGCCGGGCATCGCCGTTGGCTTCCTGTACGTCCCCTCGACCATGCGCGAAAAATTCGCCGCCACGGTGCGCACCGGGGCGTGGTCGGTGACGTCGCTGGCGCTGGCCGCCGGCATGGGGCTGCTCGCCGATGGCACGGCGGCCGAGATCACCAGGCGCAAGCGCGCCGATGCGCTGGTGCGCCAGGCGATCGTCGCCGAGTGCCTCGCCGGCCATCACATCGAGGCCGATCCGCGCTCCTACCATGTCTGGCTGCATCTGCCGGAGGGCTGGCGCGCGGAAGCCTTGACGGCCGCAGCAGCCCGTGCCGGCATCGCGATCACCCCGGCGAGCGCCTTTGCAGTGGCGCACGGTCATTCACCGAACGCGGTAAGGCTCGCGCTCGGCCTGCCAAGCCACGAGGATCTGCGCACAGCTCTGTGGCGGCTTGCCGGATTGCTGTCGCATCACGACGCCTCCGACATGACGGAGTAGCAGGTTACGCGAGGCCTTTGCTGCGCAGCTCGGCCTCGATCTCGCCGAGAATGCGGATCAGCCGCTCGGCCCAGCGCTGCTGGCCCTCGGGCTCGGCGATTTCGTTCTGACGAATCTCGATGCCGGAATTGATCAGCCCGCGCGCCTCGCCATGCACGGGGATGGTGTAGTCGGTGCCGTCGCCGACCGCATAGGGCTGATTGTCGCCCACCACGAGATCGGGCTCGGCCCGCAGCGCCTTCAACAGCAGCGGCGGCAGCACACGGTCGTGCTGATACAGCGTGCCGATGTGCCAGGGCCGCCCGATGCCGGCATAGACGGGCGTGAAGCTGTGCAGCGAGACGAGAATGGTCGGCCGCCCCGCGGCCTTGCGCGCATCGAGCACCGCGGTGATGCGGTCGTGATAGGGATCGAAGATGGCGCGCCGCCGCAGCTCGGCGTCCTCATGCGTCAGGCCCTCATTGCCGGGGATCGTGGTGCGCTCGCTGATCATCGGAATCGCGTTCGGCGCCTTCGGCGAGCGGTTGCAGTCGATCACCAGCCGCGAATAGCGCTGCGCGATCAGATGCGCATCGAGCGCGCGCGACACGGCCTCCGCCACGCCGGCGATGCCGATGTCCCAGGCGATGTGCCGCTCCAGTTCGCTCTCGTCGAGGCCGAGATTACCGAGCGCCCGCGGCAGCAGGCGGCCGTAATGATCGCAGGTGAAGACCAGCGCGGAGGCGCCATCCTGGTTCTGCTCGTAGACCGGCGGAACTTCGTCGCCCTGAAGGAGTCTTTTCGTATCGGTCGCGCGCGGCTGATTCATGATCACGTTCGTTGCTCATTCAGGCGGCATGACGATCTGCAATTGAGCAGGGGCCAATCTGGATCGGATCGCCGAAAACCGCGATGATGATTCGATGACGATGCCGATCCCGCGAGGCGATCACAAGGCCTGATATGGCCGGACCCGATCGGTTCTGTGGGTGGCGTTCGCGTCAGGCCGTCAGCGCCGCCGAGCCGCGTGCTGAGACCATCGAACACGCCGAGAGCCGCGCGTGCGGAAGAGGGGACTGATGGAGATCAAGGTCGGGTTCGAGATCGCCTACGCCGCGCCCGCGGCGACGCCGATGGTGATCATGCTGTCGATCCATCCCTCGCGCCGCCAGGACATCATTGGCGCCGAGACCATCGTCGCCGAGCCGGGTGTGCCGATCAGCTTCTACCGCGACAGCTTCGACAACATCTGCGGCCGCCTGGTGGCGCCTAGCGGCGGTGTCACCTTCCACGGCAGCGCCATCGTGCGTGATACGGGCTTGCCCGATCTCGTCGAGCCCGCCGCGCAGCAACTGCCGATCGACCAGCTGCCGGACGATCTGCTGCTGTATCTGATGCCGAGTCGCTATTGCGAGACCGACAAGCTGACCGACGTCGCCTGGTCGCTGTTCGGCAGCGTGCCGGCGGGCTGGGCGCGCGTGCAGGCGATCTGCGACTTCGTCCACGATCATGTCAGCTTTGGCTATGAGCATGCGCATCACATGAAGTCGGCACACGACGTCTATCAGCAGCGCACCGGCGTCTGCCGCGACTTCGCGCATCTGGCGCTGACCCTGTGCCGGTGCATGGGCATCCCGGCGCGTTATTGCACCGGCTACATGGGCGACATCGGCATTCCGCCGGAGCCCTATCCGATGGATTTCTCAGGCTGGTTTCAGGCTTATCTCTCGGGCGAATGGTACACGTTCGACGCCCGCCACAACGTGCCGCGCATCGGCCGCATCCTGATGGCCACGGGGCGCGATGCCGCCGACGTCGCACTGTCGACCTCGTTCGGCCGGATGACGCTGACCAAATTCCACGTCGTCAGCGACGAGATCGTGGCGGCCCGCGGCGTGGCGTGAAGCTGGCCTCGCCGCGCGAGGCCGGCTATGCAGGGCGATGACCTCCGACACGACATCCGATCTCCTGTTCGTCTACGGCACCTTGATGCGTGGCTTCGACCATCCGATGGCGCGGTTGCTGTCGGCCAACGCCGATTTCGTCGCCGAGGCCAGTTGCCGCGGCCGGCTGTACCGGATCCAGCATTATCCCGGCCTCGTGCTCTCGGATGACGCCGTGGATGCCGTCCATGGCGAGCTGTTCCGGCTGCGCCAGCCCGAGCCCATGCTGCGCGAGTTCGACATGTACGAGGCCTGTGGCGAGGGCTTCGCGCAGCCGACCGAGTACCTGCGTCAGCGCCTCAGCGTCACGCTGGCCGACGGCTCGGCCCGCGAGGCCTGGACCTATGTCTACAACTGGCCGGTCGACGAGGCCGCCCGCATCGCCTCGGGGCGCTTTCTGGCGCCTTGATCCCCTCTCTCCTCCCGTCATTCCGCGGCGCGCCCTGCGGTCGCCCCGGAATGACTGAAGGAGAGAGCAGGGCCTGTGAATAGCCCGGACAAGGGCGAGGAAGTTCACATTTCGTACACGGGTGCCTATATGCGTAAGTCCATCAACACAGGACCACCGCCTCACCCATGGCTCGCTTCACGCCGGAATTTCTCGATGAGCTGCGCGCCCGGCTTCCGGTCTCGGACGTCGTCGGCAAGCGCGTGAAGCTCAAGAAGGCGGGGCGGGAGTGGAAGGGGCTGTCGCCGTTCCAGCAGGAGAAGACGCCGTCCTTCTACGTCAACGACCAGAAGGGTTTTTATCACGACTTCTCCTCCGGCAAGCATGGCAACATCTTCGACTTCGTGATGGAGACTGAGGGCTGCTCGTTCCCTGAGGCGGTCGAGCGGCTGGCGGGGATCGCCGGCCTGGCCTTGCCCGCGGTGACGCCCGACGCGGCGCGCCAGGAGCGGCAGCGCAAGACGCTGTATGACGTGATGGAGCTGGCGGCGAAGTTCTTTTCTGACACGCTGGCGTCCCGTCATGGCGCGCGCGCCCGTGGCTATCTTGCCGATCGCGCGATCCTGCCGCAGACGCAGCTCCAATTCCGGCTTGGCTACGCGCCGCCGGATCGGTTCGGCTTGAAGGAATATCTTGGCGCCCAGGGCGTGCCGGTGGCCGACATGGTCGAGGCGGGATTGCTGGTCGGCGGCGACGACATTCCCGTGCCGTACGACCGCTTCCGCGACCGCGTGATGTTTCCGATCACCGATCTCCGTGGACGCGTCATCGCCTTCGGCGGCCGCGCGCTGCAGAAGGACGTGCCGGCGAAATACCTGAACTCGCCGGAGACGCCGCTCTTCCACAAGGGCGACAACCTCTACAACCTGCCGAGCGCTCGTCAGGCCGCGCATAACGGCGCGCCGATGATCGTGGTCGAGGGCTATGTCGACGTCATCGCGCTGGTGGCGGCCGGCTTTGCCGGCGCCGTGGCGCCGCTCGGCACCGCACTGACCGAGAGCCAGCTTTCGTTGATCTGGAAGATGGTGGACGAACCGATCCTCTGCTTCGACGGCGACCGCGCCGGCCAAAAGGCAGCCTATCGTGCCGCGGACCTTGCTTTGCCGCATCTCAAGCCCGGCAAGAGTCTCCGCTTCGCGCTGCTGCCGGAGGGACAGGATCCCGACGATCTCGTCCGCTCCGGCGGCCGCGGCGCGGTCGAGGAGGTGCTCAAGGTCGCAAAACCTCTCGCCGAGGTGATCTGGTCGCGCGAGATCGAGGGCGGCAGCTTCAACACCCCGGAGCGCCGCGCCGCGCTGGAGGCGCGGATCGGTCAGCTCACCGGCGGCATCGCCGACGAGGTGGTACGGCGCTACTACAAGCAGGATCTCAGCGACCGGCTGTACCGGGCGTTCGCGCCGGACGGTGGCCGGGGCTTTGGCCGCGGCTACGGTGCCGAATCAGGACGGCGGTTTGGCCCCCGCAGTCCCGGTTCCGGACAGCCGGGGCGGTTATCCACAGGGGGCGGCCGCCGCGGCGGCGCGCCATCCACAGGACCCGCGATGGCCCGCGGACCCTACCAGGCGGCGAGCCCCCAGCTCGCCATGAGCCCGATCATGCGCGGCCAGCGCTCGGCGATCTCGCGCCGGGAGGCGCTGATCCTGCAGTGCCTGATCAACCACCCCTGGATCCTGCACGACCACCTCGAGGAGGTCGCAGCCCTCGAACTGGCCCATCCCGAGGCGCACAAGCTCCGCGCCGCGATCATCGCGGCCTTCGCCCACGACCACCACCATTCGCCGGACCCGGACGAGCAGGCCGAGAAGATGCGGGCCGACCTGGAGAAGTCAGGCTTTTCCGAGCTTCTTCAACGGGTTGAGCGGGCAATCACGACCGCTGCGGTGTGGGCGGCGAAGCCCGGCGCGGCGCGCGATGACGTTCTTGCGACCTGGCACCAGCTCGTTGCCTTGCATCGGCAATGGCACTCCTTACTTAGGGAATTGAAGGATGCCGAGCTTGCCTTGGGCGAGGAGCCGAGCGAGCCGAACATGGGCTGGTTGAGGGACGTGAAGGCCAGGATGGCCGAGATGGACGGCACCGAAGCGCTGATCGAAGGCTTCGGGGAACTGTCCGGTCGCACCAACCGCAACGTGTAGACCGGATGCCCGGCGCCCTGTCGCGAACTGAGCACATTTCGACCCGGTCCGCTTGCGCGGTCTCAGGTCCGCGCGAAAAGACTCGCCAAATCCATGGTTTGGCTGCAAAAACAGGGTTAATCGAAGTTTAAGAGGTCCGGGGCATTTTCTGCAGCAGATGGGTTGGTTTCGCTGTCGGACACCGCGCCTGCATGTCGGGCGCCGGATTCGATTGCAAAACCGGTATCGCTTTTGCAAGAAACGCGCGCCGGTCCGAAAACGGGACGACACCAGCGTAGGACGACACGAGCGACGGACTTCAGGGGGTGGCGACGTTGAATGTGCGCCGCCCTTTCCGCGTCGAGAACAGTTTGAGTAGAGCAGGCGGGCGCCGCGATGCCAAGGGCGAAGATGCCACGGGCGGAGCGGGCGCGTTTCGGGAGCAATGAATGGCCACGAAGGCAAAGACGCTGCAGGTGAAGGACAAGGAAAAGGACGACAAGGCCGCGGACGCTCCTGAGAAGGACGCCGCCGATGCGCCTTCGCCGTTGCTCGACCTGTCGGACGCCGCCGTCAAGAAGATGATCAAGCAGGCCAAGAAGCGCGGCTTCGTGACCTTTGATCAGCTCAACGAGGTCCTGCCTTCCGACACCACCTCGCCGGAACAGATCGAAGACATCATGTCGATGCTATCAGACATGGGCATCAACGTGACCGAGGCCGAGGAGGCCGACGAGTCCGACGAGAAGGACGACGGCGAGGACGAGACCGACAACGAGCTCGTCGAGATCACCCAGAAGGCCGTCACCGAGGTCAAGAAGTCGGAGCCCGGCGAGCGCACCGATGATCCCGTGCGCATGTATCTGCGCGAGATGGGCACCGTCGAGCTGCTGTCGCGCGAGGGCGAGATCGCGATCGCCAAGCGCATCGAGGCCGGCCGCGAGGCGATGATCGCGGGCCTCTGCGAAAGCCCGCTGACCTTCCAGGCCATCATCATCTGGCGTGACGAGCTCAACGAAGGCAAGATCTTCCTTCGCGACATCATCGATCTCGAAGCCACTTATGCCGGCCCGGAAGCCAAGGGCGGCATGAATCCGCAGATCGCCGCGCCCGTGAATGGCGAGGGCGCTCCGGCCGAGGGCGGCGACGTCCAGGCCGCGGTCGCGCCGCCGGCCGCCCCGCAGCAGCCGACCCCGTTCCGTGCCGCGCCGAACGGCGCGCCCGCCGAGGAGAAGGATCCCGGCGAGGCGGCGGCCGAAGCCGACATGGACGACGACGAGTTCGAGAACCAGATGTCGCTCGCCGCCATCGAGGCCGAGCTGAAGCCGAAGGTGGTCGAGACCTTCGACAAGATCGCGTCCGAGTACAAGAAGCTGCGCCGCCTGCAGGAGCAGGACATCGCCAACCAGCTGCAGAGCGAGTCGCTGTCGCCGTCGCAGGAGCGCAAGTACAAGAAGCTCAAGGACGAGATCATCGTCGAGGTGAAGTCGCTGCGCCTCAACCAGGCCCGCATCGACAGCCTCGTCGAGCAGCTCTACGACATCAACAAGAAGCTGGTCTCGTTCGAGAGCCGGCTGATGCGGCTTGCTGATTCTCACGGCGTCGCGCGCGAGGACTTCCTGCGCAACTACCAGGGCTCCGAGCTCGATCCGCGCTGGCTCAACCGCGTCTCCAAGCTCTCCGCAAAAGGCTGGAAGAACTTCGTCCATTACGAGAAGGACCGCATCAAGGACCTGCGCCAGGAGGTGCAGGCCATGGCCGCGCTCACCGGTCTCGAGATCGGCGAATTCCGCAAGATCGTGCATTCGGTGCAGAAGGGCGAGCGCGAGGCCCGTCAGGCCAAGAAGGAGATGGTGGAAGCCAACCTCCGTCTCGTGATCTCGATCGCCAAGAAGTACACCAACCGCGGCCTGCAGTTCCTCGACCTGATCCAGGAAGGCAACATCGGCCTGATGAAGGCGGTCGACAAGTTCGAGTACCGCCGCGGCTACAAGTTCTCGACCTACGCCACCTGGTGGATCCGGCAGGCGATCACCCGCTCGATCGCCGACCAGGCCCGCACCATCCGCATCCCCGTGCACATGATCGAGACGATCAACAAGATCGTCCGCACCTCGCGCCAGATGCTGAACGAGATCGGCCGCGAGCCGACCCCGGAGGAGCTCGCCGAGAAGCTCGGCATGCCCCTGGAGAAGGTGCGCAAGGTCCTCAAGATCGCCAAGGAGCCGCTCTCGCTTGAAACCCCCGTCGGCGACGAGGAGGATAGCCACCTCGGCGACTTCATCGAGGACAAGAACGCCATCCTGCCGATCGACGCCGCCATCCAGTCGAACCTGCGCGAAACCACCACCCGCGTGCTCGCCTCGCTCACCCCCCGCGAAGAGCGCGTGCTGCGCATGCGCTTCGGCATCGGCATGAACACCGACCATACGCTGGAAGAGGTCGGCCAGCAGTTCTCGGTGACGAGAGAGCGTATCCGCCAGATCGAGGCCAAGGCGCTGCGTAAGTTGAAGCATCCGTCGAGGTCAAGGAAGCTGCGGTCGTTCCTGGACAACTAATCACTGCATCAGTCGTCATTGCCGGGCTTGACCCGGCAATCCATCAAGGGACAACGGCGGACCGAGAGGTTCGCCGTTTTAGTTTGTGATCCATGTAAGCCAGGCAATTTGTCGACGTGACCTAACGCGCACGCCTGGCGCTCCAACGGCGCTCGAACTTTTCCTTCGAAATCTCTTCCGCCACGAATTGAGGATCCTGCCCGATCTCGTCGATGGGAGGAACAGCTATCTTCCCGAGCCGCGTCCGATCTGTCGCCTCGGTCGCGGTTGCGAAGCCGATGCTGCCGTCCCGAAAGATCTCCAGCTTTCGCGTCTCGAAGCGCTCGCCGTCGAGTTCGCTCCAGCGTTTTGCAAACCCTGGCGGCGACAGTGATGCGTAGGGTGGGCAAAGGCACGTGCACGGTGTCGAGATTGGCGACGGTGTCGTGCGCCGTGCCTACCGCGGCAGGCGGCCAATTGTGGGCACGCGCCGCCTTCGGCGGCGCTTCGCCCACCGTACGCATTAAGTTGGTACTCTGACGGCGATGGACGTGACGCGCTGCGGAAGGACCAATGACGGCATTCACCCAGCAAATTCCCGCAGAAAACATGGTTAATGAATTGTTTACGCTTGTCATCGAAGGTTCGGCGGGCGACCGAATGACGCCTGCATTCCGGCACTCTGCCCCGTCGTGACAGAACTTGGCGATGGCGGCTGATCCCTGGACGTTTTCAGCATGCAGCCAGCCTTGCGGAAAGGCGATGAGATCGCCGACCTGTTCGCCCGGGCGAGTGCGTTTCACCGCTCCGGCGATCTGGCCAAGGCTCAGGCCGGCTACAAGAAAATCCTCAAGAAGCGGCCGAACCATTTCGGCGCGCTCTATATGTTTGGACTGTCCGAGCACCAGAGCAACAATTCAGAGGCGGCGGAGCGCCTTCTGAAGCGGGCGGTGCTGGCAGACCCGCAAAACGTTGCGGCGAGATATGCGCGGGCCGTCGTCCTGTCCGCGCTCCAGCGCGACGACGAAGCGCTGACCTGCTTCGACGATCTCCTGGCCTTGAAACCGGATTTCTTCGAGGCGCAGCTGGAACGCGGCAAGCTGTTGTCGCGCCTCCAGCGCTTCGCGGAGGCGGTCGTCAGTTTCGACAACGCCCTCCGGATCAATCCGCAGCACCTCGACGTGTTGATGAACAAGGGCGAAGCGCTGCACTATCTCGGCCGGTTCGCCGATGCGATCGCATGCTACGACCAGCTTCTCGCGGCGAAACCCACGCATCTGGCCGCCATCATCAATCGAGGCTGCGCGTTCAAGGATCTGCGTCGATCCGATGAGGCGATCGCCGAATTCAACCGGGCGCTGGCCCTTGCGCCCGACGACACCACGGCGCTGATCAATCGCGGCGAGACGTTCCTCCAGCTCAAGCGTAACGACGACGCGCTCGCTGATTTCGACCGGGTGATCGCGCTCGATCCGCAATTCACCCTGGGCTGGCTCGGCCGCGCCAACGTCCTGATGCTCAACAAGCGGGTGAGCGAGGCGCTGGAGGCCTGCCAGCGCGCCGTTACGATCGAGCCGAACTCCGCGAAAGCGCTGAGCCAGATCGGTCAATGTCATGCGCTGATGGGCGATGCAGAGGCGGCTGTCGCACTTTTCGATCGGGCGCTCGCGATCGACCCGGCCGACGAAGTCGCACTGGCGAACCGCATCTTCTCGTTGGATTTCTGCGATGTCGGCTATGCGGAGCACCAGGCCGTCCGATCGGAGTGGTGGCGCCGGATCGGATCCAAAATCGCGGAGATGCATCCGCCTGTTCACACCAATGATCTCGATCCTCACCGACGGATCGTGGTGGGATATGTGTCGGGCGACTTCAAGGAGCATTCCGCCGCCCGCACGATCCGGCCCGTGCTGCAGAACCACGACAAATCGCAGGTCGAGGTGATCTGCTATTCGAACTCACCGGTCCAGGACGAAATCACGGCGACGTTCCGGGCTGTTGCTGATCGATGGCGCGACGTGATGCAATGGTCCGACGATCAGCTCACGGATGCCATCCGGGCCGACCGGGTCGACATTCTCGTCGACCTGTCCGGACACTCCCGCGGCAATCGGCTGGCCACTTTCGCGCGCAAGCCGGCCCCTGTGCAGGTTACCGCCTGGGGACATGCGACCGGCACCGGTCTGGCAACGATGGACTACCTGTTCGGCGATCCCGTCATGGCGCCGCTGGAGGCGCGTCACCTGTTCACGGAGCAGATCTACGATCTGCCATGCCTGATCATCATCGAGCCGCCGCCGGCGGGGCTGCGCAGCCTCGAGGCGCCCGTGATGTCCAATGGCCATGTAACGTACGGCGCGTTCACCCGGGCGAACCGCTTATCGAGCGCCGTCCTCGACGTCTGGGCCCGCATCCTGCGCGCCGATGTCAGCGCCCGGCTGCTGGTCAAGGACTATCTGCTTGGCGATGCTGCGATCCAGGCCCGGCTGCTGGCTGACTTCGCCGCGCGCGGCATCGCGCCGGATCGCATCGACCTGATGGGGCCGACCTCTCGCGACGAGCATCTGGCCGCCCACCGGCTCATCGACATCTGGCTCGATCCATTTCCCAATGGCGGCGGCGTCTCGGCCTGGGAAGCCCTGCACATGGGCGTGCCGGTCGTGTCGAAGCTCGGCAACGGGATGTGCAGCCGCGCCGGCGGCGCGATCCTGACGGCGATCGGCATGGCCGACTGGGTCGCCACGACCGATGATGAGTATGTGGACATCGCTTTGCGGTCGACGCCGGACCGGCTCAGGATGATCCGTCACCAGCTTCCCGACCTCATCGCCGCACGTTGTGGTCCGGCCATCTACACCAGGGCCGTCGAAGCGGCCTATCGCGAGATGTGGCAGACCTATTGCCGCGGTCGACAGACCTAACAAGAACCAGTCATCGAGAAGCGGGAAGCCAAACGATCGTGCCGCAGGCGCAGCGGCGGTGACTGCGCCCTCGCCCCTTGTGGGAGAGGGCATGTAGGACAGTGCAACGACCTCGGTCGGGTGAGGGGTCTATCTCCCCGAGTTGCGCTCGCGGACAGAACCCCTCACCCAACCGAGCCCGCGGCTCCGCCAGCGCTGCCCTCTCCCACACGGGGCAAGGGCACTGCATCGCGCGGCGGTGGGGAGGTTGCAGGAAGGTTTGGAAGGTGGCGTCGAGGTGACGGGGGCCGACAAGGCCTCTTGTCCGCAGATGTCCGTGCCCTTGCCGCAAGAGGCTGAACTTTGCGCAGACGGCGTTGGGCGATCGACTGCTAGGGATTGGCGTCTCACCGGACGCGGACTCCCATGCACGACAACGAGGTTTCATCGGCCGCAGCGCAGTCCAGTGCCGCCGCCATCTGGCCGCCCCTGCGCCGCTTCATCGCCGCGGAGGCCCGCCTCGCGGCGCGTGCGGCCGAAACGCCGTGGACTGCCTTCCTCTATGAATTCAGTCGCTTCGGCGTGAAGCAGGGCTGGGCCTGCCTGTTCGGCGGCATCGCGCTGGCATTGATGCTTGTGACATGGCGGTTCTATCCGGCCGATGCGCCGCTGGCCCGGTACGACTTTCTCTTCCTCTGCATGCTCGCCGTCCAGGCCGCGCTACTCGCGGCAAAACTCGAGACCTTTGAGGAGGCCAAGGTCATCCTGGTCTATCACCTTGTCGGGACAGCGATGGAGCTGTTCAAGACCGCGACCGGCTCGTGGATCTATCCCGAGCCGAGCCTGATCCGCCTGGGTGGCGTGCCGCTGTTCTCCGGCTTCATGTATTCCTGCATCGGCAGCTATCTCTGCCGCGTCTGGCGGCTGTTCGATTTCCGCTTCACCGGCCATCCGTCGCGGCGCTGGCTGGTCGGGCTGAGCGCTGCGATCTATCTCAACTTCTTCACCGACCATTACAGGCTCGATCTGAGGCTCGTGCTGTTCGGCTGGGCCGCGCTGCTGTTTGCGCCGGCGACCGTCCACTTCAAGGTCTGGCGCGTGCACCGCTCGATGCCGCTGCTGCTCGGGCTGATCCTGGTGTCGCTGTTCATCTGGCTGTCGGAGAATATCGGCACGCTGTCGCGCACCTGGATCTATCCGGCGCAGGCCCAAGGCTGGGCCATGGTGTCGGTCACCAAGCTCGGCTCCTGGTTCTTGCTGCTGATCATCAGCTACACGCTGGTCAGCCTGATCAATCGGCCGCAGGAGATGGACACCCGGGAAAGCGTGCTGTTGCCGGAGCGACAGAAGCAAGCCGCATAGCGCCCTGCCGTAGGGTGGGCAAAGGCGCCTGCACGGTGTTGGGGCTGGCGCAGGCATCGCGTGCCGTGCCCACCGCGTTTCGCGGCAGGCACCTGATGGTGGGCACGCGCTGCGCGCTTTGCCCACCCTACGGCAGCGGGGCTTTCGCTACTTCTTCTTCGCGCCGACCCTCTCCAGCGACTTGATCGCCAGCGGCGGGCGGCCGGACTTTTCGGCGATGTCGCGGTCCTGCTCCATGATGAAGCCGCGGGCCGGCTCGTCGCCGTCGAGGCCGCCGAGCAGCTCGGCCGGCACCCGCCGGTTGGAGCGCTGCGAGCCGTCCTCATAGGTGACGTTGAAGAAGGCGAATTCGCCTTTGGGGTTGGTGCCGGGTTTCTTTGCCATGGTCGGCGGTCTACGGCGGCGGGGCCGGTCCGGTCAATGCAGGAAAATGCTTATCCGCTGCCCGAATTTGACTTTTCCGTCATATGATTTTCGTGGAATCGGAGGAGTGGCCGGGCACGGCCGCGTCCTCTCGAAAACTCCTCGAATTTGCCGGATGACAATGCGTTCATCGCGGCCCCGAACCCGCGGCGAATTCCCGACATGTCGATGCCCCAACTCACCGTCTGGTACAACACGCGCTGCCCGGTCTGCGACGCCGGCATCGACTGGCAACGCAACAAGCTGCTGGCGCTGGTCAGGTCGGGGCGGGTCGCGTTCAGGGACATCAATGAAGAGCCGGAGGCGCTCGCCGCATTCGGCGCCGATGTCGACGCCGTCCGCCGCCGCCTGCACGCGACCGACGAGGAGGGGCAGTTGATCACCGGCGCCGATGTCGCGCTCTTGTTGTGGGCGCTGACGCCCGGCGAGGGCTGGCTCGCCAAGCTGTTCGGCAACCGTCTGGTGCGGCCACTGACGCGGTTCGGCTACGACCGGTTCGCCGATGTGCTGTTCGCCTGGAACAGGCGGAAGGGGCATTGGTGAGGGCGGACGGACGCTTGCCATGTCGCCACAACGGCGGTGCGCTCCCCTCCCCCTTGCGGGGAGGGGAGCGCACCTCCATTGCGGCAGAGATTTCAAGCTTATCGCCTCCGCACCTTGACCCGCGCATGCACCCGTGTGCCGCCGCGCGGCTCGTCGTCATCGTCGCCGCGGCCGAGCGCCATGATCGCGGTGCCCATCGCGGTCGAGCCGAAGGTGACGAAGAACGAGCCGAGCAGCAGGCCGATGGCGACGCCGGGCGAGCGATCGGAGAAGATCAGGTGGCGCAGGCCGAAAGGGTCGAGCGCCAGCAGGCCGCCGACCAGCACCACGGCCATGCCGAGGCCGAGCGCGAGGTTGATCGCGAGCAGGCGGAACAGGGGGATCTGAAGCAGTCTGCGTCGTCGCTGGCCTGGCGGCATCGGCGATCTCCCGCGGATCGTGAACGACCTCGACATGGTAGCACCGGCCGCAACGGGCTCAAGGCCGGAGCCGTCTGGCAGGAACATGGCTGACGCGCCATCGCGGCGCGCCGTTTCTGGACGATGGCGCGCCGGGCAGGCCGCGCGCCGATGACCTCACGCCGCCTCGCCCTCGGCCACGCCATGCTGCTTGGCGATCACGCTCTGCCAGACGCTGGCGATCGCGCGCTGGGTCTCCGGCGCGATCAGGCAATGGCCCTCGGGATCGAAGCCGCAGAACCGCACAGACGGATCGTGCCTCGTCTCGATCAGCGCCTTGTTGATCATGTCCAGCGAGGCCATCACCTGGCCGATGTTCTGCAGCCGCGTGTGATGCAGGATGTCGATCAGGCGGAACATCATCACCGGCGGCTGGCCGAGTGCGATGCCCGGGCGGCCGAATTCGAAGAACACGTTCACGGCCGGCAGCACGCCCTGGATCTGCGCCAGGATCTTGGCCGCATCGTCGGCCGAGCAGGCCACGAGGTGCGCGCCCGGCTCCGGCAGGGCGGGCGGTGCCGAGGGGGCCTCCGGCCCGAGCCCGAGCCCCGACAGCACCTGGTGCTCGATCCAGCGCCGCACCTCCGGTGGCGCCGAGCGAATCTGGTCGGCGGTCAACGTAATTCCGATCATGGCGTCGTCTCCAGTTTGGCCGCGGAGCTTAGAGAGCCACGATGGCACTGTCTTGACGAGGATCAAGCGGGTTGCGCGCCGTCTCAGGGCGCCACCAGCTCGACGCGCCGGTTGAGCGCGCGGCCTGCATCGGTCGCGTTGCTGCCAACCGGAGCGAGCAGGCCGACGCCCGCGGTGCGCAGCCGCGCCGGCGCGATGCGATAGCTCCGCGCCAGCTCGGCGGCGACCGCCTCGGCGCGCCGCCGCGACAGATCGAGATTGTAGTCGTAGCTGCCCTGATTGTCGGTGTGGCCGACGATGAAGACGCTGAGCTGCGGCTGGCCGGCGAGCAACTGCGCGATCTGCTCCAGCGTCGGCCGGCTCTCCGGCTTCATCGTCGCCTTGTCGGTATCGAAATAGATGCCGTAGAGCGCGATGTGGCCCTTGTCGCCGAGGCCCTTCGCCATCTCGGCGGCGCTCACCATCTTGTTCTCCATCGCGCCGAGCTCGGCGATGGTGAGTTGGGCGTAGATCTGCTGGTTGTTCTGGCTGACCAGCACGCTGGCATAGGTCTCGCGTCCGCCTGCCGCCTTGTGGCCGGCGACATAGCGATAATCGAAGCCGTCGACCCACATCTGCGGCACCGGCAGCGCGTCGATCGCTTCGGTGAACGGGATGGCGCCGCAGGCATCGGTGTCGCAGGCGAGGAGCGGCTCGAAGCCGGCCTTGGCGAGCTGGTTCTCGAAATTGCGCGACACTTCAAGGATCGAGGGGCCGGGCGCGGTGCGATAGGCGATTCTGACGATGCGGCCTTCCGGGCGCCGCTCGTCGGTCGCCTTGCCGTCCTTGAACGGCGCCGCCTGCATGCGCGCCGCATCGAAATCCTTGGCGACGTAGCCGGTGATCACGCTGCCGGCGAAACGGCCGATGCCTGGATAATCCTTGGCTCCCGCGATGTCGCCGGGCTGGGCGGCTGCAGGCGCCAGCGTGTGACAGAGCAGAGCCGCGAACAGCGCGAGCTGCGTCAGTGCGCCGAGTCGGAACGTCATTCTCATGGGGGACCTCTCCAGGCAAAGGGCAGGCAAAGCGGGCTAACGCGTGTGGCGTGCAGAGGGCGCTCGATCAGCGCGCGCAAGGAATGCGACCGCGACGAAGACGCGCCTTGCATATGTGGCGGGGAGGCCGCGTTGCGTTCAAAGGAGCCGAAGACGCAATGCAGATCGGGGGCGATTCCTGCCGGCTGGCCTGCCGCCGCCAAATCGGGCATGGTGACCGCGCTTGGCGCCGCCTGTCCTCATCACGCTCTCATGCAGGGACCTTTCTTCTCATGCTCGTTGTCCGATCCCTCGTAGTTGTTGCGATCCTCTCATTTGCCTCTCCTGCCCTGGCCGCGCGCTGCGGCGGCGACTTCAATAGCTTCATCACGAGCTTCTCGGCGGAGGCGCAGGGCGCTGGCGTCTCGGGCGGCACGATCAGCCAGGCGCTGTCGGGCGTGACGCTCGATCCGGCCGTGCTCGCCTTCGATCGCCGCCAGCGCTACACCTTCAACAAGAGCTTCGAGCAGTACGTCTCGACCCGCGTCGGCGCCGGCCGCATCAATGGCGGCCGCGCGATGCTGCAGCGGCACGCGGCGCTGCTGTCGAAGATCGAGCAGCAATATGGCGTGCCGCGCCAGATCCTGGTCGCGATCTGGGGGCTGGAGACCGATTTCGGCAAGGGCGACATGGGCAAGCTGCCGGTGATCCGCACCTTGGCGACGCTCGCGCATGATTGCCGCCGCACCGAATTGTTCCAGGGCGAGCTGCTGGCCGCGCTGAAGATCGTCCAGCGCGGCGATCTCACCTTGCGCGACCTCGTCGGCGCCTTCGCCGGCGAGATCGGCCAGACCCAGTTCCTGCCGTCGTCCTACATCAAATACGGCGTCGACTTCGATGGCGACGGCCGTGTCGACCTGCGCCACTCGACCGCCGACGTGCTGGCCTCGACCGCCAACCTGCTGCACAGCAACGGCTTCAAGATGGGCGCGCCCTATGATGAGGGCAGTGCGAATTTCGAGGCGATGCGCGAGTGGAACAGGGCGGTGATCTACCGCAAGACCATCGGCTACTACGCCGATCAGTTGATCGGGCGGTAGGCAACTCGGCACGCGCTCAGGCCGCGCAAGCGTCGCGAGTGACGAGGATCGCTTCAGAGGAGACGGGTCATGTCGCAGTTGTCGCCACGACCGTTCGCGGCGTTCGATGCCCAGGTCCAGCGCCAGAGCCAGAGCGGGCTGCGCGCTGCGATCACCTCGGCCTATCGCCGCGCCGAGCCGGACTGCATCGCGCCGCTGCTCGATCTCGCCGCGCTCCCGGAGTCGTCGTCGGCGCGGGCCGCCGAGCTGGCGCGCGATCTCGTGCTGCGTCTGCGCGGCAAGGCGCAATCCGGCGGCGTCGAGGGACTGATCCACGAATATTCGCTGTCGAGCCAGGAGGGCGTGGCGCTGATGTGCCTGGCCGAGGCGCTGCTGCGGATCCCGGACACGGCGACGCGCGATGCGCTGATCCGCGACAAGATCGCGACCGGCGATTGGCGCGCCCATATCGGGCACAGCCCGTCGCTGCTGGTGAACGCCGCGACCTGGGGCCTCATCGTCACCGGCACGCTGACGGCCGCCGCGAGCGAGGACAGCCTGGCGTCGGCATTGACGCGGCTCATTGCCCGCGGCGGCGAGCCGATCATCCGCAGGGGCGTGACGCTCGCCATGCGCCTGATGGGCGAGCAGTTCGTGGCAGGGCAGACCATCGACGAGGCGCTGTCGAACGGCCGGCCGCGGGAAGCGCAGGGCTTCCGCTACTCCTACGACATGCTGGGCGAGGCGGCGACGACGGCCGGCGACGCCGCGCGCTATTTCGCCGCCTATGAGATGGCGATCCACGCGATCGGGAGGCATGCGGCCGGCGCCGGCATCTACGACGGGCCAGGCATCTCGATCAAGCTCTCGGCGCTGCATCCGCGTTACCTCAGCATCAAGCGCGACCGCGTCATGAGCGAGCTGCTGCCGCGACTGAAGCAACTGGTCGTGCTGGCGCAGCGCTACGACATCGGCCTCAACATCGACGCCGAGGAAGCCGATCGTCTGGATTTGTCGCTCGATCTGCTCGAGGCGCTCTGCATCGATCCGGACCTCGCCAGCTGGAACGGCATCGGCTTCGTCATCCAGGCCTATCAGAAGCGCTGCGCCTTTGTGGTTGATTGGCTCATCGACCTCGCGCGGCGCACGCAGCGCCGGCTGATGGTGCGCCTCGTCAAGGGCGCCTATTGGGACAGCGAGATCAAGCGCGCGCAGGTCGATGGTCTCCAGGACTTTCCGGTCTTCACGCGCAAGCCCCATACCGATGTGTCGTACCTCGCCTGCGCCCGCAAACTGCTGGCCGCGCCCGACGCCGTGTTCCCGCAGTTCGCGACGCATAATGCGCGCACGCTGGCATCGATCGTGGAGATGGCCGGTCCCAATTACGAGCGCGGCCAGTATGAATTCCAGTGCCTGCACGGCATGGGCGAGCCGCTCTACGAGGAGGTTGTCGGACCCGCACGGCTCGGACGCCCGTGCCGCATCTACGCGCCGGTCGGCTCGCATGAGACGCTGCTGGCCTACCTCGTGCGCCGGCTGCTGGAGAACGGCGCCAACACCTCCTTCGTCAATCGCATCGCCGATCCCGCGGTGTCCGTCGACGATCTGATCGCGGACCCCGTCGCCATCGTTCGCGCCTTGGAACGCCCGGGCGCGCCGCACGACAAGATCAGGCGCCCGCCCGCGCTGTTCGGCCCGGGCCGCGTGAACTCGGCCGGATTCGACCTTTCCGATCAGCGCGCGCTGGCGCGTCTCGGCGAAGGCCTGGTCACGAGCGCGAGCCTCGATTGGAAGGCTGTGCCGACCGGAGCGACGGGCAGCGAAGGTGCGCGCCGCATTCGCAATCCCGCCGATCGCCGTGACGTCGTCGGCGCGGCCAGGGATGCCGCGCCTGCCGAGATCGAGGCCGCACTGTCGCGTGCGGCGAACGCCGCGCCGGCCTGGGCCGCGACCAGCCCGCGCGTGCGCGCCGCATGCCTGCGTGCTGCGGCCGAAACGATGGAGGCGCGTCGCCTCGTCCTCATCGGCTTGATCGTCCGCGAGGCCGGCAAGACCTTTGCGAACGCCGTCGGCGAGGTGCGCGAAGCCGTCGATTTCCTGCGCTATTATGCGAGCGAGATCGAAGCTCTCGCCGAGGGCGAGATGCCCAAGCCGCTTGGTCCCGTGGTCTGCATCAGCCCGTGGAATTTTCCGCTCGCGATCTTCACCGGCCAGGTCGCGGCCGCGCTCGCGGCCGGCAATCCCGTGCTGGCGAAACCTGCCGAGGAGACGCCGCTGATCGCCGCCCAAGCGGTTCGCATCATCAACGAGGCCGGCGTTCCAGCGGATGTCCTGCAATTGCTGCCCGGCGATGGCCGCGTCGGCGCCGCGCTGGTCGGCGATCACAGCGTGCAGGGCGTGATGTTCACGGGATCGACCGACGTCGCGCGGCTGATCCAGAAACAGCTTGCCGAGCGCCTCACCGTCCATGGACAGCCCGTGCCGCTGATTGCCGAGACCGGCGGCCAGAACGCGCTGATCGTGGATTCCTCGGCGCTCGCCGAGCAGGTTGTCGGCGATATCATCGCTTCCGCCTTCGACTCCGCTGGCCAGCGCTGTTCGGCGCTGCGCATCCTCTGCCTGCAGGCGGACGTCGCCGACCGCATCCTGTCGATGCTGCGCGGCGCGCTGCGCGAGCTTGAACTCGGCAATCCCGCGTCGTTGTCGGTCGATGTCGGCCCGGTCATCAGCGGCGAGGCCCGCGACACGCTCGATGCGCATGTCGCCACGATGCAGGCGCGCGGCCATGCCGTGGAGCGGCTGCCGCTGCCACCGCAGGCGGCGCACGGCACGTTCGTCGCGCCGACCATCATCGAGATCAGCAACATCTTCGATGTCGAGCGCGAGGTGTTCGGCCCCGTCCTCCACGTCCTGCGCTACCGTCGCGAGCAGCTCGCTGACCTCGTCGACGCGATCAACCTCACCGGTTATGGCCTGACCTTCGGTATCCATTCGCGGATCACGGAGACGATTGCCCGTGCCTCGAGCCGCAGCGCCGCCGGCAACATCTATGTCAACCGCAACGTGATCGGTGCGGTGGTCGGCGTGCAGCCGTTCGGCGGCTCCGGCCTGTCGGGGACCGGGCCGAAGGCCGGCGGGCCGCTGTATCTGCGCCGGCTGTTCGCGATGCCGCCGCGCCAGCGGCTCATGGCGTCGCAGTCTGACGCGGTCTTGCGCTCTTATCTCGACGGGTTGCGGGCCAGCGGACATGCCGCGGCGGCGCTGGCGTGCGAGGCGCATGGGCCCCAGGTGCTGGCCGGGCTCGAGATCGAGTTGCCAGGACCCGTTGGCGAACAGAACATCTATCGCATCACCGCGCGCGGCGTCGTCGCTGCACTGGCGAGAAGCGAGCAGGCGTTGCTGGTCCAGATCGGCGTCATTCTGATGACCGGCAACGACGCGTTCGTCGAACGCGCGAATCCCGCTGCTGCCGTGTTGGGACCGCTCGCCAGCCGGCTGCGCGGCCGCCTGCGGATCGTCGACAGCTGGCGGGCTCTCCGCGATCTGCAGGCCGTGCTTTCCGATGGCGCGGCGGATGAATTGATCGCGCTCGGCCGCGACCTCGCCACGCGCCCCGGACCGATCGTCCCGCTCGTCACGCCGCGCGCCAGCGACGGCTGCTACGATCTCGACCGGCTGGTCACCGAGGTCAGTCTCTCCACCAACACCGCGGCCGCCGGCGGCAATGCCAGCCTGATGTCGATCGGCTGAGAAGACAGGTATTCCGTCCCGGGCTGGCTCGAGGCCGCAGGACAGGATAGGGGAGAACACTGTCATCGTCGGCTCGCTCCGCCCGCTGACGCACGCTTCGCTCCGATCGAGGACACCTTGATGCCGACCATCCTGTTCAAGAATGCCGCTCTGCTCGACCCGCTGCAGCCGGAGCTGCGCGAAGGCCATCACGTGCTGGTCGAGGACCATCTGATCAAGGATGTGTCGGACAAGCCGCTGCAGACCAGCGTCGACCAGACCATCGATCTCCAGGGCAAGACGCTGATGCCGGGCCTGATCGATCTGCACGTCCATGCGATCGCGGTCGAGCTCAATCTCGCCCAGCAGGTGCAGATGCCGAACGTGCTGGTCACCTTGCGCTCGGCGCTGCTGCTCAAGGGCATGCTGCGGCGGGGCTTTACGACGGTGCGTGACGCCGGCGGCGCCGGCTATCCGCTGAAGCAGGCCGTCGACACCGGCCTCACCGAGGGCCCGCGGCTGTTCGTGTCCGGCCGGGCGCTCAGCCAGACCGGTGGCCATGGCGACATGCGGGCGCGGACGGATTTCCTGTCCGACAACGCCCCTTGTCCGTGCTGCGTGCGGGTCGGCGCGCTGGCCCGCGTGGCCGACGGCGTCGATGCGGTCCGCAAGGCGGTGCGCGAGGAGCTGCAGATGGGCGCCGACCAGATCAAGATCATGGCCTCCGGCGGCGTCGCCTCGCCGACCGATCCGGTCGGCGCGTTCGGCTATTCGGAGGATGAGATCCGCGCCATCGTCGCCGAGGCCCGCGCGCGGCAGACCTACGTCGTGGCACATGCCTACACGGCGGAGGCGATCGCCCGCGCCGTCCACTGCGGTGTGCGCACCATCGAGCACGGCAATCTCGTTGACCTTCCGACTGCGCGCCTGATGGCCGAGAAGGGCGTCTATGTCGTCCCGACGCTCGTCACCTATGAGGCGCTCGCCAATGAAGGCGCGCAATACGGCCTGCCGCCGGAGAGCGTCGCCAAGATCGCGGATGTGCGCGATGCCGGCCTGCGCTCGCTCGGCATCTATCGCGACGCCGGCGTCAAGATGGGCTACGGCAGCGACCTCCTTGGACCGTCGCAGCGCCTGCAGAGCGATGAATTCCGGATCCGCGCCGAGATCCTCGGTGCCCGCGAGGTCATTGCCAGCGCGACCGTGATCGGCGCCGAGGTGCTGGGCATGCAGGGCAAGCTCGGCTGCATCGCGCCCGGGGCCTTTGCCGACCTGCTCGTGGTCGAGGGCAATCCGCTGCGCGACGTCTCGTGCCTGCTCGGCCAGGGCGATCACATTCCGCTGGTGATGAAGGCCGGCAAGGTGCACATCGACCGGCTGAACGCCTGAGGCAGTTCGGCGCCGAAATCCATCGGGCCAATGGTCGACAGTCCCAGCGTTTGTGCGCGCTGTCATGCGGGACGTCCATCGTCTCTCCGCCGCCTCGACGCTGCGGGCGCCGACATCTGCGATGAGTGCTTCTTAGAACGCAGTCATTCGGCCTCGCGGCGCGCCCTGCGTCCGAGTTGTGCGGGTCGTTTCGCCCTCATCGACGAAGAGGGCGCAGGGAATGCCGGGAGCTGGCCGCCCCCATGGCCCGCCTGCGAAAAAAATGCAGGCGGCAGGTACCACAGGTTCAGCCGAGACATCCCGGCATTCCCCGCGCGATGGTTGGGCGGCTTATACGTCCTCTCCCCGGGGACCGGCTGTCTTGCCCCCGTCACGAACGGATCATCGTCACCGTCCGCTTGGCCTCAGCACCGGGAGGCCAGGACCCTACGATTTCGCCGGCGCATCGGGCTCGTTCGTCCGCACGATTGCTCGCGCTGCGATCCAATGCACCCACCGCATCCCGCACCCACGTCTCGTGACGATCGCGAAGCGCCCCTCATGGCGGGACGGGATGCGCATAGTCAATCATGTTTTTCTGAAAAACGAAAGTAGAATATTTTCCGTGGGAGGACTGGACAAGGGTGATGTGCTTGAGGCGGTGAGTAAAATCAGATTCTGGGCGCATCGCATCGGAGGTTGTTTTGTCGGTCGTGCGCGCCTGGCTCCGGGCCCGCACGAGTCTCGACAAGCAGATCCGCTCAAGCCCAGCAGGCCGACGTCTTTGGCGGCGGTCGGAAGGTCCGAGAAGGGCGATCATCGGACTCCATTAGCCTCAGCAGACGTGCTTAAATGGTGGCGGCGCTTCGCGCGCGAATGGGGGGAGGAATGAGCACGATTGCCGAAGGCGCTGCCGCCTTAACTGCAGCAATTGGTTTCTCTAAGGAGCTCTTAAACCTGAACAAGGCTCTCACCGAGGCCGAGTTTAAGTTGAAGATAGCCGATCTAACAAGCGCACTTGCGACAGCAAAGATCGCTGTCGCAGATTTCCAGGACGAACTACGCCAAAAGGACGCAGAAATCTCCGCTCTGAAAAAAGCCTTCGAATTCAAGCAGGATCTGATTGAACAGCGAGGATTCAAATACAGAAAGAACGCTGAAGGCAACCCAACCGGCTCAGCTTTCTGTCCGCGTTGTGAACAAAACAAAGGAAGGTTCTATCAGCTGACTGTCGTGCACAAGCCGGGAATGCCCTATGCTTGCCCCGAGTGCAAGGCGGAGTACTCGGGCGACGTGACGTCGTACAGCTAAAGAAAGCTCTCACCGAGATTAACTTCGAACCCGTTGTCACGTCGGTCGTAGCCCTTGAGCGCGTCGACCTTCACGTGGTGGTTCTGCTTCATCACCTTGAGGGAGGCCAATGGCATGGAAGTCGCGGACGCGATTGAGCGCTTCGATTCGCGCGGTAAACGCCTCGCCAATCAAGCTTTGCTATTCTTAGCCTTGGTTTTCCTATTGCTGGTGGGCGGGGTAGCAGCCGTCATCTTAGCTCCGAACTTAACCGCTGGAGACATTGGAAGTCCGACCTACGACGAAAAAATCGTTACCATAAATCGTGAGCAAGCCAAAATCCGTGCGCGCCGGTCGGATCTCGCGGAGCCAGAACGAAAGTGCGGACGAACAGTCATAGAGGCAATTCGCAGGTGGCAACAAGCAGTGCAGCAGCCATCTTCTCAAGAAAGATTCGCTCCAAAGTCGGGATTGGAGGTTGTTTCGAAAGTTGAATCCGCTTTTTCTGACAAACCAGACGTGAACTCAGTGCAGGTTGGCATGTTTATTTGCCACGGTGAGTACGGGTTCTCGATATCTAAACAACAGCTTGACGAGTTTAGGTCCACGTTTCCAATCAAGCTGATTACAGACCAAATCGAGCGTGAAACGGAAATAGCCTCGCTGGAAGCACGATCGAAGTCACTCGATGCAATTACAGATCAGACAAACTTGGAGAAACTAGAAGCTGAGGTTGGACTCATCAAGAGCACTGAAACGTTGCCCAAGAACGGAAGCGACCTGTTTCTGCGTTTGCTGCAGACGAGCGTAACGCGCTTTGGATTATTGGCGGTCATTGGATTTTTCGTCAGCATCCTCGTTTCGCTTTACAGATACAACATTCGATTAGCAGCGTTCTATACAGCCAGAGCCGATCTCTTGCGTCTTCTAGGATCTGGCGCAACAGTCTCCGAGTATAGTCTTCTAGCGGCGGCCTTAACCCCCACTCTCGAATTTGGCAAAGTGCCCCAGCCACCGCTCGGTCAGCTGGCCGAGCTTATAAAGGCTGCAAAAGAAGCGGTAAGATAGGCCGTAGGGCGGATTAGCGGAGCATATCTGCCGTTCGGGAAAATCGGCAGCAGGCGTGATGTCATGGCTACGACGGCGGACTACGCCTTCGGCTAATCCGCCCTACTCGCTACGGCTGATGGGCATCGCTTCGTTCCACCGATCTTACGGCCCGGCACTGCTGGAGATTGTTTGCGCGCCAAAATACCAGTGGGTTTACAAGATTGCGCGATGGAGAAATGGTACCTTGCGGAGAGGAAGCAAGGGAAGTTGTCATGGGGATTTTCGGCAAATACCGGCTTTGGGCGGGCGCCATCGGCAATGGCTGCGTTCAATGGATAGGCGAAGCGGTCGTAGGATTGTTGCCGCTTTTCGCATATCTCCTAAATCACGGCTTCGGAAACGACTCATTTTTCACGGCACTGTGCGACGATTCTGCCCACCAACCTTACGCGCTTTATGCAAAGGCTTGTGGTGACTACCCCGATAGCCCGCTCGCAGAGGTATGCGTGTTAGCCGTCGTCATCTCCGGGCTATCTCTCCTCTCAATAGCGCAATTTGCGAGAGGACGACGCCAAACACCCAAGAATGCATTGACATATTTGATGATGCTTTTGGCGATTCTGTCTCTGGTCGCCGGAACGCTTTTTTATGCGCGAATTACCTCACATTCCAACGGCGGGCACGAGGAGTGGACTTACGTCACGCTCGGGGTCGCGCTGGTCAGCTCGTTCGCGCTTGCCATTCAGGAATCGATCGCGGAGTTTCGAACAAGCGACCAGTATCGCCGCGGCGTTGACCTCGAACCTAGCGCGCCTAGCCAACAATCCGAATAATCTTCCACTCTTTGCATGCAAGCTTGTGTGCGTTGTGCGTAGCCTGTCGCACGAAGCCGCCGATCGGGAATGTTCTCGCCACGTCCGCATCGAGCTGAACGCGGACGCCGGTCATTCGGTCGCGAAGGTCTGCAGTTGACCAGGGACAAGCTCGTCAACACGGGGCGGAATTTAATCTCCTTCATCCGGCCCGCACGGTGAAGCGTCGAGCAGTGCGGCGAACGTCGCGGACGTCTCACGCCCAAGATCAGCTCGCCGCGACATCTCCGCGGGCGTGCACGCCGCGCGCGAACCGGCCGAAGCGCAGCGCCAAGGTCGGCAGCACCAGCAGGTTCAGCGCCATCGAGGTCAGGAGCCCGCCGAGGATGACCACGGCCATCGGTCCCTCGATCTCGCGGCCCGGCTCGCCGGCGCCGAGGGCGAGCGGCAGCAGGCCGAGGCCGGTCACCAGCGAGGTCATCAGGATCGGCACCAGGCGGTCGGCGGCGCCGGCGATCGCGGTCTCCAGAGTCCAGGCGCGGCCTTCGGTGACGACCAGATGCTCGTAATGCGAGATCATCAGGATCGAGTTGCGCAGCGCGATCCCGAACAGCGTCACGAAGCCCACCATCGAGCCCAGCGACAGCACGCCGCCGGTCAGTGCGACCGCGAGGACGCCGCCGACGAAGGCGAACGGCAGGTTGATCAGCACCAGCACCAGGTTGCGCCAGTGCCCGGTGACGAAGGACAGCAGCAGCACGATGCCGATCGTCGCCAGCAGCGAGTTCACCAGCAGGTCGCGCCGCGATTTGGCCTGCGCCTCGGCCGCGCCGGTGAACTCGACATGCGCGCCCGGCGGCAGCTTGACCTCCTTGGCGATCTTCCGTTTGGCCGCGGCCACGAAGGATTCGAGGTCGCGCTCGGCGACGTTGGCGGTCACGGTCTGGACGCGCTGCCCGTTGCGATGAAGCACGACGTAGCGCCCCGCGGTGCCGTAGACGTCCGCGACCTGCTTCAGGAGGATGTAGGCGCCGCTCGGCGTCCGGATCGGCATGTTGCCGATCTCGGTCGGGCGTGCGGTCGCATCGGGATCGAGCTTGACGATGACATTGAAGACCACGTTGCCTTCATAGGCCTGGCCGACCACGTCGCCCTGATAGGCGGTGCGGATCAATTCCAGCACCTCGACCGCATCCAGGCCCCAGGATTGCAGATCGGTCGGGCGCAGGGTCACGTTGACCTGCGGCATGCCCGGCGGCGACTGCTGCTGGATGTCGATCGCACCCCGGACCTCGCCGAGCTCGCGCGCGATGTCGCGCGCCGCGCGCTCGAGATCGTCGAGATCGGGGCCGAACACGTTGATGACCACGGCGGCGTTGAAGCCGGACAGCGTCTCCTCGATGCGCTCCGTCAGGTAGGTCTTGATCGACAGGTTGATGCCGGCGAAGTTGGCGAGCGCGGCGCGGATGCGCTGCTGCGCCAGTTCCTGCTGGTCGCCTGATAGCCCCGGCTTCAGGTCGACCTCGATCTCGCTCGAATGCGTGCCCGCGGTATCGACGCCGGCTTCGGCGCGGCCCGCATGTTGCGCCACGCTGCGGACCTCCGGCACGCCCTGCAGGGCCTCGGCGATCAGCGTGCCCAGCCGCAGCGATTCGTCGAGTGAGGTGCCCGGCAGCGTCGAGACGTGGAGGATCAGGTGGCCTTCCTTCAGGTCGGGCAGGAAGGTGCCGCCGAAGAACGGCACCAGGCTTGCGCCGCCGGCGGTCACCAGCACGGCCGTCACCATGACCGACTTGGGGAAGCGGCCGAGCCGTCGCAACAGCGTCTCGTAGGAGCGGCGCGACCAGCGCACCAGCGGCGGCTCGCGTTGCTCTCGCGGCTTGCGACCGGCCAACAGCAGCATCGAGAGCGCCGGTGTGACGGTCAGCGCGACGATCAGCGAGGCGACCACCGCGAGGATGTAGGCGATGCCGAGCGGCCCGAACAGCCGGCCGGCGAGGCCCGGCAGCGCAAGGATCGGCACGAACACCAGCAGCACGGCGAAGGTCGCATAGGCGACCGCGCCGCGCACCTCGAGCATGGCTTCATAGACGACGCGCGCTTCGCTGCGCGGCGACGGCAGGCCGCGGTTCTCACGCAGCCGGCGCACCACGTTCTCGACCCCGATCACGGCATCGTCGACGACCTCGCCGATCGCGATGGCGAGACCGCCGAGGGTCACCGTGTCCAGGCTCTGTCCCATCCACTGCAGGGCCAGCACGGCCGAGAACAGCGACAGCGGGATCGCGGTGCAACTGATGACGGAGGTGCGCCAATCGTAGAGGAACAGGAACAGCACGATGATGACCAGGGCGCCGCCGATCAGCAGGGCGAACAGCACGTTCTCCGTCGCCGCATCGATGAAGGTCGCCGGACGAAACAGATCGGCGTGCAGCTTGACCTTCTCGCTGTCGAGCGCCGGGCGCAGCTCCCGCAGCGCGGCCTCGACGCGCGCCGCGACGTTGCGGGTGTTGGCGCCGAACTGCTGGCTGATCATCATCATGATGCCGGGCCGGCCGTTGATCAGCGCGCCCCCGATCGGCGGCTCCGGCGCGTTCACGACCGTTGCGACGTCGCCGAGCACCACGCTGGCGCCGCCCTGATGCAGCAGGACCGTGCGCGCCAACTGCTCGGGTGTGAGCGACTGGCCCTGCGTCTGCAGGATGACGCGCTGATTGGCGGTGTCGACGAAGCCGGCGCCGCGCACGCCGGTGGCCTTGCGCGCGGCGGCGACGACATCGTTCATGCCGACGCCGAAGCGGACCAGATCGTCGGATCGCACCTGCACCTGCAGCGACCGGATGTCCCGGCCATAGGTCGTGACCTGCGCGACGCCGGGCACCGCGAGCAGCCGCCGGCTCACGGTCCAGTCGGCGATGGTGCGCAGATCCATCAGCGAGCGCTGCTCGGAGGTCAGCCCGATCGCCAGCACGGTGCCGGCCGCCGGCACCAGCGGCGTCATCGATGGCGCCCGCACGCCCTGTGGCAGGCTGCCGGCAACGACCGCGAGCCGCTCGGTCACCAATTGCCGCGCCCGGTAGACCTCGGTGCCGGGCTGGAAAATGACCGAAATGACGGACAAGCCCTGGATCGACGACGACCTCATGCTCTCGACGCCGGCGAGACCGTTGATCGCGGTCTCGATCGGCTGCGTGACCAGCACCTCGACCTGTTCGGGACTGAGCCCCGGCGCCTCGGTCTGGATCGAGACCTGGGGCGGAGCGAATTCGGGAAACACCGCGTAGTTGGCGCTACCCAGCGACAAGATGCCATAGCCGAGAATGGTGCAGGCCAGCGCCAGCACGATGCCGCGAAAGCGGATGGCAAACGAGATCAGCGCCGCCTGGGGGCCGGCCGCGGCGCCGCGAACGCCGTCAATCATCGTCGCCGCCGCCGCGCAGCTCGCTCTTGGCCTCCTCCGACAACAGCACCTGCGCGCCGCGCAGGACGATCTCGGAGCCCGACGGAATGTCCTGCACGACATAGTCGTCGTCGGACACCGGCTGGTCGGTGCGGATCGGATGGCGCTTGAAGATCTCGGGACCGGCGCGCAGATAGACCCATGAGCGGCCCTGCCATTGTACGATCGCGGTGTCCTCGACGAAGACGCCGTCGAATGACTTGCCCGAGGGTACGTAGGCGATGGTGTTCATCCCCGGCAGCAGCCCGCTGTCGCCGGCGGCGACGAAGTAATAACTCACGCCCTGGATGCGCGGATCCGTTCGCGGCGCAGCCGACAGATAGCGCAGATCGATGTTGGCGCTGCGGGTCGGCGCCTGCGCCAGCGCACCGCGCGGCGGCGCGGCCAGACTCACGCCGGGCGGCAGCGTGACCTGCACCAGCAACTGCTCGCGTTCGATCAGTTGCACGACCTGCGGCGAGCGCTCGATGATGCCTTTGCCGATGACGGCGCCCCATTCCTGCCGCGCCGTCGCCATCAAGGTCTTCACTTGCGATTCCGCCGCGGCCAGGGAGGCTTGATCGGTCCGGAACGTGCCCTCCGCCGCCTCGGCGTCCTTGCGCGGCATGGCCGCCGACTGCACGAGGTCGCGGGCGCGCTCGAACGCCAGTCTTGCGACGTCGAGCTTCGCTTGCGCCGTCTGCAGCTGCGCCTGGGCATTGGCGTAGTTGTTGGTCAGGTCGGTGAGCCTGGCGACGTCCAGCACCGTGCCGTAGGCGCGAAATTGCTCGGGATGGGATTCCGCCTTCAGGACGGCGGTCTGGAGCCCGATCTGCTTTTGTTGCGTCGCGGAAAGCTTGACCGACGCAGGTTCGCGCTCGGCCGTCCCGGCAGTCTGCGACTGCGCGCGCGACGGCAGCGAAACCAGCGTGAACAGCACGGCACCGCATGCGGCCGCAGCCCTCGTCCGTTGCCTCACCATGCAGTCCCGGCCCCATCGATCGGGAAACGTCTGGACGACGTCGATGTCATTGCAACAACAGCTACTTCAGCTTCGAGGGTGTTTCAAGCAGCGTCGGCTGCAGAGCCATCGCATGGGATCCGGCGACATCCCCGGGCTTCTTTGGCGGGCCATCGTGTGGGGCACGGCGACGCCGTTTCGGTCGGATGCAATCACCGTATTCGGGGAGGGAACGACGCGGTGCCATGCACGCTGGCGCCAATGCTTGTGGCGCCGCCCCCCTGCAAGCGAGCCGCATACGCGGCGGGCTCGTGGTCGAACAGGGACCGCAGCCGTGCTGCGGCGTGGACATCGGGCGTTCGGCATGCGTCTCGATATTTCTTCTTGAGCGTTAGAAGTATTCTTAGACACATTCCAGCGTATTCGTCCGCAACCCAAGCTTGTTGTCGGCCACGCGCGCGACGCTACACAAAAAGCCAAGACTAACAAACTTCTTAGGCGCGATTTTCCTCATCGAATGACCCGGGATTTTTTCACGATTCTCCGACGGGAGCGAGAATCGTCACATTCATCTACCTGTCGGGTCATTGATGTGACCTCACTTCGCCATACCCCTCCGCAACGAGTCGGGAGTTCCGTCGACGTTGCAGCGAGGCAAGCTTGTCCACTCTGAACCCACTCTCCGATCGCCCGGCGCTCCGTGATCATGCGCAGGGCCATCCTTGTCGGTCAGCCTCTCGCCGAGCTCGCGCCGACGTTGCGGCCGACTTCAGAGAAGGATCTGCGCGATGAGCCAGCTGGTGAATGTGCGGCCCAACGAGGCCGGCGCGGGCGATCGCAAGGCGCAGAGCAGTGCAGCCGATCACGGCATGCGGCTGCTTGGTGCTATCGGCGCGGCAGCCCTGGAGCCGCAGTCGCCGACCGACGCCTGGGCGTCCTCGACGAGCGAAGCACTCGGCATGGGATCGGTCGTCGAGCCGTTGCAGGACGTGCTCGGCAGTCTGACCGAGATCATTCGTGCCGAGGGCTCCCCGGCGGAGCGTCAGCCGGATCATCCATTCGCCGACGATCATGGCTTCGCGCTCGACCAGGAGGAGCTGGCGGGCCTGCCGGGCGTGGTGATCAATACCTTCGATGTCGACGGTCCGGTCTGGCTCGCCGTCGAGGCGCTTGCCGCGACGGAGCCGCCTGCCATCGACTACGATCTCAAGACCTGGGTCGAGCCGTCGTCCGACCCCGACCGCCGCCCATCGCCGCACGAGAGCATCGTGGTCACGGTCGATGAGATCGAGAAGAACCGCCTCACCTTTGCCCGCCACGCGCGGCCCGAGGATTTTTCGCCGGCCCCGGAGCTGGGCGCCTGGACTGGACGGCTGCGCCTGGAGCAGCGTCCTGACCTCGTGCAGCGGCTCGAGCGCTATATCAGCGGGCCATGGACCGCCTGGGCCGACACCGAGCGCATGCGCCGCCGGACCATGTCGATCCACCAGCGGCTGCGCGACATGGCGGCCACGGCCGGCGCCGATCAGGTCATGGAGGTCATGTGGGGCGTCGCGCTGTCGTCTTGGCGGCAGGGCGGGCGGGAATTCGAGTTGCCGCTGTTCGAGCGCGCGGTCGAGATCGAGATCATCGCGCGCCCGGATGCCGAGGTCAGGGTCCGGCCGCGCTTCGTCGGCGCAACCGTCAATTTGAGGGCGCTCGATGCCGTGGCGCCGGACGCCGCGCTTGCCGTGCGCGACAAGCCGGATCGCCTGGTCGAGGCGCTGGAGCAGCGCGCAGAGCTGTCGCCGTTCACGCCGATCGGGACCGATCAGATCCTGAGCGCCGCAGGCGTGCAATCCGGTCACAGGACGTCGCGCGATCCCGTGTCGTCGGACGGCACGCCGGCCATGGAGGCCGCCATCGCGGCGGGACGCTGGGTCATATCCGCGCGGCGGCGGCCGGAGAGCCTCGCCCTGCGCGACATCGACAGTCTCAAGACCGCGATCGAGCATGCGCCGCAGAGTGAGTGCTGCCTGTCGGGAGCCGTGAACGCGCTGCTCTCGCAGCCGGATGGACGTGGCCACGCCAATGCGCGCCGGCACCTGTCCGGCATCGTCGGGGGCCCCATCGACATTGCGCCTGCGCCAAAGCCTGCCGCGGTCGAGCAGGGTGATCTGTTCTTCCCGCTGCCGGCTGTCGCGGAGGATGTCGAGGTCGTGCGCGAGCTGTCGCGGTCGGATGGCCTGATGGTCCAGTCTGTCGCACGCGACGATCGGATCGCGGCGCTCGTCAACGTCGTCTGCCATCACCTCGCGCTCGGCTCGCGCGTCCTCGTCGTGTCCAGGGACGAGGCTGCACTTTCCCTGCTGCATCAGAAGCTGCCGCCGGCCATTCGCGAGCTGACCGTCAGCTCGACCGGCTCCGACAAGGACGTGCTCAGGAAGGCCGAAGCCCTGGCCGGCCGGCTGCAATCGATCCTGGACACGCCGAATCTGCGCGATCAGGTCGGTCAGATCGGCCGGCTCGAACGCGACATCATCTCGAAGCGCACGCAGATCGCATCGCTCGACGACGAGATCGCCGAGATCGTCCAGCGCAACCTGCGAGTCGCCGGCGGCTTGCCGGAGCTGCCGTTCGATCTGTTCAAGGCGCTGATCGGCGAACAGGAGGCGCATGCCTGGTTCACCGACCGGCCGAAGCGCCTGCTCGCGGCCACCGACCCGCTCGTCACGGCGGTCGACAAGGCACGCGAGGCGCGGCTGCGGCTTGCCGGTGATCTCAAGCACATCGATGTCGAGTTGCCAGAGCTCGCGGCGCTTCCCGACACTGCCGCGATCCTGCGTCTGCACGCGGAGCTGCAGCACCAGGCAGGGCTGACGTCGGACGCAGGCCGCGACGAGGATCTCGCGCTCGACGCCATCGCGACCTTCGGGCTCGACGCAACCAACCGCCTGGCGGCCGATCTCGATGCGCTGGTGACTGGCCATCGCGCCATCGCGGAGGCGCCCTGGCTCGCGCGTCTGTCGCCGCTCGGCACCGCCAAGGCCGACGAGCCCGTGGCTCTCGACAAGGTCGTGGGCTGGGCGCGTGATGCGTCGTTCCAGCTGTCCCGAAGCGCCGAATTCACGAGGCGTCAGGTGCAGGCGCCGGTCGAGGCGTTCACCAGGAGGGATGCGATTCGCGTGGTCGAACGGCTTGCGGCCGGCGAGAAGCCGTTCGCGCGGTTCTCGCCGTCGCGCCGCGCGCTGAAGGCCGCCGTCGAGGCCATCACGGTGGACGGGGCCGCGCCGTCGAAGCCGGCGGATTGGCAATATGTCGGGCGCTTCCTGCTGTGGCGTCACGACCTGCATGCGTTGCGTGCGCGCTGGACGTCGATCGCAACGCAGATCGATGCACCCGCGCTTCAACTGGAATCGGCGCGGGCGTTCGATGACCTCGAGCACATCGTCAGGAGCGTCGAGGCCGCCGTCGTGACGGCCGCGCTCGCCGTCCGCAACGTGGCCGATGCCTGCTCCAAGCTGTCGATGCCGGACGGCGACGTCAGGGCGATGCTGGCCGATGCACAGCGGCTGGCCGCGTTCGGCGCGGCGATCCGGACCGTCATGACGCGCGTATCGGGACCGCTGGTCGAGCTCGCTCGCCTGGGCGAGTTGTTCGCCCGGGCGGGAGAACTCGCCGTCTCTGTTCAGGATGACGTGCTGTCGCGGGTCGGTGACGCCGAGACGGAGCCCCAGGAGCTCGAAACGCGGTGGACAGGCATTCTCGCAACCATGGAGAAGATCCGCGAGGCCGGCCCGGACTACGAACTCGTCAGGACCGCCTGCCGGATGGCGACTGCAGCGGGCGCGCCGAGTCTGGCGCAGCGACTGCGGTCCGCGCCGGCCGCGGGCGAGGCGAAGGATGCGACGACGCTCGCGGAATGGGTGGCGGCGTGGAATTGGGCCGTGCTGATGCGGATCGAAAGTCCGGAGGAGCGGCAGCTGCTGCATGACCTCGCGGCTCAGCGCGCGCGGCTTGAGACGCGCTCGCTCGCTCTGTTCGAAGCGGTGATCGGTGCCCGCATGTCGCTGGCCATCGCGCAGAATGCGGGCGGCGCCGTCAGGCAAGCGGTGAAGCGGTTCAGGGACTCGATGCAGAAGATGGCGTCGGCCTGCTCCGGTCCGACCGCGCGCCGGCTTCGGTTTGCCGCGCGCAGGTCTCTTGACGGCTGGCTCGAGGAGATTCCTTGTCACGTGATGCCGGCCTGGCGTGTCGCCGAGTTGCTGCCGGCCCGGATCGGCACCTTCGATCTTCTGGTCGTCGACCACGCCTCGCGCTCGGATCTGCGCGAGCTGACGGCGATGCTGCGGGCCCGTAAGGTTCTGATCAGCGACGCGCGTCATGACGACGGGACCTCGGTCGAAGCCGGCCGCAACGATGCTGTTGTCAAACGCACCGAGACGACCGCGCTGCGCCGCGTTCCGCCGGCGCTGCGGCGGCTGCTGATGCCGGGTGCCTCGCTGCGCGATCTCGCCGCGATCCTCTTTCCCGATCGCATGATCGAGCTGCGTGCGCGCCCTGCCGGCGTCGAGGCGGCCTCGGTCACAGCTCAGCTGCTGCCCGCCGATACGTCCAGATCGGCCGATGCACCAGCCGCCGAGCTGCCGCGGCCGGCCCGCGCGGCTGCGCCGGCGCCGAAGCAGCGGCCGCAGCCGCGGCAGGTCATCACGACGCACTCGCTCGAAGAGGAGATCGCCACTGTCGCGAAATATCTCTCGATGGCGCGCCGCTCGGGGACGGACATCGCCACGTCTGCCGCGGGCAAGCCGAGCGCGCCCGCGATAGCGCAGCGTGCCGAGAGCCGCGCGGCTGCGCCCAAGCCCTCGCCGGAGATTCGCGTTCTGCGCCGGCGTCCGCCGCGCGAGCCGGCCGCGGACATCGTGACGCCGGCTTCGGCTCCGCCCGAGCTTCCGGCCGTCGAGGAGCCGGCCACGGTCGAGCCGACCCAACCGCGCGCGGCCACCGTCGTCGAAGCGCCGATCATTGTCGCCGATCGGCTCGCGGTGCCGCAGCGCCCTGGCGAAAGCAAGGTGGTCACAGCAGAGATCGACGCGAAGCCCACGAGCGCCGCGTCGGCAGAGCCCGTGAAGACAGGCGTCGTTGCGACATCCGCTGCGGCAGCGGCTTCTGCCACCACTGAGCCTGCCGCCGCTGCCGCGGCTCCAGCCTCTGTTGCGGAGTCCGTAACGCCGGCGGCAGAGATCAAGATTCACCCTTCTCTCGTCGAGATGGCGTTCAAGGCGACGGAGAACGCCGCGGCACCACGCCGCCGTGTGCCGAGCCGGCGCGTGATGGCAGTTGCCGCGGCCGGGCTGCTGGCGATCGTCGGTGCGGCGGTGTCCTGGGAGCGCGCGTCGGAATGGATCCAGCCGGCCCTGAGCGGTGCGACGGCAGCGTCCGCGCTGCCGAGCGAACCGGGCGCCCGCAAGGTCAATGCCGAGCGGATCACGCCGGAGGCCAAGCCGGCGATCGCCGCTGCGGCCGAGGAGCATGCCACGGTCGGCATGAGCGTGCCGGTCAGCACACCGGCGCAGGCGTTCCTCTATCACGAGGATCCGCAGGATCCGAAGGGCAAGCGCTATCCCGGCAAGGTCACCTGGTCGATCGAGCAGAGCAGGGGTCCGCGACTCGATGCGGCGCCGGCGATCAAGGGGGAGATCGAGATCGAGAACGGCACCAAGGCCACGATCTCGCTGCGGCGGAACGCCGACATGGAGATGCCGGCGAGCCACATCATGGAGCTCAAGTTCGACTGGCCGGATCAGTCGGTGAGCGGCCTGACGAGCCTGAGGGGCATCGGCCTGAAGGGCGAGGAGGCCGAGCGCGGGACGGCGCTGGTGACCCAGACCGCCCGGGTGACGCCGAAGTACTTCATGGTCGCGCTGTCCGCCAACGAGGTCGACACCAAGCGCAACCTGATGCTGCTCAAGGGCAAGCAGTGGTTCGACATTCCGATCGTCTACGAGGGCGGCAACCGGGCGCTGCTGTCGATCGAGAAGGGATCCGACGGCGAGCGCGTGTTCAAGGACGTGTTCGCCAGCTGGGGTCAGTGACGGGGCTGGCGGGCATCAAGAGCGAGGACAGCATGAGCGAGAGTTCAGCGTTGCAATGGCTGCGGGCTCCCAAGCTCGCCGAGGACGCGCTGCCGGAGGATTCCCGCGCGGTGGCCTGCCGGCGCTGCGGCCGCACGGTGCAGGTCTCGCTCAGCCCGATGCGTCCGCCGAGCTTCCTGCGCGTCGAGGATCAGGTCGAGTGTCCCGAGGTGCAGGAGCGCTGGACCGGCAAGAGCGAAGGCGGGCTGCTGCTGATGATGTGCGGCGCGCTGGAGCAGTCGCTCGATGCCGAATGGGAGACCGCAGAGCCGGAGAGTGCGGCTCGACGAGAACCTGCGCCCGTCTCTCCGGTGCGCCCGCACCCGTCGCCCGCGCCGGCGTCTCTTCCAGGCAGATGGGACGACGGCAGCGACGATGATCAGGAGGAGACGGGTGAGGGCGGCCGGCTGAACGTCCTCCTCGCACCGGCTCCAGGAAGTCGCAAGAAGCTGATCCGCGGAGCGCTCGGCGTCGGGGTCCTCGGCATCGTCTTCCTCGGCGGCGTGCTGCTGCCGTTACGCGAGATCAGGCTGCTGATTCAGGCGCCGCCTGGGTCAGGATCATCGAGCTCGCAGCAGGAGGCGCAGTCCGCCGCGCCGCTGCCTCCGCCGCGCCGGATCCTGCTGGAAGCCGCCAGCGCGCCCCAGGACGTTGCGCGATCGCCGTCCAGCGCCTTCATCGCGCCGCGTCAGCCGGCTCCTGCACTCGAGGCAACGCTGGCGCGATCATCCGGCACCGCGGCGATCCCGCCGGCGCCGGACGCCGAGCCGAAGCTGCGCGTGCCCGAGCTGGTTGCGATCGCCGGCGGCAGTTTTGCGATGGGCGGCGACGACGAGTCCGAGCAGCCGTCGCATCAGGTCAGCGTGCGACCGTTCTCGCTCGGCAAGCATCCCGTGACGATCGGCGAGTGGAAGCAGTGTGTCGCGGCGGCAAGCTGCGCCGACATCGCGGCCGGTGCGGATGATCGTCCGGTCACCAACTTGAGCTACGACGACGCGCAGGCCTATCTCGCCTGGCTGTCGAAGGCGACCGGCAAGTCGTTCCGGCTGCCGACCGAGGCCGAGTGGGAATATGCCGCGCGCGCCGGCCAGCGCACCCGCTATTGGTGGGGCGATCGCATGCGCCCGGGGATGGCCAGTTGCAAGGGCTGCAACGGCACGGGGGACGCCGAGACGGATCAGCCGCCGAAGATCGGCAGTGTCCAGGCCAATCCTTACGGCCTGTTCGACATGGGCGGCGGCGTCGGCCAGTGGGTCGCCGACAACTGGCATAAGAACTACAGGGGCGCGCCGGCGGATGGATCGGCCTGGCTCGAGGAGGGCAGCTATGCCCGCGTCATCCGCTCGGGATCGTGGAAGAACGGCGCCGCCGATGCGCGGGCCGGCAGTCGCGACCGCTATGACGGCCGCATCCGGCATCCGACCCTGGGCTTCCGCGTCGCGCTCTCACCATAGGGGATTTGCATGCTGCCGAGGTCTGCGCGACTCTGCCTTATCCTGACCGCATCGCTCGTGCTCGCGCCGTCATTGGCGCCGGCCAAGGGAACGAAGGCTGCGAAGGATGCCCGCGTCTATTTCATCTCTCCTGCGGATGGGGAGACGGTGACCGGGCCCTTTATCGCTCGCTTCGGACTGCGCAACATGGGCGTCACCCATGCGGGCGACGATTTCGCCGGCAGTGGCCATCATCATCTTCTCGTCGACGTCGACGAGACGATGCAGGCCGGCGAGGAGATTCCGCGTGACAAGAAACACGTTCATTACGCAGCGGGGGAGACCGAGGCGCGGATCGAATTGTCGCCCGGCAAGCACACGCTGCAGCTGGTGCTGGGCGACACCAGGCATCTCAACTTCGATCCGCCCGTGATCTCCGAGAAGATCATGATCACGGTGAGCAAGCCGAACGGAGGCGAGCAGGAGGCGCGGGCGACGCGCAGCGTCACCGTCCGAAACCGACCGCAGATCCGGTCCGTACCAGCCGAGCCGCCGGCCCAGCCCGAGCCGTCGCCGGAGATGACGAAGTCGCCCGAGAGCTCCGACTTCATCAGCCGCGTCTTCTCCGGGACGAAGTGACGACCTCTCCATTCCCAACCAGGGCTATCGCATATGAAGATCTGAGTGTTTCGCTGCGCTGCCTCCACGTCGTCATGCCCGGGCTCCGTCCCGGGCATCCACGTCCTTCCCAGGATGCCGAACGACGCGGATGGCCGGGACGGAGCCCGGCCATGACGGTGTGGAAGGAGCCGACCTCAAACTTGTATCGTCAAGTGCGATAGCCCTGATTCCCAACGGCCGGGCGCGTGATGCGCGTCGGCTTGCGCGCGACCGTGGGACGCAAGCTCGGTCGCTCCGCGAGGATCCATCGCTGAGGGCGGCGCCTGTCGCGCGATGGCGGCAAGGACGATCCGCCATCCGGCAACGGCCGCTCGTCCGGACGCGCGTCCATGGCAGATCCCGGCGCAAGCGGGGACGTCGTTGCCGAGGCATCCGAGACGTCGTTTTCCTGCAGCGACTCGCCATCCTGGTCGGCAGTCCGTGCCGGCAAGAGTATCGCCCGCGTCCAGGATCAGGATGGCCTTGCCGTTGTCCGCACGGATGTGCGTCTGACGGCCGCTAGATCCGTTCGCAAGCAGCCGCATCGTCATCGTCCACCACCGATCTCGATCTGGTCGTGCGAACGATCGCGATGCTCAGAAAATTTTTCTGAGGCTTAAGGTCGCAGCCTTGTAGCTGTCGGTTCCTTTCTCGCCTCACCATGGTCACAGCGGCAATCGGGCGGGAGTGTGGTCCCGCACGCCGCGCCGGCCACGCCTTGTGCGGGAGCAAAGCGCATACGCCTCACGACGATGCTGCTACATCCTTGCGAATCAATATCAGTTGCAACGCGCAGGGAACCCGGCACGGGGTCGAGTCCTGAAGAGATCAGTAGCCTGCTGACATGGTTCGATCCTGACTGGACCGCATGTGAGTTCGCATCTCAGCGACATTGCGGCCGGATGTGGAACGTTTCGAGCCGCGCCTGCGTGGTCGAGGCCATCCACCGCGGACGATGACGTCCAAGTTTCGTTGAAATCTCCCTCCCCTTTGTAGTCCGCGCATCGAGCGCTGTTGGCGCCGATGGCGCAGTCTTCGAGGAGGAATTTCATAATGAAGGTCATCAAACTGTTAGGCGTGGTCTTGGCGGCGGGTCTGGCGTCGGGCTCCGCGGCGCTCGCCGACGGCTACAAGGATTGCACCAGGCTCGACAAGGCGTCGTGGAAGACCACCGCCGAAGCCGAGGCGAAGGCGAAGGCCGCGGGCTACGAGGTTCGGCAGACCAAGATCGAGGGCACCTGCTACGAGGTTTACGGTGTCAAGGGCGGCAAGCTCTATGAGCTGTTTTACAGCCCCGAGGACCTCGCGCTGAAGCACACCAAGGCGAAGTGATCTGATGGTCATGCGTGACGCAGGCCAGGCGCAGCGGAGCGTCGCCTCCCCGACGCCGGCGAACTCACGTCCGGGGACCGTGGCGGTCTGGGATTTTCCGCTGCGCGTCTGGCACTGGTCGCTCGCGGCCTTCGTGCTCGTCGCCTGCGTCACGCCCAACACCTTCGATCGCCTGCACCGCCTCGCGGGCTATGCCGTCATCGGTCTTCTCGCCTTCAGGCTGATCTGGGGGCTGATCGGCAGCCGTCATTCGCTGTTCGCGCGGATCAGCCTCAAGCTGCGGGCGGCGCCTCAGTATATCGTGGGCATGCTGCGCGGAGAGACGGGACGCTATCTCGGGCTGAACCCGGCGGGGGCCGCGATGCTGGTCGTGATGCTCGCGCTTCTGATCGTCTCGACCATCAGCGGCGTCATGCAGGTCTCGGTCCGGTTCTTCGGCGTCGGCTGGATCGAGCAGGCGCATGCGCTGTCGTCCAATGCCATCATCGCCCTGATCGCCGTGCATGTGCTCGGCACGGTGTGGATGAGCTTGCTGCAGCGGGAGAACCTGATGCGCGCGATGGTCACGGGACGCAAGCGCGTGCCGGGCATCATGCGCGCCGCGCCGGCGCGCAGCGTCGCACGCCAGAGCCCGGAGCCCGAGCCCGTGGCGGACGAGGAGCAAATATCCGTCGTCCCCGATCTGCCGCCCCTGCGCGTGAATCCGGCGCCCGGCGCCGCGAAGCCTGCGCGTATGCCGCGATCCCTCAGCGTTCACGACAGGCGGCTGGGGGTCGGCAGATGAGACGGCGGGCATCGGTCGTGTGCGCTCGCCGGCGATATGGGCGAGCAGGCCCGCGCCTGATTTCATTTCTGGTGCGCGCGAGGCTCGTCCGCACACGGCTCGAGCTGGATGGGCGCACACGCATATTGCGGTCCATGCCGCATGAGACCAGTGCGAGCGCGTTCCTTCGTGCATCTCGCTCGTACTCGTCTCGATGAGCCGGTGCATGAGAATCATGCAGGTGCTGTACGCAGCGTAAGCGGTCGATCGTGAGCCTCGTGTGGTTCGCGGCGTGCGCGACGGCGCTGCATGACCTGTCGTGTCTCATATCAGCACAGCTGCGAACTCAGGTGATCGTGCTGCTCCCGACCGCGGAGACCGCTGATGTTCGTCATTGTCATTCGGCGCGCATCGGCGATGCTCGAGCCGACGCGTCTGCGCGGCGCCTCGACGCCGAACAACTAATAAATTCGCGCGCTTTGTCGCACACAACGATGTTGTCAAATTTCGACACGGCAAATTGCCGCATTCGGGACTTCATAGTCGTTCTATGAAGTGTCGGAGACTCGTCGAAGCAGGCGAGCGCCGGAAGACGTTCGGCACATTCGGGTGAATTCGGGACAGGGACATAAATCATGAATCTCTTTGGGAAGGGACAGGCAGCGGGAGCCGCCGTGCTGTTGATCGCGGCGTTCGCGCTGCCGGCAGGAGCGGCTGAGACGACCATCGAGATATCGGTCAAGGACAACAAGTTTCAGCCGGCGGAGATGAAGGCGCCGGCCAACACGCCGATCGTGTTCAAGGTCAAGAATCTGGATGGCGCGCCGGTCGAGTTCGAGAGCGAGCCGCTGGAGTTCGAAACGGTGATCAAGCCGAACATGGAAGGCGTCGTGAAGGTCAAGGCGCAGAAGCCGGGACGCTACGAATTCTTCGACGATTTCCATCAGGGCAACAAGGGCGCGCTGATCATCGAGTGATCCGGCCTTCGGTCCCGCGGCGCCGTGATGCCGGAATGCGTCACGCCGCGGGCGCCGCGCTTCGCAGGTTGCCGAACTCGACGGAGACGAGGCTCTTTGGAACGGGCAGCACGAGAGACGGTCGCTTCCAGACGTGGCATCGGTCGCGACGTCTCACGGTGCCAGGAGGAGACGGTTGCGATCACCGTGCTGCTCGTGACGCTGCTTGGAGCCGCGCCGTCGTCCGCTGAGACCGTCGTTCCGGGCAGCCAGGTGAGAGCCTATGCAGATCCCGGAGCCTCCGACGGGGGGCCGGTGGTAGTCGTGCCCAATCGCCGCCGGCAGCCGGCGCGGCCTGCCAACGGCAACGGACCGCTGGTCATTCCGCAGGTGATCGTTTCGCCTGGTGGCGTCGAGCCGGAGCCCAAGGCGGCCACCCAGGTGGACGAGGCTCCACCGCCGCGGCCGCGATCTCCGGTCGATGCCGGAGCGGGCGCGCTTCCGCAGGCCGCGCGCCGCGAGCCGGCGCCGCGCCTGGCGCCTGTCCGCAATGGCTTCTTCGGCACACCGTCAGCCGGCCTTCTGGTCGGTGGCTGCCTGTCGACGCCGGGCCGGTTGTCGGTCACGAACGTCCCCAATCGCTGCCTTGACGCGCTGGCGTTCGCCGTCAGTCCGCCGCCGGCGACGCGCGGCGTGCTGCCGCGCAATCTGCCGCCGATTCCGCGACAGGATGCACAGCCGATTCCGCCCGTTCTGGCCGACAAGCCCAAGATGCGGCTGCCGCCGGTGAACAAGGGGCAGAAGCCGCAGGATCAGCCGCAGCCGCCGATGATGGAGGAAGACCCCTATGAGCCCAAGGGCATCACGGTGGGAAACTTCATCCTGAAGCCTGCGTTCGAAATGTCCTCGGGCTTCGACAGCAATCCCGGCCGTGTACCGCAGGGCAAGGGCTCGGCCTTCGTCAGCGTTGCGCCGGTCCTGCTCGTGCGCTCTCAGTTCGAGCGGCATCTGCTCAACGCCGATGTGCGCGTCGGCTACATCGACTATGCAAAGCTCCGGCAGCTCAGCAGGCCTACCGTCGACGCCAAGGTGAATGGGCGCTACGACATCACCGATACGTTTGCGCTCAACGGCGAGGGCCACGTTGCCGTCGATGCCGATGATCCCGGCACGCCGCGCTTCGCCGGCCGGTTCGCCAGGATTCCGCTGGCCTCCACCGTCGGCGGCTCCGCCGGCGTCACCAAGCGGTTCGAGGAGGTCGAGGTCTCGACCAAGGCCGCCATCGACCGCGTCGCGTTCCAGAACGCGCCGCTCGTCGACGGCCAGATCGTCAGCAATGCCGATCGCAACTTCGTCCAATATGGCTCGCAGAGCCGCATCACCTACAATCTGACGCCGGAGATCCGCCCCTTCGTCGACGTCGCCATCGATCGCCGCGTTCACGACATCGCGGTCGATGCCGAAGGCTTCCGCCGCGACTCCACCGGGACGGCGGTCGAGGCCGGCGTGACATTCAACTACGCCGACAAGCTGACCGGCGACGTCGCCGTCGGCTACCTGACGCGCCGCTACCAGGATCCGATGCTCAAGCCGGTCAACGGCTTCATTGCCGACGCCAATCTGACATGGCAGTTCGCCAAGGAGACGGCGATCGCGCTGGGAGCCAAGTCGCAGGTGGTGGAGATCACCGAGCCCGGCATTTCCGGGGTGCTCAAGCGCGACGTCACCGTCGGCGTCGAGCATCAGTTCGAGCCCTGGCTCATCGGCACGTTCCTCGCCGGCTATGGCGAGGACGCGTTCACCGGCACGACGCGGGTCGACAACCGCTATCTGGTCGAGCTCGGCATGCTCTACAAGTTCTCGCGCCTGCTGCAGCTCAGGGCCAGCGTCCGGCGCGAGGAGACGCGCTCCAACTTCCGCGAAAACAATCTGTCGGCGACCGTGGTGCAGGTCGGCGCCCGGGTGCAGTACTGATCGGCAGCCCGGCACGCACCCGCGCGCGGCATCTGTGGTCTTCTGAGGACGTGCCTGGAGATCGCGCTTCTTGTCGTGACGCAGCCAACAGTCATCCCCCGGGCAAGGCCGCAAGCCTGGAAGCCGGAGTTTCCCGCTCTGGCTTCGCCGTGTAGTATAGCTCCCCTGCAACGGGTGGACGCGCAGCGGGAGTGCCCGGCTCCAGTCTCCAAAATGAAATGCAGCGCCCACGACGTGAGCGCTGCCAGGTCCGGATCTGCGCGGCAGTCCGGCCGCGACTATTTCTTCTGATTGAAGTTCACGTCGAGGCTGAAGCTGAACTGATCGTCCGTCAGTCCGGACGGCGGTGCAGGCACAGGGTCGGAGCGGCGGATCATCGCCAGCGCGGCATCATCGAACATCGAGTCGCCGCACGACTGCATGACGGACGCGGACACCACCTTGCCGGCCCGGCTCAGCACCAGCGCCACCTTGACCGTGCCATTGTGCTTCTTGCCTTCCGGATAGCGCTTGTGCAGCTCGAAATAGGCGCTGATCTTGCGGCCCCAATCGTTGGTCAGCTTCTGCTTGTCCTTGCCCATTCCCGGATTGGGGGCCTTGGCCGTCTCGGCCGGCGGCGCGGCCTCGTCCAGCGCCTTGCGGGCCGATTCCTCCTGCGCGGCAGATGCGACCGACGCCTCGGCCTGCTGGGTCGCCTGCTGCTGTTCCTCCTTCTCCGGCTTCTTGGGTTCGTTCTGCGTGACGACCCGATCGGCCTCCTCCTCGGTTTCGGTCGGCTTGTCCTTGACGGCGTCGGACTCCTTGACTTCGGCGGTCTGCTGCATCTGCTCCGGCGCAGCTTCGGCCGCGTCGCTGTCGGGACCCGGCGGAAGATCGTTGTCCTCGACCTGGGGCGAGGCTATCTCGAGCGCGAATTCGGCGCCGGCCGCGCCGAGGCCGCCGTCCACGTCATTGCCGCTGAGATGGACGACCGCGAGCGCGGCGCCGCCACCGTGCAACATGAGGGCGCCGATCGCGGCTGAGATCCACAAGCGGCGCGACGCTCCCTGATACTTGTGTTCGACCATTCTTCAGTTCCGTCGTTTCACTGGTTTCAATGTGCAGCCTGGGCGGCGGCCTGTGAGACGCCTTCGACAGTCACGAGCTTGATCTTCGGATAGCCGCCGGTCCGCAGCAGCTCCATCACGTCCATCAGCTCTCCATACGCCACGCCCCGGTCGGCGCGCAGGAAGATGAACTTGTCCTTCGCTGCCTCGGGGATGTGTTCGAGGGTGCTCACCAGGCTCGCCCGTTTCACCTGCTCCTCGCCGACGAACAGTGTCAGATCCGGCTTGATGCTGACATAGATCGGCTTGTCCGGCTTCTTCTGCGGCGTGGCCGTCGATGTCGGGAGATCGACAGGCACGTCGACCGTCGACAGGGGGGCCGCCACCATGAAGATGATCAGCAGCACCAGGATCACGTCGATGAAGGGCGTGACGTTGATGTCACTGGTCTCGCCGAGATCATCGTCGCCATCGCCTTCCGAGAGAGAGACGGCCATGGAGCTACTCCGCTGCCAGCGCCATCGGAGGCGCAGAGTGGACGTGGATCGGCTCGAAGCGCTCGCCGTGATGGCTCTGGCCGCGATCGAGATCGCGCGACAACATCCGGGCGGTGGCGCCGGAGGACCGGTTCACGAGCTCCATGTAGCCTTTCGTCACCCGCGTGAAGTGATTGTAGATGATCACGGCCGGGATCGCGGCGACGAGGCCGATGGCGGTTGCGAGCAGCGCTTCGGCGATGCCGGGCGCGACGACGGCGAGGTTGGTGGTCTGCGACTTCGAGATGCCGATGAAGCTGTTCATGATGCCCCAGACCGTGCCGAACAGGCCGACGAAGGGCGAGATCGAGCCGATCGTGGCGAGCAGGCCCATGCCGGTCCGGCAACGCCGGCCCTCGGCACGCACGATCTCGGAGAAGCTCGACGCAGCGCGCTCGTTGACGCCGTGAGACGGCAGCTCGGACGACATCCTGATTTCGTGCATGGCGGCATCGATCAGGGTCGTCAGCACGTTCTGCCGTGATCCCAGCGCGAGCTTGGCTTCCGACAGCCAGCGTACGTCGTCGACCTTGCGCAGCGCGCGGCTCAGCTTCCGGCGCAGGATGGAGAACTCGATGGTCTTGGCGATGAAGACGGTCCAGGTCGCGAGCGAGGCGAGCGCAAGCCCCATCATGACCGACTTCACGAGAATGTCGGCGGCCAGGAACATCGACCATGGCGACAGATCATGCGGAACGTGAGCTGACGGCTGCGCGCCGCCTTGCGCCGGCTTCTCTGCCTGGTCCTTCGCCTTGTCGCCCGCTGCCGCGTCAGTCACGGCTTCGGCCGCCGTCGACGGTTGGGTGTCGGTCGTTGCGGCCGCCGGCGGCTGGCTCGGTGCCGCGGCTTGCGGCGTGGAAGCAGACGGAGCCGGCGCAGCCGTCGGTGCGACGCCGCTGGTCGTCGGAGCCGCGGGCGCAGGCGCCGCGACCTGCGGCGCGGGCGCGGCCTGGGCAACGGCCGGCGCCGTGGATGCCTGTCCCGTCGTCACCGGCTTCGGTGCCATGCTCTGAGCCGGAGCCGCATGCGCAGCGGGAGTCGACGCACCGGCCGCGGTGTTGACGGGCGCAACTGCAGGCGCCTGCGCGGTGGCGGCTGTCGTCGGAGTCTGAGCGGCTTTCGCTCCGGTCGCATTCGCTGGATTTGATGCTGTGGTCTGCGGCGCTGTTGCAGCCTGGCCAGGTCTCGGCGATGTGGCCGGCTGCTCGGCATGCGCCATGGCGCCGGCCGAAACCGCTGCGATCACCGCTCCTACTTGAAGAACGATCCTGAACATGTTGCTGAACACCCCTTGGTAGTTAACCGCTCCGTAATGTTTCCAGTCCTAACCCGGCTGTTTTGAGACGCCGCGTTGACTCAAAGCGGGAACATCGACGCCGGCAGTTGCCGCCGTGGGTGCGATGCCAAACGAAAAATCGAATCGTGCGACCTGCGTAACAGCCCGCGATGGCGTGCATCGCGTCTTAACTCCCTGAAAGTCCTGCTGTGAGGCGGATGCGCCTTGCGCAGCGTCGCCAATGCGGCTGCCTGTCACGCAAATGCCGCCGTTCGGTCTTCCATCAATTCTAATTAGTCGGTGCGGGCGTGATGGGCCCGTTCGGCCGGTGAGAGCACTTGTGCGTGCATCTGTGATGCCGTCCGACAAGCCAGAAGGCCTCGGGACCGAATCATAGTGCTGCTGAGATCGGCACGGTTCGAAAGATAGCGTGCGCCGCGCGACTCTATTTTCGTCGTGATCAACGTCGATGTCGGCCGCAAGGGAATGGCGGTAGTTCGCGAAACGCACAATCTCTCCGGCATAGCTGCCGAATGTGAGCTCGGATGGCGGTCCATCGCGAGCGCGCCGAGAACAGTGCTGCAGCGAGCGGTCGCCATCCAAACGAATGAGCCGGGCTGCATCTCGTGCAACCCGGCTCAAAGGCGATCGAACTCAACGTGATCGGCGCGATTGGGGACGGAAGTTCAGTTCTCCGCCCAGTAGCGGATCAGGTTGTGATAAAGGCCGGTCAGCCGCACCATTTCCGGATCGTCGCGCCCCATCCGCTGCGACAAACCCTGGATCGTCGTATCGAGATCGAAGATCATGCTGCGCGCGAGGGGATCGCGGATCATGCTCTGCAGCCAGAAGAACGAGGCGACGCGGACGCCGCGCGTCACCGGCGTGACCATGTGCAGGCTCGAGGCGGGGTACAGCACGAGGTCGCCGGCGGGCAGCTTCACCTCATGCGAGCCGTACAGATCCTCGATCACCAGCTCGCCGCCGTCGTAGTCCTCCGGCTCGGAGAGGAACAGCGTGACCGAGAGGTCGGTGCGAATGCGCAGGCCGGTGAGCTTGTCGCCGCGGACCGCGTTGTCGACGTGGATGCCGAAATGGTGGCCCGACTGCGCGCTGTAGCGGTTGAACAGCGGCGGAAAGATCTGCTGCGGGATCGCGGCGGCGAGAAAGCGCGGATTGGCGGTCATCGCCGAGACGATGCGGTGGCCAAGCTTGCGCGCCACCTCGCTGTCGGGCGGCAACTGCTCGTTGCGCTTGACCATGGCCGACTGGGCGCCGGCCGTCGAGCGGCCGTCCTCCCAGTCGCTGGAGTCCATGATGCGGCGGAAATCCGCCACATCGTCTTTGCTCAGAATTCCGGGGACACAGATCAGCATGAACTCATCACTTGATGTATGCCCCGGCTTGGGTGTGCGATCAGAACCGTCCTGACAGGACGATCGATGCGCTTCGTCCCGGACCGACGAGCACGAACGGGGTGGCACTCTGATAGAGAGCGTCGTAGTAGAGCTTGTCGAAGATGTTGGCAACGAACAGCTTCGCCGTCCAGTTCTTGTCGAGCTTGGCTTCCGCGAACGCGTCGAAGCGCCAGTAGCTCGGCAGCTCGGTGCCCTGGTTCGCCGCCAGCCAGGTGCCGCCGAAGATCTTCGAGCGGTACACCGCCTGGCCGCCGATCTCCCAGGTGTCGTTGATCTGGTACTTCGTCAGCAGGCTGAACGACTGGTGCGCGGTGTTGGCGAGCTGCAGGCCGACATTGCTGGTGAACAGCGCGGTGTTGGCCGGCGGGATGTTCGACTTCGTCACCTCCGACTGCATCAGCACGATGCCGCCGAAGATGCTCCATTTGTCGGTCAGCTTGCCGCCCGCCTGCAGATCGATGCCGCGGATGCGGTAGGCGGCACCGGCCGAGAGACACGGCACGGAGCCGACGGTGCCTGCCGGATACGGGCAGTCCGCGGTGGCCTGCGCGGCGCTGGTGATGTTGCGCGACTCGCGGGCATTCTCCTTCTCGGTCTGGAACAAGGCGCCCGTGACCAGCAGGCGGCCGTCGAGCAGCTCCCATTTGGTGCCGATCTCGATCGAGGTGTTCTTCTCTGGCCCGAAGATCTGGTTGGCGCCGCCATTGGTCACCGCCGACAGGCCGCCATATTGCGGGCTGAGACCGTCGAACTCGGCGCCGACCGGGTTCGACGACGTGGCATAGGCCGCATAGAAGCTGGCGTAGGGCACCGGCTTCAACGTCATGCCGACGTTGAAGTTCGGCATGCCGCTGGAGGCCGCGGTCGAGCCCGGCGTGTTGGCGACGCCGTTGACCGTCCCGAAGCCATCGACCCGAACGTCGTATTTGTCATAGCGCACGCCGCCGTTGAGGATGACGAGATCGCGGTAGTTGACGCTGTCCAGGGCGTAGACGCTCGCCGAGTCGATCTTCACGTTCGTCGGGAATTGTCCCAGCGACGGAATGCCGAACGGCAGGTTGGTGAACTGCGGGTTGAACACGCTCACGCCCGACAGCGAACCGCTGCCGGCGAACGCGAGACCTTGCTGCTCGGAGGTCAGGCCGGTGTAGCTGTTGATGAGCGCCTTTTCCTGCGAGACCTCGAGGCCGGCGAGCACGGTATGCCTGAAGTTGCCGGTGTCGAACTTGTAGGTCGCCTCGAGCTGGTTGGCGAGCACGTCGGTCTGCTGGAAGCGGCTCTGCGGATTGGCCCGGATCGTCGAGTTCGAGAGAGGATTGGTGAGCGTCGGGCCTTCCGGCAGAGTGCCGATATAGTTCAGGGTCGAGCGCGATACCCGGAACTTGTCGGAGATCGTCAGGTCAGGGGTGACCTTCACCTCGGCATTGAGCGTGCCGATGTCCTGTCCGACGCGCGAGAAGTCGCGGTTGACGAAGCCGTACCAGGCGTTGCGCGGAGCGCCGACCTCGGGGAACGGCGCGCCGGCGGTGAGCGTGCTCGGCCGATAATACGGTACGCCGAAGTCCGGACGTCCCGTCACCTCGTTGTGGATGTAGTTGGCGGACAGCGTCACGGTGTCGAGCGGCGTCCACTTGGTGGCGATGAAGCCGCCGTTGCGGTTGTCGGTGACGTAGTCGCGGCCCGCGACGCCGGCATCCTGGAACAGGCCGCCGACGCGCGCGGCGAAGGTCGGCGTGATCTTCTGGTTGACGTCGATCACCACGCGCTTGGTGCGGTCGGTGCCGAGCGTGGTGTCCATGTTGTAGAAGCTGTTCTCGGTCGTGGCCTGCTTGGTCGCGATGTTGATGGCGCCGCCGGTGGTGCCGCGGCCGGCGAACGAGGAGTTCGGGCCGCGCAGGATCTCGACCTGCTCGGTGAAGAAGTTCTCGCGCACGGAGACGCCGGCGTCACGCACGCCGTCGATGAAGACGTCGTTGCGGGCGTCGAAGCCGCGGATGAAGAAGCGGTCGCCGAACGCGTTGCCGCCTTCGCCGGTGCCGAGCGTCACGCCGGCGGTGGAAAGCACGGCGGATTTGAGGCTGGTGGAGTTCTTGTCGGCCAGGATCTCCTTGCTCAGCACCGTCACCGTCTTAGGCGTGTTGAGCAGCTTCTCCGGAAACTTGCCGGAGGCCTGCAGCCGCTCGCCCTTGTAGTCGGAGGCGGGGCTGGAATAGGGGTTGCGGTCGGGCGGCAGATTGCTCTTCGGCGCCGCGGCCTGCTGCTGTTGTTGCTGGCGGGCGGCGCGGCGCATCGCGTCGCGGGCGCGGACCTGGTCCGCGGTCGGGCGCGAGGCGGCCGGCTTGGGACGCGCGACCGGGGCTTCGACGTTGACGGACGGCAGCGGCGCCTGCTGGGCTTCGGCACTGGAGAACGAGGCAACCGCGATCAGGCTCGCGACTGCCGAGACTTTCACACCGGAAATCTCGGGAGATGGCTCCCACTCGTGCCCGCTTGCCCCTCGCAAGCTCCTTGGAAAGATTGCCTTACCCATACTCGACCACCCCGTTCGTTACGCAAAACTCTGACTTGGGTTCGTTTGAACGCCCGCAACCGGCGCGTGCCTGTTGCGAATGCAAGTCAAGAAGCGGGGGAAAGCGGTCCAAAGCTGGTTCCGCCGGTGGCCGGAATGCGAAAAGTTTCCATCCATTTCTGAAAATGAGAGTTGTTCGCAAAGTGTCGCGTCACGGCAACACTTGAAACCTCCTGGTTGAGCTGATCTCCGTCATTCAATTGCTGATGGGAGAATTGGCCGGCCTTCACCCCGTCCCGCGAGGTTAATCGTGCGCTTGATGATCACTTCGGCGATCTTCGGTTCGAGCTGCTTCCCGCCGCATCGCGAGATGCGGCGGGAATCTGGCGAATCTGTTTCCCGACCGGGACGCGCGCGGCCTTAGAACTTCGCCGTCGTGATCAGGTAGAACGCACGGCCGGGAGCGACCTGGGTGAACGGCACGTTGCTGCGGTAGAAGGTGTCGTAATAGAGCTGGTTGGTGAGGTTCTGGGCATAGACCTTCATGCTCCAGTTCTTGTCGATCTGCTTCTCCACGAAGGCATCGAACCGCCAGTAGCTCGGCAGCTCGTTGCCGGTGTTGGCCGCGAACGTGCCGCCGAACACTTTCGAGCGGTAGACGGCCTGGCCGCCGATCTCCCAGCCGTCGTCGAACTTGTACTTGGTCAGCACGCTCAGCGACTGGTGCGCGATGTTGGCGAGCTGCAGTCCGGTATTGGACGCGACGCCGCTCTGCGTCACCTTGGACTGCATCAGCACGAGGCCGCCGAAGATGCTCCAGCGGTCGGTGAGCTTGCCTTCCGCCTCGATGTCGATGCCCTGGATGCGGTAGGCGGCGCCGGAGGTCAAAAGCCCGTTGACGGTCTCGCGGGCGTTCTCCTTCACCGTCTGGAACAGCGCGCCGGTCACCAGCAGATGGCGGTCGACCAGCTCCCATTTGGTGCCGATCTCGGCGCCCTTGTTGCGCTCCGGCCCGAGGATGATGGTGCTGTTCGGCGGAATGCCGCCGTAGTCGGTCGCGGTGCCGTCGAGCTCGGAGCCGAACGGATTGGCGGAGGTCGCATAGGCGGCATAGAGGCTGCCGATCGGCAGCGGCTTGTAGACGAGGCCGAGATTGTAGTTGATCAGGTCGGAATCGACGGTCGCCGAGGCGGTGTTGTTCGACGAGCGCATCGCATAGCCGTCATAGCGCAGGCCGCCGGTGAGGATGATGGTGTCGCGCCAGTTCGCGGTGTCGATCACATAGGCGCTCTTGCTGTCGACATCGTAGCGAGTCGGATTACCGGTCAGGAACGGCACGGTCGTGAACGGCAGGTTGGTGTAGGCGGGGCTGAACATGTTCTGGTTCTGCAAGCCCCCGCCGGTGGTGCCCTGCGAGCCGAACGCCTCCGAGGTCAGCCCGGCGTAGCGGTCGATCGAGATGTTCTCCTTGGAGAACTCCGTGCCGACCACGGTGGTGTGCTTGACCGGGCCGGTGTCGTATTTGAACGTGAGGTCGTTCTGGTTGGCCCAGTTGTCGACGGTCTGATAGCGGCTCTGCGCGCTGGCATTGAAGAACCATTTGGTCGGATCGGGGCTGGCCGTTCCCGCCACGCTCGCATTCGGCAGGGTGCCGATGTAGTTCAGCTCGGAATGCTCGCCGCGCAGCTTGCTCGTGAAGGTGACGCTGTCGCTGAGCTTGAGCTCGCCGGCCAGCGTGCCGAAATCCTGCCGCGCCGCCTGGAAGTCGCGGTTGAGGAAGCCGTACCAATTGTTGCGCGGGATGCCGGCCGAGGTCGCCGGAATGTTGCCCTGCTTGTAGAACGGCACGCCGAAGTCCGGATAGCCGGAGAGGTCGGTGTGGACGTAGTTGGTCGTGACCTTCAGCGAGTCCGTCGGCGTCCACTTGGTTGAGATGAAGCCGCCCCAGCGGTCGTCGGTGACGTGGTCGCGTCCCGCGACATTGGCGTCCTGGAACAGGCCGCCGGTGCGCACCGAGAAGGTCGGCGAGATCGTCTGGTTGACGTCCAGCGTCACGCGCTTGGTCTGGTCGGTGCCCAGCGTCGACTCCGCGTTGGTGAAGTTGCGGTCGCCGGCCTGCTTGGTGATGATGTTGATGGCGCCTCCCGCGGTGCCGCGGCCGGCATAGGCCGAGGCGGGACCGCGCAGGATCTCGACCTGCTCGGTGAAGAAGTTCTCGCGCACCGACACGGCGGGATCGCGGATGCCGTCGATGAAGATGTCGTTGCGGGCATCGAAGCCGCGGATGAAGAAGCGGTCGCCGAACGCGTTGCCGCCTTCGCCCGAGCCGAGCGTGACGCCCGCGGTCGAGCGGCCGACCTCCTTCAGCGTGGTGACGTGCTTGTCCTCCAGCACCTCCTTGCTCATCACGGTGATGGTCTTCGGCGTGTTCACCAGCTTCTCGGTGAACTTGCCGGAAGCGACGCGGTCGACCTTGTAGGGCGCGGCCGCGTCCGCGTAAGGGTTGGCGTCGGGCGGCGTCTGCGGTCCGGTCTGAGCCGGCGGCTGCTGCGGCTGGCGGGCCGCGCGGCGCAGCGCGCTGCGGGCGCGGACCTGGTCGGCCGACGGCCGCGACGGCGCCGGCTTGGCGCGCGCGGCCGGCGCTTCGACGGTGACGGAGGGCAGGGGCGCCTGCTGCGCCTCGGCGCCGGAGAACGAGGCGACGGCGATCAGCCCCGCGACCGCCGACACCTTGACCCCCGATACATCAGCGGAGGGATCGCCTCGAAGCGCGGTGCCCCCGCGCAAGCTTGCTGGAAAGACGGCTCGACCCATACTCAACCACCCCAATGGCTACTCAAGGACAAATCTTGTTCGTGGATTCGCCATCAGGATCACTCCTGTTGCGAACGCCTCTCAACAAGTCCTCGAAATTCGACCAAAACGGGTTGCGCTGGTGGCCCGCCTGGGATGATCGTACCTAATGCATGTGATAATCAGTCGCAGGTAAGGGTCTGTTGGTTATTCATTACCGGTCGCGCCCAAACTCCCGCGAGGTCTCCGCAAACCGCGGGAGCGGCGCCTGCCGGATCTCGATACCGTCGATCTAGCCGCGCGCGACGATCACCGCGACCGGCCCGCCGCCGTCAGGGCCCTGGTGCTCAGCGCCGCCCGAGACGAACAGGTCGGTGAAGCCAAACAGCCCGGCCAGCGCGCCGCCGACGAAGGCGCGGGCATGGCGGGTCGAGGAGACGTCGCTGTCGTCGAGCATGGTATGCCGCTGGCCGCGCAGCCGGCCGCTCTGCGCCGCCTCCGCCTTGGCGAGCACCGCGGCGATGCGGCTGCGATCGGCCGCCGGCACCTGGCCCGCCACGTTCAGGCCAAGCCGGGCGAGCGCCTGCCGCGCCGGCTCGATGTCGATGGCATCGCCCATGACGGCATGATCGATCGCGAGCGGCCCGCTCCACCTGGCCGACATGCCGGCCACCATGATCTCGTGGTCGAGCAGCTCGACGCCGCCCGAGGTGGCGGCGCGCCCGCTGTAGCGCGAGACATCGGCGCAGATCGTCGCATCGGACAGATCGCCGGCGGCGAGCTCGCCGAGCGCGACGGCGACCCCGAGCGCCGAGGCGCCGCGCGAAAAGCCCATCGACTTCAGCGTATCGCGCACGGCGGTGCGCTGTCCCCGGGCCTCGACCGCCTCGATCCGCTCCATCGTCAGCAGCGGGCATTTCACCTGCACGTAATGGACGTCGGCGGGATCGCCGATGCCGGCGTCGGCCATTGCCGCGCGCACGCCGGCGGCCACGAGCTCGACCTGCTGCATGCGGCCGAGATGCTCGCCCGCCAGCACCGGCGTGCGCGCGCGCCCCAGCGCCAGCGACGTCGGGACATCGCGTGGCTCTGCGGCGTCCCCGCCGTCGCGTGCCTCGAACACGATCATGTGCGGCGACAGCGCGCCCTCGGTGCCGCCGGACATCACCATCGCGATCTGCCGCACGGCGTCCGCCGCAAGATATCGGCCGAGCAGCGCCTCCAGCGAGCGCACGGCGAAGGCGCGGGTGAAGTCGTTGACGCAGCCATTGCCCTCGGTCTTGCCGAGAATGGCGACGATCCCTGCGGGATCGATCGCCCCTTGCGCGATTCCGGCCTCGAGCGCGCCGACATCGTCCGGGCTCCGCATCGGCAGGCGGTGAACGTAGGCGCGGCGCAGCCGGGTCGGCATGTCGAGAACTCCTCTGGTGCGGTCCGGCGACACTAGGCAATCACGAAGCCGCGCGCGACGGTGTTCCGAGATGGCCCGCATGCTATCCTTGGCATTCCCAACCCGGACGACCGGTGATCCATGCCTCTCTGGACCTGCTTTCAATGCGGCGCGCAGTTTCCCGATACGCCGGCGCCGCCCGGCCATTGCGTCGTCTGCGAGGACGAGCGGCAATATGTGAACTGGACGGGACAGAGCTTCCTCAGCCGCGACGACCTCGCCGAACGGCATCAGGTCGTCTGGCGCGAGGATGACGGCCTCATCGGCCTTGCTCTGGAGCCGGGCTTCGCGATCGGCCAGCGCGCGCTGCTCGTTCCCGGGCCGGACGGCTGCGTGATGTGGGACTGCATTCCGCTGGCGACGGATGCGGCCATTGCCCATGTCCGCTCGCTGGGCGGGCTGAAGGCCATCGCGGTGTCGCATCCGCACTATTATGGCGCGCTCGCCGATTGGAGCGCCGCGTTCGGCAATGCGCCGGTCTATCTGCACGGCGACGACGCGGCCTTCGTCACGCGGCCGCATCCCGCGATCGTGCCGTGGACCGGCGACCGCCTCGCGCTCTCGGACGACATCGTGCTGCTGCGGACTGGCGGGCACTTCGCCGGCGCCACCATCCTGCATTGGCGGAAGGGAGCCGAGGGCAGGGGTGCGCTGTTGACCGGCGACATCGCCATGGTGGCGATGGATCGTCGCCATGTCAGCTTCATGTACTCCTATCCGAACTACATCCCGCTCGGCGCCGCCGCCGTGCGCCGCATCGCCGATGCGGTCGCGCCGCTCGCGTTCGATCGGATCTACGGCGCCTGGTGGCAGAAGAACATCGCCGACGATGCCAAGGCGGCGTTCGATCGCTCGGTGCGGCGCTATCTCCAGGCGATCGCTTGAGCCGCCGGTTTCGCGGAATCCCCGTAAAGTAACGGAGCATTAGGCACAACCAGAAGGTTGCCTCAGGACATCTTGCAGTCTTTGGTCGGATGGTATCGAAGTATCCCGGGCGGAATGGGGTACCTCAATGCATTTGCCATCGTGCTCGCCGGCGACTGGCGCCATCGCGCCGGCCAGCCTCCTCGTGCATTCAGACTTCCGATCAGTCCCCCATCCTCCCGTGTCCGCCTCCAGCGCCGGCGAGCTGCCCTGGCGCTGGATCCTGCTGGCGCTGGTGCTCGCCATCGTGCTCGCGGTGCCGTTTCTGTTGGTCGATGTCCCGCCGGTGCTCGACTATCCGAACCACCTCGCGCGGCTGTTCGTGCTGGCGCATCCCGACGATCCCGTGCTGTCGCAGATGTACGCGCCGAACTGGCGCATCCTGCCCAATCTCGGCATGGACGTGATCGGCGTCGCGCTGCTGCGCATCACCGGCGTTCATGTCGGCGGCCGCATCCTGCTCGCGCTCAGCCTGTTCGCGCCGCTCCTCGGGGTCATCGCCTATCACCGCGCGGTGTTCGGCCGGCTGTCATTGTGGCCGCTGGCGGCCGGCATCGTCGCCTATGACGGCGTCTTCCTGCTCGGCTTCATGAATTTCCAGCTCTCGCTCGGTCTTGCCCTCGGCGGCGCCGCCGGCTGGGTGGCGCTGCGCCGTCGGGGCGGCTGGCTGCCGGCGATCGCCTGGGGGGCCATCACTGCGTCGGCTGCCTTCCTCTGCCACATCTTCGGCTTGCTGTTCTTCGCGGTCCTGATCGGCGCCGGAGAGGCCGATCGGCTGTGGCGGCTGCGCCGGTCGGCGGTCCTGACGCGGGAGCTGGCGGTCGCGGCCTGTGCGCTCGGACTCACGCTCAGCCCGGCCGTGCTGCTCTATGGGCTCTGTCCGCTGGGCGAGGGAGGGTTGCAACTCGGCGACTGGGACGGACCGCCGAAGCTGTGGCGCATCATGACGCCGTTCCTGACCACCAGCGCCGAGCTGACGATCATCACGACCGTCGTGGTGATGTCGGTGCTGGTTCTCGTCCGGCGCCAGCTCGTCATCGCGCCGGGCGTTCCGCTGGCGCTGGCGGCGCTGTTCACGGCCTTCGTCGCGGCGCCCTGGACGGCGCTGGGAGGAACGCTGATCGACATGCGCTTTGCCGCGATGGACGGCCTGCTGCTGTTCGCCGGCCTGCATCCGGTCGTGTCCGGCAGGAAGGCGGCGCTCGTCGGCATCGTCCTCGCAGGGCTGATGCTGGTTCGGACCGCGGATATCGCATCGGCCTGGATCGATCACCGGGTCGACCTCGCCGAACTGCGCGCGGCGATCGCGCATGTGCAGCCCGGCGCGCGCGTCATCGCCGCGCATGGCCACGAGCAGCCCGTCTCCAGCCGGCGCGAGCGCATCCTGCCCGGCTTCCGTTATGTCGATTCCCATATGGCGGCGCTGCTCGTGATCGAGCGGCGGGCGTTCTGGCCGCTGATGTTCGCCCATCCGAACCAGCAGCCCGTCACGGTGCGTCCCTCTTTCGCGCGTCTCGCGCAGCCGCTGGCCGAGCCCGCCGCGTGGCGCTGGCTGCAGCCGGACACGCCGCCCGCCGACGTGTTGCCGCTCGCGCGCTATCTGGCCGGCTGGCGCTCGAACTTCGATGCTGTCCTGCTGCTCGACCCGCCGGTCCCGGAGCAGCCGGTCGCCGGCCTCTCGCCGCTCTATCTCGGCAGCTACATCCAACTGTTCCGCATCGGGCAGGGCAACGGCAAGGCCGCGGTGCGCGAGCCTGAACCCGCTCCGCCGGCGGCTTCACCGTCGTGAAGCCGGAACGACAGCCGCCGCTCCCCATCAATCTACGGTGATCCTCTGCCTCCCTTGGGCCGTTGCCTTGCGCTGGCCGGTCGCTACGCGCGGCGGCGGCGCCATGACGGAGAAGGGACATGCAGCGGATCGTGCCGGGGCCGGGACAGGAATCGGTGTGGGACTATCCGCGGCCGCCGCGGCTGGAGCGCTGCATGTCGCGGCTGCGCGTCGCATTCGCCGGCGTCACCATCGCCGACACGCAGGACGGCTATCGCGTGCTCGAGACCAGCCATCCGCCCGTCTACTACATCCCATCGCAGCATGTCGCGATGCAGTGGCTGCGTGCCGCTCCGGGCCGGTCGTTCTGCGAGTTCAAGGGCGTCGCCAGCTATTGGACCGTGGAGGTCGATGGCCGCCGGTCCGAGCAGGCGGCGTGGAGCTATGAGCAGCCGACGCCCGCCTTCGCGCCGATCGCGGGCCATCTGGCATTCTATGCCTCCCGCGTCGACGCCTGCTTCGTCGGTGACGAGCGCGTTGCCGCGCAAGAGGGCGATTTCTACGGCGGCTGGATCACCTCTCGCGTCGTCGGACCGTTCAAGGGCGGGCCGGGTACGCGGCACTGGTAGAGCCAGGTGCTCGTCCCGATGCGTGATCCGATGTCCGGTCTTGATCGTATGGATGACGGGTGACGGCCGCCCGCGCATGCAGCGTGGCTTGACTTGGCGGGGGACCGCGAGCCCTGCCGGACGAGATCTCATCTTCACGACGCCGGGGGAATGCCATGCGACGGTTGATGAAGTTCCTGCACACGATGGGCGCGATCGGCATGATGGGCGCGATGGCCTGCCTCGTCGTGCTGCTCGGCCTGATCCCGCAGCCGTCGGTGTCGCTGTCGCATTACGCCGAGATGCGCGCGGCGATGGGCGCCATCGTGCGCTACGTGTTCTTCCCCTCGCTCGGCCTGACCCTGATCGCCGGACTGCTCGCCATCGCGATCAACCGCGCGCTGCACAGCGCCGGCTGGGCGCTCGCCAAGCTCGCCTCCGGCATCCTGGTCTTCGAATGGGGTTTTGCCGCCGTGCAGGGTCCGATGCAGGAGGCGGCCGAGGAGGCCGCCCGCGCCGTCGCCGGCCAGATCGACCCGGCGACGCTTGCGCCCAACTTCGGCACCGAGCAGGGCGCCATCTGGGTCATGCTCGGCGTCGCCACCGTGAACGTGATCCTGGGCGTCTGGCGTCCGAGGTTTACGAATTTGCCGGATTGAACGGGGATGATCGTCGACTCGATGCCTCGGATCATTCGGCCTCGCTGCGGGCGCAGTGGTCACTATTGTGCCCTCGCCCCTTGTGGGAGAGGGCATGTAGGACGGTGCAACGGGCTCGGTTGGGTGAGGGGTTTGTCTCCACGCGCGTTGCTCGCGGAGACAAACCCCTCACCCAACCGAATAGGAGGATGGGCCGTCGATGCCCTCTCCCACAAGGGGCGAGGGCACCGTATTGGGTAGCGGTGCGGAGGCTACGGTCGATTAGTTACTGGGCCTCACACGTCGCAGGCTGTGGCTAGAGCGAGCTTTCGAGCAACGCCTGCAGCTCACCCACCGTTGGTACCACCTCGCTCGCGCCAGCCTCCTTGAGCTGCTCCGCGGTGTGGTAGCCCCAGGTCACGCCGACGCACCTGACGCCCGCGGCCTTTGCCATTTGCATGTCGAAGCTAGTGTCGCCGATGAAGACCGCCTCTCCGGCGGTGACCCCGGCCGCGGCCATCGCCTGCAGCAGCATGGCGGGATGCGGCTTCGATGGCGCCATGTCGGCGGCCTGGATGGTGCTGAACCAATCGCGCCAGCCGAGGGTCGTCAGCGCCGGCACCACCGCTTCTGATGTGTGACCGGTTGCGATGCCGAGTTGCGTCCGGCTCCTGCGGCTCAAGCCAAGCAGCAATGCGCCAATCCCTTCGAACGGTCGTTCCGCGAACGCCGGATCGGCCCGCAGCCGCGGCAGCACACGGCCATATGTGGCCACCATGTCCAGCAGAGGCGCATCCGGGCCGGCGAGCTCCGCCAGCACGAGCTCCAGCGAGCGGCCGATCAGCGCGAGGCTGTCCTGCGCAGCCGGTACCGGCAGGCCGAACTTTGTGAACACGGTGCGATGGCATTCCAGGATCAGCGCACGGCTGTCGACCAGCGTGCCGTCGAAGTCGAAGATGATGAGCGGCACGGTGAGGCTTTCTGAACGGAACGCGGAAGATCAGCCGCATATAGCCGAAGTTCAACCCCCGCAGCAGCCGTTCGCGGTGAAATTTCCTGCAGTCTGGCGCGTGCTTCGTATGATGCTGATCCGCCGCTGCCGGGAGTGTGGATCGGTTCTGTCCGACCGCGCTCGATTAGAATTCGGAAAAATATAAACGCCTTGCGTTTTTACGGAATATGTGGTTCTATCCCCCATCCCGCCTCGTGCAGAGGGACGGACGCGTCGTCACGAACGTGGAGGTGGGTTGCGATGGACGTGATGGCTGTGCCAGACGAGCGCATGCGGCACGGACGGCGAAGTCGTGTGGTCCTGGCCTCTCGACGCTGAGGTCAAGTCCGCGGTCGGTTGCTTGACGGCACGCGCGGGCGATGGGGGCAAGAACGCCGATCCCCAGGGAGAGCACGAAGGACACCGTAAAACCATTGCGCGGGGGAGGCCGCTTGGTGGCCCGACCTGTGGTGACTGCCGCCTGCTTTTCTTGTTGCAGGCGGGCCATGGGCCGCGGTCAGCACCCGGCCTTCCCCGCGCCCTCTCGCCGAGAGGGCTGACGGCCGCATCACCCGGGCATCGATCGTGCCGCGGGATCGCGAGCACGCACGCAGGATCACATGTTCGGCATGGCACCAGGATTCGCGCGCGCAGCTTCCGACGACGCGCAATATCTCCAGCCGGTCATGTCCGACGCCAGCGCCGCTGCGGCGCTGACGCCGGCCGTGTCGACGTCTTCAGAGCTGCGTCGCCCGCAGTTCGATCGTAAGCGGCGCGGTCGTGCGCCTCGTAGCCGGGTCGGCCGGCATCTGCACCACGCGGGCGCGCTGGCCGGCGGCGAGGTTGGTGACCTTGACGATGCGGCCATTGGAGAATTCGAGCGCATCGTGATGTTCGGCCGGCTTGTTGGTGTCGACCTGGCGGAAGCGGGCGAGATGCGCGCCGACCTTGCGGCGGAAGAAGAGGCCCTTGATGCGCACGTCGCCCTCGAAGGCGAGCTCGGTGCCTGGGCGCAGGCACACCGCGGTCAACGGATCGTCCTTGGTGCAGAAGCCGCGGGTCTCCGTGCCGGGAAAGCGACAGGAGACCAGCACGTCGGCGGTTTTGGCGTCACGGGAAGCAACAGTATGGAGGCTGTAGTCACACATGGAAAGCTCCTGAAGGCCACCAGCACTAAGCCCGCAACGGCGCAGCAGGAGAGTCGTTCCATGGTGTTGAAGCCCGTCACTCCGACGACGCCCGCCGCGGGACGGTCCCGCGGCGGGAACTCGCGATCAGGTGAGATGCGCGGCTTCTTCGGCCTCGTCCTCGGCGGCGCCCCAGTGCGAGGCGTCCTTGATGGTCGGGTCGATCAGCTCGCCGCGCAGCAACGCCAGCGGCGACTTCCAGTACAGCGCGATGTTGTGGAACGGGTCGGTCAGCACCTTGAACGCCCAGATGAGGCCGGTCGAGACATCCTGCGTCGCAAACAGTTGGATGACGCGAAACAGGCCGCCGCCGATGCCGACCGCGAGCCAGAGCAGGCCGACATGGCGGACGAAGTCGATCCGGCCGGCCGGCTCGGCGAACAGGCCGAACAGCGTCGGAAACGCGAACAGCGCCACCGGCACCAGTCCCCATACCGTCAGCAGCACGATCTTGCGGGTCTGATTGTAGCCGACCTTGACCGCCTCCTTGTACGCGTTGGTGACGTCGTTGACGTGGTCGTAGCCGTTCGGTTCGAAGAAGAAGTGCCCGGTCTGCCGCGTCAGCATCGCCAGCCAGCCGACCAGGCCGGCCATTGCCGGATCCTTGAACAGCAGCGCGTAGCACACGAGGAAGATCACGGCGCTGATCAGGTGCAGCGTCTGATTGATCCGGCTCTGATGATAGTAGCGATAGTCGTCGAAGCGCTGCGTCTGCAGCGTCTTGTAGTAGCGCGACATGCGAATCCCCGTGCCGTTGTGGAACGAGGCGAAGAGGTAGAGGGCCTCAGTGAAGCTGGCGTGACATTATGATGTTGTCACAATGAAACCGACCGGGATCGGATCACGAGCCGCAACGTGCGCAGGCGCGCGAACTCCGCACCGGCGCAGGACGCGCCGACTGGTCTCTCTGTCTGCCGCAAACCGTGGTGAGCCGGCTTTGATCGGGATCAAATCCGGCTGCCGATGTGACGTGTTGCGGCCTGCGTTAGCCGGCGGGCGAGCGCGCCAGCCGGATCGCCGCGCTGAGGACGGCGCGGTCGCCGATGTGGTTGGCGAGCAGCAGCACCAGCCTGGCGTTCATGCGCTGCGCATCGTCCTCGCTGAGGTCGCGCTGGCCGCCGATCAGTTCGGCGTAGAAGCCGTCGGGGTCGCTGATGTTCGGGGTGAGGGTCAGGCTCATGCCGCAAGCTCCTGTTGGGCCGTGCTGTGCCTGCCGCAGGCGCGCCGGACCGCGTCGGTGATGGCGTCCGCGTCGAACTGCGGCCAACGGGCGGCGACATATTGATCGGGCCGGAACAGATAGGTCGTGCCGGGCGATGCGCCGTAGCGCGCCGCGAGCAGGCCCTTCGGGTCCGCGATGTCGCGGCCGACGACGATCACGCGGACAGCCATGCCGTCGATGGCGAGCTGTTCGGTCGTGATCGCGTCGTCGAACGAGACGATCGTGAAGCCGGAGCCGAGACAGTTCAGGAGCCAGCCGGGCTGACCGGCGATCGTCACCGGCGCATCGGCCGCATTGGTGCCCGGCATCATCGCGCCAGGGACGATCCCGCCGTCAGGCGTGTTCAGCGACGAGGTGACGTAAGGCGTCGGCGTCGACAGCCGGCCGCTGTTGACCAGCGGCCGCGCGAAGCTGTGGTGCTGCGCGAGGTCGAGCACGGCGTTGCGGAAATGGCGGCTCGCTTGCGTCTTCGGCGTGATGAAATCAGTCGCCCGCGTCGAGTTCAGAATATTGTCGTCGGCAGCATAAGCGCGTTCCTCGTGATAGCTGTCGAGCAGGTTCTCCGGCGCCTCGCCACGCAGCACCAGAGCGAGCTTCCAGGCGAGATTGTCGATGTCCTGCACGCCGGTGTTGGCGCCGCGGGCGCCGAACGGCGACACCTGATGCGCCGCATCGCCGGCGAACAGCACCCGGCCATGGCGGAAATTGTCGATCCGGCGGCAGGCGAACTGATAGATCGACACCCATTCGAGCTCGAAGTCGACGCTCGCGCCGAGCATCGCGCGGATACGCGGGATCACGCGCTCGGGCTTCTTCTCCTCGTCCGGATCGGCGTCCCAGCCGAGCTGGAAGTCGATGCGCCAGATGTTGTCCGATTGGCGATGCAGCAGCACCGACTGTCCCGGATGGAATGGCGGGTCGAACCAGAACCAGCGCTCGGTGGGGAAGTCCGCCTTCATCCTGACGTCGGCGATCAGGAAGCGGTCCTGGAAGAACTGGCCGGTGAACTCGGCGCCGACCATCCGGCGGGTGTCGGAATTGGCGCCGTCGCAGGCGATCACCCATTGCGCCTCCATGGTGAAGATGCCGTCGGGCGTCTCCACCGCGAGCTGCGCGCAATCCTCGCTCTGCTTCAGGCTGACGAGGCGATGCTTCCAGCGCAGATCGACCAGCGGGCTCCTGCTGCAGGCGTCGACCAGGATCTCCTCCAGATAGTATTGCTGCAGGTTGATCATCGCCGGCCAGCGGTGGTCGGGTTCGGGCAGCAAATCGAACTGATAGGAGAGCTGGTCGCGGAAGAACACCTTGCCGATGTTCCAGCTGACGCCCTTCTCGACCATCGGCGCTGCGCAGCCGAGCCGGTCCCAGATCTCGAGCGGGCGCTTGGCGTAGCAGACGGCGCGGGAGCCGATGCTGACGGTGTCGTTGTCATCGAGCACGACGACCGGCTGGCCGCGGGCGGCGAGATCGAGTGCCGCCGTCAGGCCGATCGGCCCGGCGCCGATTACGACGATCGGATGCCGCCGGAGCGTGCCGCTCCTCTGCTCTGCCGAGCAGACATAGGGAAATCGCGGATAGACATAGTTGCTCATGGCTGCCTCGGCTGGCGCGTTGCGGTCGGGACTATCGGGAGGAGCAAGCGCTCAGTCGCTGCCTGCGAATTCCTTCTCGTGCATCCAGGCGGTGTGCCGCGGCGGCTTCTTGGTGGTCGCCCATTCGTCGACCATGGCGTGGGCGACAGACTTCATCCGGGCGATCTGCTCGGGCGTCGCGGTCCAGGCCGCGATCTCCAGCCGGTGGCCGCTGGGATCATGGAAATAGATCGACTTGAAGATGGTGTGGTCGGTGATCCCGACGACGTCGAGGCCGGCGGCCTCGGCGCGCGCCTTGGCTTCCTCGAGCTCGTCCATGTCCTTGACCTGGAAGGCGATGTGCTGAGTCCATTCCGGGGTGTTCGGATCGCGTCCCATCGGCGGCGAGTTCGGCAGCTCGAAGAAGGCGAGGATGTTGCCGTTTCCGGCATCGAGGAAGATGTGCATGTACGGATCGGGCGCCTTGGTCGAGGGCACCTTGTCCTCGGCGATCGCGCCGAGCAGGTCCATGTTGAGGACCTTCTTGTAGAACTCGACGGTGGCCTTGGCGTCGACGCAGCGATAGGCGACGTGATGAATCTTCTCGATCTGCACGATGGTCCTCCCATGATCATTGTTGGCAGGATAGTAACGAATGATACGATTGTGTGGCTTTGATCCAGATCAACCCGATGTGGATCGGATCGAGGTCGCCGGGACGAGCGCCTGGAACGGACGAAGGCAGGGATGAGATGACGAAGGTGGCCAACGAGACCCGCGGCCGGACAAATGGAGAGGGGGCCGCCGAGCCCGAGCTTCGGCTGCAGCGCTATTTTCCCTACCGGCTGGCCCGGCTCGCCGAGCAGGTGTCGCTGGCGGTGGCGGAGGTCTATGCCGACCGCTTCGCGCTGTCGCGCCAGGAATGGCGGATCCTGGCGGCGCTCGGCGAGCAGCCGCGGCTGCCGACCAAGGAGATCGGCCGGCTGACGACGCTCGACAAGATGAATGTCAGCCGCGCCATGCAGAGCCTGGAGGCCCGCGGCATCGTCAGCCGGAGCCGCGATCCCGCGGACGGCCGCGAGCGGATCGTGGCGTTGACGGCTGCCGGCAGAGGGCTGTACCGCAGGATCGTGCCCCATGCGCTGGCGCGCGAGGCCGATCTGCTGAGCGTGCTTTCGGCCGCCGAGATCGCGACCCTCGACACGGTCATCGACAAGCTGCTCGCGGCCGCCGAACGATCGGTCGACGATCCCCCTGGCCGAAAGGCTTGATCGGTGCCGCCGCCGCGCTATATCGACGGTCTCTCTCCTCCCCTGATAGCATGGGCCAACGTACGACGATGACCGACACCGCCACCGTTAGCCATTCCTTCCAGGCCGAAGTCTCCGAGCTGCTGCATCTGATGGTGCATTCGGTCTACTCCGAGACCGACATTTTCCTGCGCGAGCTGATTTCGAACGCCTCGGACGCCTGTGACAAGCTGCGTTACGAGGCGATCGCCAGACCCGATCTGATCGGCGACGGCGAGCCGCCGCAGATCCGCATCATCCCGAACAAGGCCGCCGACACGCTGACCATTGCCGACAGCGGCATCGGCATGGAGCGCCAGGAGCTGATCGACCATCTCGGCACCATCGCCCGCTCCGGCACCAAGGCGTTCGTGCAGAAGCTGGCCGAGGCCAAGGACGGCACCGGCCTGATCGGCCAGTTCGGCGTCGGCTTCTATTCGGCCTTCATGGTCGCCGACCGCATCCAGGTGATCAGCCGCCGCGCCGGCGGCGGCGAGGTCTGGACCTGGACCTCGTCGGGCGGGGCGGGCTTCGAGGTGGCGCCCGCGTCCGAGGAGGATGCCAAGCGGGTTGCGCGCGGCACCGAGATCGTGCTGCACCTCAAGGACGACGCGAAGAAATATCTCGAAACCTATGAGATCGAGCGCATCGTCACCGCCTATTCCGACAACATCCAGTTCCCGATCATGCTGGTGCCGGAGGAGGGCGAGCCGCGCCAGATCAACTCCGCCAGCGCGCTGTGGCAGCGCTCCAAATCCGAGCTGACGCCGGAGGACTACAGCAAGGCCTACAAGTCGATCGCGCATGCGTTCGACGAGCCGGCGATGACGCTGCACTACCGCGCCGAGGGCCGCTATTCCTATGCCGTGCTGCTGTTCGCGCCCTCGACCAAGCCGTTCGACCTGTTCGAGCCGGCGCGCAAGGGCAAGGTCAAGCTCTATGTCCGCCGCGTCTTCATCACCGACGACGCCGACCTGATGCCGGCGTACCTGCGCTTCATCCGCGGCGTGATCGACAGCGAGGATCTGCCGCTCAATCTGTCGCGCGAGATGCTGCAGAACAATCCGCAGCTGGCGCAGATCCGCAAGGCGGTGACGACGCGGGTGATCAGCGAGCTGGAGCAGCTGGCCGAGAAGGACGCCGAGAACTTCGACAAGATCTGGGACTCCTTCGGCGCCGTCATCAAGGAGGGACTCTACGAGGACTTCGAGCGCCGTGACAAGCTGCTGGCGCTGGCGCGCTTCACCACGACGACCGGCGAGAAGCGCTCGCTGAAGCAATATGTCGAGGGCCTCAAGGAGAACCAGACCGAGATCTACTTCCTGGTCGGTGACAGCATCGAGCGGCTGAAGTCCAATCCGCGGCTCGAGGCGGCCAAGGCACGCGGCGTCGAGGTGCTGCTCTTGACCGATCCGGTCGATGCGTTCTGGACCTCGGCGCGGCTCGAATATGACGGCAAGCCGCTGAAGTCGCTGAGCCAGGGCGACATCAACTTCGATCCGATCCCGGTGACGGAGCCGAAGGCCGAGGACGAGGCGCAGCCGGCGGCCGACGAGGCCAACACGATCGCGTTGATCAAGGCGAGCCTCGGCGATCACGTCACCGACGTGAAGGTCTCGACCCGGCTCACCACCAGCGCGTCGTGCCTGGTGGCCGGCAGCCATGGTCCCGATCGCGAGCTGGAGCGCATCCTGTCGCAGCAGGCGCGCGGGGCGCGCACCAAGCCGATCCTCGAGATCAATCTGCGCCATCCGCTGGTCGTGGCGGTCGCCAAGGCCGCCGCCGACAAGGCCAAGGTCGACGATCTGTCGTTCCTGCTGCTCGAGCAGGCGCAGATCCTCGACGGCGAACTGCCGGAGGATCCGGCCGCCTTCGCGGCCCGTCTCAACCGGCTGGTGCTGCAGGGCGTCGCGGGGGCCTGAGGCAGGCGGGTCGCCGGGCGCGGAGGTCAGTTCTTCGCGCTCACCTGCGGCACCAGCTTGCGCCAGTGCATGATCTCGGCGCGGTAGGTCGCGGTGTAGACGCCGACGTCGCCGATGAGCGGCGTGGCGCCGACCTCGGCGAACTGCCTGCTGATGTCGGGATCGGCCAGCGCGGCGTTGATCTCGCGGTTGAGCAGCTCGACGATGGCTTTCGGCGTGCCGTGCGGCACGGCGACGCCATAGAAGCCGGAGGTTTCGAACGCCGGCAGCACGTCGGCGACCGGCGGCAGATCGGGGAAGGCGGCGGCGTGCTCGCGCGTCGTGACGGCCAGCGCCCGGACCTTGCCGCTGCGCAAAAGGTCGACGGCGGAAGCGGCGTTGTCGAACATCGCGTGGATGTGGCCGGAGGCGAGGTCGGTCAGGGCCGGACCCGAGCCACGATAGTGCACAGTCGACCACGTGAGGCCGCCGAGTGTCCGGAACAGCTCGGCCGACAGCAGCTGGACGGTGCCGGGACCGGCGGAGCCGACGCTGAGCTTGCCCGGGTTGGCCTTGGCATAGGCCAGGAATTCGGGCAGCGTCTTGACAGGCAGCTGCCGGCTGACCAGCAGCAGCAGCGGCATGCGCGCCATGCCGGCGACCGGCGTGAGGCCTTCGTCGGTGTTCGGCGAGCCGTCGGTCGAGGCCGTGATGACGTTGGCGGTCGAGGTCGCAAGAATCGTATAGCCGTCCGGCGCGGCGCTCGCGACGCTCTTGGTGGCAGTGGCGCCGCCCGCACCCGGCCGGTGATCGAGCACGAAGGGCTGGCCCAGGCGGCGGGTCAGCCGGTCGCAGATCAGGAGCGACAGCCGGCCGGTGGCTCCACCCGGGGCAAACGGAATGACCCAGGTGACCGGCTGAGCCGGATAGGGCGCATCAACTCCGGCGAACGCCGTGGTCGAAGTCATGGCTGCAACACTGCTCCAGGCGGCGCAGCGCAGCAATGCGCGTCGTGTCATCGTGTCCTTGGGCATGCCGGCCTTCGCGTTGGCATGTTCTGGGAGCGGTACGCTAACCGGCATTTCCGAGAACTTCGTAAAGGATCGCATTCGCATCAACAGCCACGCACTCTCGGCCGGTTAACCCTCCCGATTAACGGCTGGTGAGGCCACACCGCCTATAAGCACGCCGAATTGGGGTGAGGGCGTTCATGAACTCCGGGCCGTCGGATCGATCTGTGGAACTCAGCACGGCCTCTCGGAAGCCGTCGGCGGCGAAGATCTGGCTGAAGGCGATCGAGCTGACCTCGCGCATCGAGGCAGAGCCCACGCGGCTGTTCGCCGACGTGGTGGACGACTGGGCTGCGAAGCAGCCCGAACGGCCGGCGCTGGTCTCCGATCGCGAGACGCTGAGCTATTCCGCCCTGTCTGCGCGCATCAACCGATACGCCCGCTGGGCGTTGGCCAACGGCATCGGGCCTGGCCACACGGTCGCCTTGATGATGCCGAGCCGGCCCGACTACTTGGCCGCGTGGCTCGGGATCAGCCGCGTCGGCGGTGTTGTTGCGCTCATCAACGCCAATCTCATCGGACCGTCGCTCGCGCATTGCATCAATGTGGCCCGGCCAATCCATGTGATCGTCTCCAAGGACTTCCACGAAGCCTATACGGAGGTTGCGCCGTTGATCGCGGGCGGGCCGCGTGTCTGGTTTGCCGACGGCGGCGATCTCGACGTCGCGATCGCCGCGATGGATACGCACGCGCTCGATGCAACCGAGCGCCGCGCCGTGACGATCAACGACCGCGCGCTGCTGATCTACACCTCCGGCACGACGGGCCTGCCCAAGGCCGCGAGCATCAGCCATCGCCGCATCATGAACTGGGGGGGATGGTTTGCCGGCCTCACCGGCGCAGGTCCCGACGATCGCCTCTATGACTGTCTGCCGGTCTATCATTCCGTCGGCGGCATCGTCGCGCCCTGCAGCATGCTGCGCGCCGGGGGAGCCGCGGTGCTCGCCGAGAAATTCTCGGCGCGCAATTTCTGGCGCGACATCGTCCGTCACGATTGCACGCTGCTGCAATATATCGGCGAGCTCTGCCGCTATCTGCTGGCCGCCGCGCCGTCCGATTTCGACCGCGCCCATCGGCTGCGGCTCGCCTGCGGCAACGGCATGCGCGGTGACGTCTGGGAGGCGTTCCAGGCGCGTTTCCGCATTCCTCAGGTGCTGGAATTCTATGCCGCGACCGAAGGCAACTTCTCGCTCTACAATGTCGAGGGCAGGGTGGGATCGATCGGGCGCGTGCCGTCGCTGCTCGCGCATCGCTTTCCCGCCGAAATCATCAAGCTGGACGCCGACCAGCGCGCACCCCTGCGCGGAGCTGACGGACGGTGCCTCGTCTGCACGCGCGGCGAGATCGGCGAGGCCATTGGCCGCATCGGTACGGCGGACAAGGGAGGCGGTCGCTTCGAAGGCTATACCGATACGGGCGAGACGGAGAGGAAGATCCTGCGCGACGTCTTCGAGAAGGGCGACGCCTGGTTCCGCACCGGTGACCTGATGCGCCAGGACGACCAGGGCTTCTTCTATTTCGTCGATCGTCTCGGCGACACCTTCCGCTGGAAGGGCGAGAACGTCGCGACCAGCGAGGTGAACGAGGCGATCCTGCAATGTCCCGGCGTGTTGGAAGCATCGACCTATGGTGTTGTCGTGCCGGGGACCGATGGGCGCGCCGGGATGGCCGCGCTCGTCGTCGGCGACAGCTTCGATCTCGATCGTCTCTCCGTCGAACTTGCCCGAAGGTTGCCGTCCTACGCGCGGCCGGTGGCGCTCCGCATCACGTCGTCGCTGCAGTCGACTGAAACATTCAAGCAGAAGAAGCAGGAGCTGATGCGCGACGGCTTCGATCCGTCGGTCGTGCACGAGCCGCTCTACGTGCGAGACGCCGGGACAGGTGCATATTACCCGCTCGATCGCGATCTGCATGCGCGGATCCTCGCCGGCGAGGTTCGTTTGTAGGTGATTTTAATCATAGGCCATGATGGGCATTTACCAACGGTCCCGAAACATCGCGGGCCAGTCCGGGTTCCTTCACCTTCTGGCCCTATGGTCGGTTTCATCGTTTGAACAGTGAGCGGATTGGCCCATGTCGGTACGGTTAAGAATCATTGCAGCGATCAAGCAGATTGCGGAAGAACAGAAGGTCAAGCTGCCGCCGCTGACCGACGAGCTGACGTTGCATGAGACCGGCTTCGACTCGCTCGCTTTCGCCATCCTGGTCGCCCGTCTCGAGGACGATCTTGGCGTCGATCCGTTCACCCTGTCCGAGGATGTGACGTTCCCCAACACGATAGGCGACTTCATCGGGGCCTATGAGAATGTCCCCGCGTGAGATCTTCGCCCTTCGCGACCATCTCGGGACCGCGCTGACCGAACGGACGATCTCCGATCCGCGTCACGTCATATCGCTCGCCGAGCTCTCGCGCGGAAGCAGCCTCGGCGGCCGCACCGAAGAGCTCAACGGACGTTCGGTGCTGCTGGCGCCCTCCGGCCAGCTCCTCGCCGGCCTTGCGCTGATCGAGATCGATGGCGTCGCACGACGTCTCCTGTTGTGTCCGCCGGATCTCAAGGGCGAGCACCTCGCCAGCATCATTGCCGATGCTGACATCGACGCCATCGTGACCGATGAGGTCCAGCGTTTCGACGCCTGCGGCGTCGATCTCGTGATCGAGGTCGCCCTGCCGCAGCCCTCTGCCGCCGTCGTGCAGACGGTGCGCGCCACCGAATGGCTGATGCTGACATCAGGCACATCGGGCGTGCCAAAGATTGTCGGGCATACTCTGGAGGGTCTGTGCGGCGCGGTCATCGGCGACCGTCCGGTACCCGGCGAAGCCATGCCGGTGTGGGCGACGTTCTACGACATCCGCCGCTATGGCGGCCTGCAGATCTTCCTGCGTGCCGTCGTCGGCGGCGGCTCCATGGTATTGTCGGATCCGGACGAGGGGCTGTCGAACCACGTCGCGCGTCTCAACGCACGCGGCGTCACGCACATGTCCGGAACGCCGTCGCATTGGCGCAAGCTGCTGATGAGTGGGTCGGTGGACGCCTTCGCGCCGCGCTATGTGCGTCTCTCCGGCGAGATCGCCGACCAGGCCGTGCTCGACGGATTGAAGCAGGCATTCCCCGGCGCTTCGATCGGTCATGCCTATGCCTCGACCGAGGCCGGCGTTGGCTTTGCGGTCAATGATGGGCTGGAGGGTTTTCCGGCGGCGCTGCTCGGCGAAGGCCGCGGGGCCGTCGACATGAAGGTCACGGACGGCTCGCTGCGCATTCGCTCCAAGCGCGCCGCGCACGCCTATGTCGGACGCGCTGCGGCCGCCCTGACCGATACGGATGGTTATGTCGACACCGGTGACATGGTCGAGTTGCGCGGCGATCGCTACTACTTCGTCGGGCGTCGCAACGGCATCATCAATGTCGGCGGGCTCAAGGTCCATCCGGAAGAAATCGAGGCCGTGATCAATGGCCATCCCGAGGTGCGGATGTCGCGCGCCAAGTCGCGGCGCAGCCCGATCACCGGCGGCATCGTCGTCGCCGAGGTCGTGCTGACGGCGGATGCCGATCCGGCGCGGACCGAGACGGTTCGCAATGAGATTTTCGCCGCGTGCCGCGCGCGCCTCGCGCCCCACAAGGTGCCGGCGATGATCCGTGTCGTGCCGGCGCTCGACGTCACACCGGCCGGCAAGCTGGCGCGCGCCGATGCGTAACGTTCTCGTCACCGGCGGCAGCCGCGGCATCGGGCTCGCCATCGCGCGCAGGCTCGCTGGCGCTGGCTATGACGTCGTCACGGTGGCCCGCCGGGAAAGCGAGGAACTGCGCGCTGCGATCGCCGAGTTCAGCGCCAGCAGCGCCGGGATTCATTTCCGCGCCTGTGATCTCAGCGTCGTCGACGAACTTCCGGCCTTCGTGAAGTCGGTCCGCGACGAGTACGGTCCGCTCTACGGTCTCGTCAACAATGCCGGTCTCGGCACCGAAGGGCTGCTGGCGACCATGCACAATTCGGAGATCGAGGCACTGGTGCGGCTGAACGTGCTGGCACCGATGATCCTGACGAAATATGTCGTTCGCCACATGATGGCCGCGGGCGAGGGGCGGGTGATCAACATCTCCTCGATCATCGCCTCCACCGGCTACAACGGCCTGTCCGTCTACGGCGCGACCAAGGCGGCGGCCAACGGCTTCACGCGCTCGCTGGCGCGCGAGGTCGGCAAGGTCGGCATCACCGTCAACGCGATCGCACCGGGCTTCATCGCCACCGAGCTGACGCAGAGCATGGACGAGGAGCAGCAGCGGCGCATCGCCGGCCGCAGCGCGTTGCGACGGCTGCCGGAAACGGATGACGTGGCGGCGATGGTTGAATTCCTGCTCGGCGACGGCGGGCGCAATGTCACCGGCACCGTGCTGACGGTCGATGCAGGCAATACCGCCTGAGCCATTTGCGGCGATCGGTCGCTCTCGCCGTTGATTTCGCTCAAGCACCCGACGGGCGGCAGCAGCGATAGTGTCCGCGCAATCCGGAACCGGCATCCATGTTCGAGCGCATTATGCGGTGGACCCTCGTCGCGATCGCAATCGCGGGCCTCGCCGCGGGCGGCCTCGCGCATGTGCTCGGTCGCCCCGATCTTGCGGGGATCGCGTTCACGGCATCGACCGTTCCTGTCATCCTCGGGCTGATCGTCTCGATCGTCCGCGATGTCCTGGCCGGCCGCATCGGCGTCGACGCGATCGCGCTGGTGTCGATGAGCGCGGCGATCATCCTCGGCGAGCCGCTGGCCGGCGCTGTCGTGGCGCTGATGTATTCCGGCGGCAACGTGCTCGAAGACATTGCCGTCGCCCGCGCCGAGCACGATCTGCGCGCGCTGGTCGATCGCGCGCCGCGCGAGGCACATCGCCGCCGTGGCGACCAGATCGACAACGTTCCGATCGCCAGCGTCGCGGTCGGTGATCGCCTGATGGTCCGCGCCGGCGAGATCGTCCCGGTCGATGGCATGGTCGAAGCGACCATCGCGGTCGTCGACGAGTCGGCGCTCACGGGGGAGCCGATCCCGGTGACGAAGACGCGCGGGATGGCGATCCTGTCGGGATCGGTGAATGCCGGCGACACGTTCGAAATGGCGGTCACCGCCACTGCGGGCGAAAGCACCTATGCCGGCATCGTCAAGCTGGTGACGACGGCCCAGACCGCGAAGGCGCCGTTCGTGCGGCTTGCCGACCGCTATGCGCTGATCTTCCTGCCCGTCAGCCTCGCCATCGCGGGGGCCGCCTATCTGGCTTCGGGCGATCTGATCCGGAGTCTTGCCGTGCTGGTGGCGGCAACGCCGTGCCCGCTGATTCTCGCTGCACCCGTCGCTTTCATTGCCGGCGTGGCGCAGGCGGCCCGAAGCGGCATTCTGGTCAAAGGCGGCGGCAAGCTCGAGGCGCTCGCGCGCGCCCATACCGTACTGTTCGACAAGACGGGCACGCTGACCGTCGGCGGCGCGCGGCTGCTGTCGGTCGACGCCGCACCGGGCGAGGACGCCGATGCGGTGCTGCTGCTCTGCGCATCGCTCGAGCAGGCCTCGCACCACGTGGTGGCGCACGCGATCGTTCAGGCCGGCCAGGCGCGCGGGCTGAAGCTGAAGGTGCCCGAACAGGTCAGAGAAACCATGGGCTCGGGCCTCAAAGGTCTGATCGATGGCCGCCCCGTGATGGCCGGCTCGCGCGACCTCGTGCTCGGCAGCCGGACGCCGCCGCCCTGGGCGGCGCGCGCGATCCGCCGGGCGTCGTGGCGGTCGGCGCTGATCGTCTTCGTTGCGATCGAGGGGCGCCCGATCGGGGCGCTGCTGCTGGCGGACGAACTGCGCGCGGATACGCCGCGCGCGATCCGCTGGCTCCGCGAGGCCGGCATCGCGCGCATGGTCATGGTGACCGGGGACCGCGCCGCGGCCGCCCAGGCGATCGGCGCGGCGCTCGACCTCGACGCCGTGCTGGCGGACCGTGTCCCCTCCGACAAGGTGGAGGCGGTCAAGAGCGAGCAGCGGCTGCATCCCACCATCATGGTGGGTGACGGCATCAACGATGCTCCGGCGCTGGCCTCCGCCGACGTCGGCATCGCGCTCGGCGCCCGTGGTGCCAGCGCCTCGTCGGAAGCCGCCGACGTGGTCATTCTCGCCGATCGGCTCGATCGCGTCGGCGAGGCGATCGTGATCGCGCAGCGCGCCCGACGCATCGCCCTGGAGAGCATCTTCGTCGGCATGGGCTTGTCGTTCGTGGCGATGGGGGCCGCGGCCTTCGGCCTGCTGCAGCCGGTGCCTGCGGCCCTGGTCCAGGAAGCCATCGACGTCGCCGTCATCCTCAACGCGCTCCGCGCCCTGTTCCCGGCCGGCCGCAGCAAGGCCGGCCGGATCACGGCCGAAGACGGCCGAGGGCTCAGGCATGATCACCAGGCGCTGCTGCGCGGCCTCGACCGCCTGCGCGCGATCGTCGATGCGCTCGACGAAGCCCCGCCCGACGGCGCCGTGGCGCTGATCATGGAGGCGAACGGCGTGGTGCAGGACAAGGTCGTGGCGCATGAGCGCGACGACGAGGGATCGGTCTATCCGAAGCTTGCGCGGCTCCTGCAGGAGAGCCACGGCCTGTCGGCAATGAGCCGCGCGCATCGCGAGATCCTGCATCTGGCGCGCCTGCTCGGCCGGCTGGTCGAGGATCTGCCGTCCGAACATGTGGACCGCTATCTGATCCGCGATGCGCAACGGGTGATCGAGGCGATCGAGACGCTGGTCCGCATGCACACGGCGCAGGAGGACGACATCTACGAGGCCGTAGTGGCGCGCTCGGCCGCCTGAGCCGTTCGCGTCAGCCTGGATGCCGCGGCAGGTCGATCCGTTCGTTGGCAAATTCCGCAGGACCTTCGATCAGGCGGCGGATCCGCCGCTCGCGCTCCTCGGCGGACAGGCTCGGATCGAGCATCCGATCGATCAGCCGGATCGCATTCTGCTCGATGGCGACGGGATCCCGCGACGTGGGCTGCCCGGCTGCGGCCGGCCGCGATGCATGCAGGCCGATCGTGAGCAACTGGCCGATGGCGTCGGAGCGTGTCATCTGGTGAGCCTCCGCCCAGGCGTCGATCTCGGCGGTGAGCTCCTGGGACAGCTTCACCGCGCTCACCGCATCATGTCCCAGCCGGACGGCCGGGCTGTGATCCCTGCGGACGTCGGAGAATGGCGTCATGTGTTTGCCGGACGTCATCTGCCTGTTGATCATATCAGCCTAAAGTATACGGGAGGGACGGGGATTTGATTTCGATCAAGGACGGCTTAAGAAAGCGGCCTTCTCGCGACGGTTCCGCCGCCGGATGCCACGCGTGCCGCTGCCGCCAGGCAGGCCACGGAGCGTAATACCGTAGACAGTCAGCAAGCCCATGCGATTCCTCCACACCTTCCAGGTCTTCGACTTCCTCGACACGCTCGTGAGCCTGTTCACGGCGTTCGTGCTGGGCACGCTGATCGGTGCCGAGCGGCAATACCGGCAGCGCAGCGCCGGCCTGCGCACCAACGTGCTGGTCGCCGTCGGCGCGGCCGCCTTCGTCGACCTCGGCAACCGCCTGACCGGCGCCGACGGCGCGGTGCGGATCATCGCCTATGTGGTGTCGGGCATCGGCTTCCTGGGCGCTGGCACGATCATGAAGGAGGGCATGAACGTCCGCGGCCTCAACACCGCCGCGACGCTGTGGGCGTCCGCCGCGGTCGGCGCCTGCGCCGGCGCCGACCTGATCGCGCAGTCGGTGGCGCTGACGGTGTTCGTGCTGGCCGGCAACACCTTGCTGCGGCCGCTGGTCAATGCCATCGATCGCATCCCGCTCAATGCGCAGACCTCGGAGGCGAACTACGAGATCGTCCTGACCACCGACGGGCTGCGCGCCGCCGAGCTGCGCGAGGCGCTCGACGAGCGGCTGGAGGCGGCCAAATACCCGGTGCGGGAGACCGAGGTTGTCTATCGTTCCGAGGACATCGTCGAGATCATCGCGACGCTGGTGCCGCTCGCGGTCGATACGGTCGATCTCGACCGCGTCGTGTCCGAGCTGGCGAAGCTTGCCGGGGTCCGTCATGCGACTTGGAACGTCAGAGCGCTGGTGTGACGGCATTGGCGGACCAGCATCGCCGCGCCGGCGGCGGGGCGCTCGCCACACCTCGTGGCTGGCTGCCGCCGGCGACGGTCGCAAGCTCCCCACCCACGTCATGGTTCGACATCCCCCAGCATCGCTCATCGCGCCCATGCGAGAGTTCCATGCCGCGTCTGAACCATCGCTGAATGCGATGGCCGCCGGTCGAGGCTCTGCCGTCAATGCCCGCCGCGGGCGAAGATCTCGTAGAAGCCGAGCACGATCTCGCAGGCGATCAGGATGACGACGATGACCTCGAGCCGCAGCGAGCGCTTGGTGTCGATGATGTCGGCGAGCGTGGTCGCCGTCTCCGCGATCACCGCGAGCTTGCGGTTGAGGGTGTCCTCCCGCTCCTTCAGCTCATACTCGTCCTCGAGCCGTGCATAGAGCCGTTCCAGATCGGGCCGGTCCCACAACACGTCCGGCTTCTCGCCGACCGCCACGCGGCCGGAGACGCGGTGCTGCACCAGCAGCGCCTCGCCGAGCAGCTTGAGCATCGCCACCCGGCTCTTCGATGTTCGCCCCAGCAGCGCCAGCTCGCGCGCGAACGGCTCGATCGTGTCGAACACGTTGGCGATCTCGCGCTCGCTGCGGCCGAGCACGACGCTCTTGGCCAGCGCATCGGCGACGATGAGCAGCCGCTCCAGCGACAATTCCTTGACCAGGACCGGGCCGCCGACCGGGATCGGCTCGTCGGATTCGCGCGCGACCTGGACCTTGGCCGTCTCTTCCTCGTGCGGCGCGATCGGGCCGAACAGTCGCGCGCTCAGCCGGTCGAGGAAGTTGATCTCCTCCGCCACCGACAGGCCGATGAAGACGACGACGCCGTAGCGGAAGACCACGGCGATACCCGTCTCGCCGATGCGGACCGCCAGCGGCGTCGCCGACAGCACTTGGCCCTCGAAGCCGGCGGTATTGATGCGGTCCGCGATCTGGAGCGCGCGGGCGGCGAGTTGTGGAACGGGTGAGGTGTCGGCCATGATGGCGATAGGCTAGCACGTCAATGCCGATGGAACGATAACGCGGTGCAATCCGTCAGGCGACACGTCCGCTGCCGAATATCGTTGCCTGAACCCGCTTGACAGGAAAGAACGTAGCTCCTCATTGGACGCGCACCCCGGACGGATGCCTCTCAATGTCGAAGACCAGCGCTGCGGACTACTATGCCTCGATTCCGGTGTTTCGCGGCTTCGCGCGCCTGATGGAGCCGCAGCTCTACCAGCCGGTGCCGGATGACTGGCTGATCGGCACGGCTGACATCGTCGAGTCGACCAAGGCGATCGCCGACAGGCGCTACAAGGCGGTCAACATGGCCGGGGCGGCGGTCATCGCCGCGGTCACCAATGCCTTGGAAGGGCGCGAATTCCCATTCGTGTTCGGGGGCGACGGCGCGAGCTTCGCCGTCAGCCCGGATGACGAAGCGGCCGCGCGCGAGGCCCTTGCCGCGACCGCGACCTGGGTCAGGGAGGATCTCGATCTCGCGATGCGTGTCGCCCTGGTGCCGGTGAGCGCGATCCGCGCGCAGGGCCTCGACGTCCGCGTGGCGCGCTACGGTCCGTCGGCCAACCTGTCCTACGCGATGTTCGCAGGCGGCGGACTGGGCTGGGCCGAGGCCGCGATGAAGCGGGGCGAGTTCGCGATTCCGCCGGCGGCGTCCGGTGCGCAGCCCGATCTGTCAGGACTGTCGTGCCGGTTCGAGGAGATCCCGGCGGCGCGCGGCCTCATCCTGTCGGTGCTGGTGCTGCCGGCCCCCGGCGCCGATGCGCAGGCCTATCGCAAGGTGATCGAGGAGATCATCACCCTGACCGAACGCAGCCCCGATGCCGGGCGGCCGGTGCCGGCCGGCGCGCCGGCGCTGCGATGGCCGCCGCAGGGATTCGGCTACGAAGTCCGCGCCGCGCGCGGACCGCTGTTGTCGCGCTGGGCCCGCGTGCTCGGACGGACGCTGTTCGTCTATGCCGTGATGCGGTTCAACATCAGCATCGGCGGCTTCGTGCCGGATCTCTACAAGCAGCAGGTGGTCGAGAATTCCGACTTCCGCAAATATGACGATGCGCTGCGCATGATCCTCGACTGCACCGACGAGCTCGCGCAGGACCTGGAGCGCCGGCTTGGCGCGGCGGCGTCGCGCGGCATCGTCCGCTACGGGCTGCATCGCCAGGATGCCGCGATGATGACCTGCTTCACGCCGTCCGCGATCCGGCCGGATCACGTCCACTTCATCGACGGCGCGCGAGGCGGCTACGCGTCGGCTGCGACCGCGTTGAAGGCCGCGGTCGCCTGAGCGCTGATCAGCGCGCGCGGGTCCAGGTCTCGCCGCCGCACAGCGATCCGACGCAGCCTTCCACCTTCAGCGTGTCCGGGCCGGAGACGGAGATGTGGCTGGTGTAGCTCTGGCCGTCATCGGCGTTGTAGATCTTGCCGGACCATTTGTTCGGCCCCTCCGCGTGAACGCCTTCGAACAGTTGCAGGCCGATGATCGGGCGGTTGGCAAGCGCGCGATTCGGATTCTTGTTGTCGACGGCCGGCTTGCCGGTGTCGGTGTCCATCGGCTCCTTCAGCCACACGACGGTGCCGCAGAGACCGGCGCCGCATTTGGCGACCTTGATCCTGGCGTCGCCGGCCTGGGTCAGCCAGGTGCCGGTCGGATCATCGGCAGCCAAAGCGGGCTGCGCCATCACGACGGTCGCCAGCGCAAGACCAGCCAAACGCAATTTCCAAATCATCTTACCCCCCGTTGAAGCCGCGTTTCCATAACAGCAAACGGCGCAGTTGCAATCGCAGAGCAGCGGTTGTCCAAAGCGGGATCATCACGATCAGGTGCATCGCCCACGGAACGTCTCAATCCCTTGCTCGGTTGTCTCATGCACTGGAAATGGCTTTGACTGCCGCGACAAACTCCATTGTCGTCCCGGCCTGGTGCGCAATTGCGCACGCGGCGCCGGGACCCATACCCCCAGGGAGGGGTTTGAGGCAGACCGGTCATTGGCATTGTGCCCATCACGTCCGCCGCGGCGTATGGGTCCCGGATCGGCGCCGTGACGCGCTGGCGCGCGTCACGGCTTGTCCGGGACGACAGCGGTGGGTTTGGCGGATTTACGACTCAAACAGCCGATGACAGGGCCGGGACACGGCAGCGCGGCCTCGCGGCATGTGATGCCCGAGTGCTGCGATCCATGTGGCCCTCTTGAAAGTGCGGAGGGCGCAGGGAATGCCGGGTGAAGGCCTCACCCATGGCCCGCCTGCGAAAAAAATGCAGGCGGCAGGTACCACAGGCAAAGCCGAACACTCCGGCATTCCCTGCGCGACGGTTTTCACGCTTATACGCAGTCTCCCTGGTGCGCCGGGCTTGTTGGCCACCATCCCCAGCGCAATGCGCTAGCATTGCGCCAGGTTGATACCAGCGTCGGGGTATCAGGACGCTGCGACTTCACGTCCGTGCCAAGCCGTTCGTCGGCGCATCCGAAGACACGCTGCGACTTGATCGCGGCCATCGCATCCCCACCTCGCGTGTCGTGACGATCGCGCGCTACGCCCCTCTGCGGTGAGGCGGGATGCGCGGAGATAATCATGATTTCCGATAAAACGCAATATGTTTTTATTTTTCGGAATAAGCGCTGGGTCTTTCGCTTGTCAGGCCGGTTATCTGGCGGAGCTGGTTCGGTTGCCTCAGGACCGCTCGGCATCCTGAGGCCAATGAAAAAATCGCTGTCTCGATTTGAGGGCGGAGTGTCGCTGAAGTGATTGCCTCGTGCCGAGCAGCCCTCTGCAGCCTTCTCGCGAGGGCAACCGTCTTGCTGGCGTTATGGCCACTGGCGGCAAGCGGTCTGCCGACTGAAATCCTCGCCTATATCTACAATGTAAGGCTTCGTCGGTCACGGCGAGGAAATCGCCTCAACAGTTAGGCGCCTCTCCCCCCCCCCGACTACTCGGATAGTTTGATTTTAAAAATCTACAATCTATGATAGATTTCGGACGTTTGAAGTTGTAAAGGGCCGCCGAGGCTGTTCTGAGATGACAGCGTCGGTCTGATGCACCCACGTCCTATTGATTTTCAGGAATGAATACTGGCGAAGGACTAACGGATGTCTATGCAGACGGTATCGTCGGGATCCACCGGTGGAGGCGCTGGTTCGAAATCATTGAGTGGCTTCGCGGTTCAGATGCAGGAACAAGAGTTCTGGTGCTGGGCTGCCGTGAGCGCGAGCGTCGCCATCTTCTACGGTGCGGTCAATCGGACACAATGCGAAGTTGCTTCAGGTGAACTGGCACCTTTGGATTGCTGTGGGGTGGATGCGAGCGGTGCATGCAATCGGGCGTGGTACCTGGACCGCGCGCTCACTCGCGTTGGTCACTTTGCCGGTCTCATTCTCTCCGACATATCCTTCGCGGACCTCGTGAGCGAAATGAATGCTGATCGGCCATTAGGTTGCCGGATACAGTGGGCCGGCGGCTTTGGCGCCCACTTTGTCGGAGTGGGCGGATGGTCCCGGGATGGTACGGGCCTGGAGTATGTGGAGGTTCACGATCCATTTTACGGCTTCGTTCAAATCGCATACAACGATTTTTGCTCGTCTTACCGTTCTCCCGGAGACACATGGACGCATACGTATTTTACTTCTGCAACTCCTAGCCCCGTGGCCGGCGGCCCTGTCGCGGACGCTCCGCTTTCGGCGTAATGGGATCGTAAAAAGGGACTCCCGATATGACTATTGTCAGTCGTCTTGGTCCGTCTGGCGGGGTGGCTGCGGTGAACGCCGCTCTCCCGCATTTGTTGTCCAGGGGCCCTCGAAGCAGCAGTTCTACGCTCGGCGGCGCCAAGAAAGTTCATAACAAAGGTGCGATCCCGCTTTTTCTGATTAGTCCAGCAGACGCACTAAAATCTGATTTTCTGCACAAGAGCGATCCCACGGCGTGGCGATATCCGATCGTTTGGGCAGGCGGCATAGCCTTGGCTGACGTCCGAGCCGATAAAGCTCCTCCAAATCTCTCAGCGCTTATTCGCGGACCTGTGGCCGAGCGCTTTTTCAAAGCGACGGAGATAGTGAAGCGGGAGTATGAATCCTCGAGTGAAGAGTATGAGGTCAGAGCGCTGGAGGTGCCTGCAATGTATGTGACGGCACTATGGCTACATGAGGCTCGCGGGTTTGAGGATATTTTCTTTCCAATAGCAGAAGGCAAAATCGAGCCAAGCATAGATGGCAGAAGTATAGAAGATGATCCGCATTTCCTCGATCGACTGAAAGAAGCGGCACAAGATCGCTTCGCTATCGCCGTCCCGTCTTCTCCTCATCGACGCGGTTTCTAGAATTGTTGCGGTCGACTCAATAGTCGCGCATGATTTGATGATCTCGTTTAATCAGTGTGGCTTTCCGTAAGGTTTGTGTTCACCGCTTCTTCCACCCGCCCCGCTTCCCCGGCGCGCCGCCGGTCGAGCGTGGGGCCGGGCCGAATTCGGGTCCGGATTCGCGGGAGTTGGTCGGCTGGATGATCTTGCTGCTGCTGCCGAACGGCTTTGCCGGCAGCTTGGCGTTGGGGCGGTAGGGCAGGGATTCCGGGCCGTGCATCTCGTCGAGATGGGGCTTGTGGACTTTGGAGCTGGTGCTGCGTGAGGCGCCGCCGGTGATCTCGTCGACCGAGGGCAGCAGTGGATCGTGGTCGCGAGACTTTGCGCCGCCACGACCGCCGCGACTCGCGGGCCCCCCTCCCTGACCCTCCCCCACGAGGGGGGAGGGAACGGAGGGACCGCCGCTGCGGGATGAAGAACTGCGCGAGCCACCCCGGCCCTTCAAGGCCGCCGTCGGCAAATTGGCGGCGTCGCCGTATTTCTTGGTGCCGGCGTAGGCGCCGGCCTTGCCCTGGACGGTGCGCTGCTTGGCGGTGGGGTCGTCGACGACGGCGAGCTCGGTGGCGCGGAGGCGTTTGACCTCGTCGCGGAGGCGAGCGGCTTCCTCGAAGTTGAGATCGGCGGCGGCTTCGCGCATGCGGGTTTCGAGGTCGGCCAGGACGGCCTCGAAATTGTGCCCGATGGAGATGACGTCGTCGGTGGTGGTGCCGCCGCCGGTCTCGATCAGCACGTGGTCGCGCTCGTACACCGAGTTGAGGATGTCGCCGATCGACTTCTTGACGCTCTCCGGCGTGATGCCGTTGATGGTGTTGTACTCGACCTGCTTCTCGCGGCGGCGGTTGGTCTCGGCGATGGCGCGCTCCATCGAGCCGGTCATCTGGTCGGCGTAGAGGATCACCTTGCCGTCGACGTTGCGCGCGGCGCGGCCGATGGTCTGGATCAGCGAGGTCTCGCTGCGCAGAAAACCTTCCTTGTCGGCGTCGAGGATGGCGACCAGCGCGCATTCGGGAATGTCGAGACCCTCGCGCAGCAGGTTGATGCCGACCAGCGCATCGAAGGCGCCGAGGCGGAGATCCCGGATGATCTCGATGCGCTCGATCGTGTCGATGTCCGAATGCATATAGCGGACGCGGATGCCCTGCTCGTGCAGATATTCGGTGAGGTCCTCGGCCATGCGCTTGGTCAGCACCGTGATCAGCGAGCGATAGCCGGCCTGCGCGGTGGCGCGGACCTCGCCGAGGAGATCGTCGACCTGGGTACGGGCGGGGCGGATGTTGACGGGAGGATCGATCAGGCCCGTGGGGCGGATGACCTGCTCGACGAACACGCCGCCGGCCTCGTTCAGCTCCCAGCCGCCGGGGGTCGCCGACACCGCCACGGTCTGCGGCCGCATCATGTCCCACTCCTCGAACCGCAGCGGGCGGTTGTCCATGCAGGACGGCAGGCGGAAGCCGTATTCGGCCAAGGTCGCCTTGCGCCGGAAGTCGCCGCGGAACATGCCGCCGATCTGCGGCACGGTCACATGGCTTTCGTCGGCGAACACCAGCGCATTGTCGGGGACGTATTCGAACAAAGTCGGCGGCGGCTCGCCGGGCAGGCGGCCGGTGAGATAGCGCGAGTAGTTCTCGATGCCGGCGCAGCTCCCCGTCGCCTCCATCATCTCCAGGTCGAAGGTGGTGCGCTGCTCCAGCCGCTGCGCCTCGAGCAGGCGGCCCTGCGCGTGCAACTGGTCGAGCCGCACCTTCAGCTCGGACTTGATCGACTTCATCGCCTGCACCAGGGTCGGGCGCGGCGTCACATAGTGCGAATTGGCGTAGATCTTGATGAACTCCAGCTCGTCCTGCTTGTGGCCGGTGAGCGGATCGAACTCCTCGATATTCTCGACGGTGTCGCCGAACAGGTTCACGCGCCAGGCGCGGTCCTCATAGTGCGCCGGGAAGATGTCGATGACGTCGCCGCGGACGCGGAAGGTGCCGCGGGTGAAATCGTGCTGGGTGCGCTTGTATTGCAGGGCGACGAGGTCGGCGATGAGCTGGCGCTGGTCGATGCGCTCGCCCTTCTTCAGCGCGAAGGTCATCGCGGTGTAGGTCTCGACCGAGCCGATACCGTAGATGCAGGACACCGAGGCGACGATGATGACGTCGTCGCGCTCCAGCAGCGCGCGCGTTGCGGCGTGGCGCATGCGGTCGATCTGCTCGTTGATCGAGGAATCCTTCTCGATATAGGTGTCGGTGCGCGGAACGTAGGCCTCGGGCTGGTAGTAGTCGTAATAGGAGACGAAGTACTCGACCGCGTTGTCGGGAAAGAAGCTCTTGAACTCGCCATAGAGCTGCGCGGCCAGCGTCTTGTTCGGCGCCAGGATGATGGCCGGGCGCTGCGTCGCCTCGATCACCTTCGCCATGGTGTAGGTCTTGCCGGAGCCGGTGACGCCGAGCAGCACCTGGGTGCGGTCGTTGCGCTGGATGCCCTCGACCAGCTCCCTGATCGCCTGCGGCTGGTCGCCCTTGGGTTCATAGGCCGATTTGATCTCGAAGCGGACGCCGCCTTCCGACTTCTCCGGGCGCGGCGGACGATGCGGCGTCCACACCTTGAGCGAGCCGTCGTCCTTGCGGAACTCGGGACGGCCCTCGCGGATCAGCGACTCCAGCGCTTCCGCCGTGGCCTTGACGCCGAGCGCCTCCATCTTGCTGCGCGGCGGGCGGGCGAGCGCTTCCTCGTCGTCCTCGGCGGTGGGCAGGCCGAGCTGCCGCGCCAGTTCCGGATCGAGCGTCGGGATGGTGGCGGCGGTGCCGTACTTGGCTTGCGGCGCTTCGGCGAGGCCGGAAGCGCCAGTAGTGTTGTCAGAGGGCGCGTCCGCTTGCGCCGCGGCGCTCCCTCCCCCCTTGTGGGGGAGGGGTGGGGAGGGGGGTACTCCGGCACGAGCTGCGTCTGAGTCGTCAGCCAGCGCGGGAGGCGGCGCAGGTCGCGCTGCCACGCTCTCCTCCTCTCCCCCTTGCGGGGAGGAGGCGGGGGTGGATTCACGGGCAGTGTTGCTTGGGGCACCCCCCTCCCCAGCCCTCCCCCACAAGGGGGGAGGGAGCGCAGCGTCCTGCTGGGCTGAAGCTCGTGACGTGTCACGGACGGACGACCGCTCCCCCGCCGGCTGCGGATTCGGCCGCAGCGGCATGGGCCGCGCCGACGCGTCGCCCGTCGCGACCTCGGCGCTCCTGCCCTTCGTCGACGCCCGCGCGCGGTGCGCGGCGGCTTCGCCGCCGCTGCGGCGGTCCCAGGAATTATCCGGCGGAGGCTGCAGTCCCGTTGAGGAACCGATGCCGCTCTCGCCGCGGTTGATGGCGGGATTGAGCAGCTCGGCGAGCGCGGGCCCGATCGGCTGCACGTCGGGCCGGTGCGCTTTCGATTTCGGAGTTCGGCCGGGCTTCTTGGGGGTGTCGGGGGTCTTCGCCATCGCCCGAATATGGGACGGATGAGGCCGACTTGAAAGAGTGATCGGGCGCCCCCTCCAGCCCTGCTGACAGCATGGTGGCAGCAGGACGCCGCGATGCTCATGCGCGCGGACGACCACGCGCGTTCAATGAGCGCGATGGCGTTCCCGCGACGCCGTGCCGACGGTCAATGCCGGGTCGGCTGCTCGACGATGTCGAGATGCACGCCGTGGCAGGCGACGCATTGCAGGGCCCAGTACTCGGAACCGCCGCGGCCGTTGATGACGCTCAGGACGCTCAGCTCTGCATCGCAGTCCGGGCATCGCGTACGCACCGAAAAAGCGAGGTGTTTGACGGCAGGCTCAGCCATGAATTGCAGTCCGCATTACGAATACACTCGGCATTTCGAATTGGCGTTTGGAATGTTGGCTTGGAACCGTCTGGCCGCGCGGGTGGACTCTCGGGGACTTCACTCTCGGAGATTGTTCCACGTCGCGCTATCCGTCTTTTCCCGGGGTTCGGTCGATATCCTCCGTCGCGTGCCTCAAAGTGCGCCGAATCGGTTTGCAGGTGTCAGCCCCACCGCTTGCGAAAGCGGTCGATATGGCTTTTCGCGTCGGCAATCGCCATGTCCGCATCGGACCAGGCGAAGCCGACTTCGAGCGAGGGGAACGAAACGCCATTGATCACCACCGGGGTCATGTCCGCGCGGCGGATCCGCGCGTGCCACAAGCCGCGTCCTGCTTCGAACGGCTCGATGGCGAAGTCCTCGTACAAATACGTCATTGCGCAGTCCTGGATGTCCCGAACGGCAACGACAGCATGAATTGGTCCGATCATTTGTGAACAGGTTCACACGTCCGCGTCTTTTTTGATCGCGTCCCTGCGTTGAGAATTCCGGGTCGCGGGCTGTGACGCCGCGCGCATGATCCAGCGCCGGAACGCGGCGAAATCACGTTGGCCGGCCTGGAAATGTCGGTAGACAAGATACCAGCGCTCGCCTTTCGGGACGGTCAGTGCGAACGGTGCAACCAGGCGTCCCGCGGCGAGATCGTCGTCGATATAGGGCCGGATGCCCATGGCGACGCCGAGACCGTCGATCGCGGCCTGCAGCGCATGTCCATAGTACTGGAACTCGGTGCCGCGCGCGCTGACGCGCGTGATGCCCGCGGCCTTCAGCCACAGCGCCCAGTCCTCGGCGGCGTGCGACACCCGCAGCAGGCTCGGTCCCTTGAGATCCGCCGGCTTCTTCAAGGTCGCGGCGAGCCGCGGCGTGCACACCGGCACGAGGTCGGCGGCGAACAGCGGCTCGGCGACGAGGCCCGGCCAGGCGCCGTCGCCGAGCTTGATGCCGCAGCTCCAATCGTCGCCGAACGGCACCGCCGCTCCGCCGGTGGTGATGCGGACCTCGATGTCCGGCTGCTCGGTGCTGAAATCGGCGAGCCGCGGGATCAGCCATTTCATCGCGAAGGTCGGACCGACGCCGAGCGTCAGCACCCGCATCGACGACGGCGCCATGATCTGCGCGGTCAGGCTCGACAGCGCGTCGAAGATCGGCGTCAGCCCGCTCTGATAGGCGCGGCCGGCGGCGGTCAGCGCCAGCCGGTTGGCCTTGCGCTCGAACAGCACCACGCCGAGCCGCTGCTCGAGCAGGTTGACCATGCGGCTGATCGCGGCCGCGGAGACGTTGAGCTCGCTGCCTGCCGCGGCGAAGCTGCCGGTGCGCGCCGCCGCCTCGAACGCCTTGATGCCGTTGAGGAACAGCAGCCGTCTCATCGCGCCCTCAGGAAAACTGATGGAGGGCAAGATAACTCGGTTTGTGCCGATATCGCCAGTGCGACAAATTGCATGGCGAGGAGCTCAGCCATGACACCCGCCCTGATTGCAGCGCTCGGATTGCTGATGGTGGCGACGGCGTTCCTGTCGGGCCTGTTCGGCATGGCGGGCGGGCTGATCCTGATCGGCGTGCTGCTGGCGATCATGCCGCTGCCGGCGGCGATGGTGCTGCACGCGGCGACGCAGATGGCGTCGAACGGCTGGCGCGCGGTGCTGTGGCGCCGGCACATCCGCTGGCGGCCGGTCGCGGTGTATCTCGTCGGCTGCGCGCTGGCGCTCGGCCTGTGGTCGCTGATCCGCTACGTGCCGGACACGCCGATGGCGCTGCTGCTGCTCGGCATCACCCCGTTCATGGCGCGGCTGATGCCGCCGAGCCTGAAGCCCGATCCGGACAGTGTCTGGCAGGGCGCGATCTACGGCACGATCTGCATGGGGCTGATGCTGATGACCGGCGTGTCCGGGCCGCTGCTCGACACGTTCTTTCTCGGCGCGCGGTTCGATCGCAGGTCGATCGTCGCCACCAAGGCGACCTGCCAGGTCGCGAGCCATCTCACCAAGCTGATCTATTTCGGCGGCATCATCGACCAGGCCGCGGGCCTCGATCCGGTGCTCGCGCTCGTTGCGGTGGCGGCGTCGATGCTCGGCACCAGCCTGGCGCGGCGGCTCCTGGAGGCGATGAGCGAGCAGCAGTTCCGCATTTGGGCCAACCGCATCATCACGGCGGTGGCGAGCTATTACATCCTCTATGGCGGCTGGCTGCTGCTGGCCGCGCAGAGCTCGGCGGCGGAGTAAGGCGAGCATGGCCGTATCGGCAGATCCCCTGGTGCTGGACTTCGTCGAGTGGATCGCGCGCGCGCCGCGCCGCCACGCCGAGGTGGTGGCGACGTGGCGGACGAGCTGCCCGCGGCTGACGGTGTGGGAGGATGCCGCCGATCTCGGCTATGTCACGCGCGAGGCGATCGCGGGCGTCGGCATCTTCATCGTCGTCACCGACGCCGGCGCGCAGCTGCTGCGCGACAACGGCCGCGTGGTGCGCTAGAACGGGCCGGAGATGGAGGAAGGACCGGGAATGGCCGTGAAGCTGTATGAACTCGTCGGGACCGATGCGGGCCGCCCGTTCAGCCCGTACTGCTGGCGTACGCGGATGGCGCTGGCGCACAAGGGGCTGAGCGCCGATACGATTCCGTGGCGCTTCACCGAGAAGAGCGCGATCGCCCCGCATGGCTCGGAGAAGGTGCCGGTCATGCTCGACGGCGACCGCGCGGTGGCCGATTCCTGGGCGATCGCCAACTACCTCGAGGACACCTATCCGGACCGGCCGTCGCTGTTCGGCGGCGCCGGCGGCCGCGCGATGGCGCGCTTCATGAATGCCTGGGGCGACATCGCCATCGTCGGCGGCATCTTCCCGCTGATCATCGCCGACATTCCGAACAACCTCGCCGCCGCGGATGCCGACTACTTCCGCAAATCGCGCGAGGCGCGGTTCGGCAAGAGCCTCGAAGAGGTCATGGCCGCGCGCGACCAGGCTGTCATCGGCTTCCGCAGGTCGCTGGAGCCGCTGCGCCAGACCTTGAAGACGCAGGCCTTCATCGGCGGCGATGCGCCCGATTATGCCGACTACATCGTGTTCGGCGGCTTCCAGTGGGCGCGCGTGGTGAGCCCGTTCCGGCTGCTCGAGGAGAGCGACAGCGTCCATGCCTGGCGCGAGCGGCTGCTCGATGCGTTCGACGGGCTGGCGCGCAAGTCGCCCGGCCATCCGGTCTAGCTGGGGACCCGCGGCGGCCGGCGCTCGCGCCAGGCCGCCAGCCCGTCGGCGAGATCGCGGCTGCCGACCAGGCTCGCGAACTGCTCGCTCTCGACCTGCAGCCCTTCGCCAATCGTCATGTTGAGCCCGCGCGTCGCGGCGGTGATGATGCTCCCGACCGTGTCCGGCCCATGGCGGATGATGCGCTGTGCCAGCGCCCGCGCCGCCGGCAACAGCCCGTCGTGCGGCACGACGGCGTTGACGAGGCCGATCTCCAGCGCGCGCTGCGCCGGGACAGAATCGCCGGTCAGCAGCAGCTCGAGCCCGCGCTTACGGCCGACCAGCCGCGGCAGCCGCTGCGTGCCGCCGAAGGTCGGCGGCATGCCGAGCCTGATCTCGGGCTTGGCGAAGCTGGCGCGCTCGCTCGCCACCGCCAGATGCACCGCCTCGGTGATCTCGCAGCCGCCGCCGAAGGCGAGCCCGTTGACCGCCGCGATGACCGGCTTGCGGAACGCCTCAAGCCGCGCCGTCATCGCCTGGCCGCGCCGGACGAAGTCGCGCAGCGCCGCGGCACGCCCCTGGCGGACGCTCGCGGTGAATTCGTCGATGTCGGCGCCGGCTGAGAAGGCGCGTTGCCCGGCGCCGGTGAGGATCACGGCCCTGACGCCGGCATCGGTCTCGATGCGGTCGAGCGCGGCCATCAACCGGTCGATCAGCGCGTAGCTGAGCGCGTTCAGCCGCTGCGGCCGGTTCAGCGTGATCACGGCGATGCGGTCGGAGATGTCGAGCAGAATGAGGTCGGTCATGGCGTCTCGCAGGCTGAAGGGTGGAGCAGGCGGAGACTAGGCGCCGCGGCCGCCGAGGTATATTCACTGGTCAGTATACATTGGACGCCGCCATGCCCCGTTCCTCCGATCCCACGCCCGCCCGCATCGTCGCCGCCGCGAGCCGGCTGTTCTATGCCGAGGGCATCCGCGCCGTCAGCGTCGATGCGGTGGCGGAGAAGGCGGGGGTCACCAAGAAGACGCTGTACTATCATTTCCGCAGCAAGGACGATCTCGTCGCGGCCTATCTCGCCGCGCGCGACCAGCCGAACCTGGCGCTGTTCAAGCGCTGGTTCGATGAGACCGACGGCGCGCTGCCCGACAAGATCGCCGGGATCTTCAACCAGCTCGCCCGCGCCGCGCGGCATCCGAAATGGCGCGGCTGCGGCTTCCTGCGCACCACCGCGGAGCTCGCCAATCTGCCCGGCCATCCCGCGATCAGGATCGGCGCCGCCCACAAGAAGAAGTTCGAGGCCTGGCTGCAGGCGATCTTCGCAGAGCAGGGAATTGCCGAAGCGGGCGTGCTCGCCCGCCAGATGCTGCTGCTGCTCGACGGCGCGTTCGCCGTCGTGCTGCTGCATCGTGACGCCAGCTACATGGAAACCGCGGGCGCGGCGGCACGGACGCTGGTCGCCGCGGCCCTGCCGAAGGGCAAGCGATCCGCGTCGCGCGCAACCGTCAGCCGGCGCAGCCGCGTCCCCTGACCTGTTCGCCGCGGACGACCGTGGCGACCATCTGGCTCGCCATGCCGTCGAAATCGGATGGCTTGATGTAGCCGGCGGCGTAGGCTTCCTGCGTGAGCCGTTCGATCCTTCGATCCTCGGCGGTCGTCCATACGCCGGCGATATAGGCGGCGCCGGCCGGACCATAGGTCTCGGGGTAGCGCTCGTTCTGGTTCTGCCGATGATAGTAGTAGTGGTTGAGGCCGCTGATGAAGTTGTCGCGCTTGGCGCCGCAGCGGTCGCTCCAGGCGAGGTCGAGCGACTTCAGCGCGTCTTCGCGCTGCGAACGCCGGGCGTCCTCGGTGTATTTCTCGTGGTCCTGAAACTCCGCGCCGGTGACGGGCGGAAACGCCGCCGTGGTCGGCGCGTCTGTCAGGAACAGCCGTCCGCCGACCTGCCAGACGACGATGGCCGCAATGATGAAGATCAGCCGGTTCATGGCAGCGCCCGTTTGCTATCGCCGGTCCCGTTGCGCCTGCCTCGTCCGGCACACCGCCGACTCGTCGGACCAGAAAGCGGGTCCGGCGAAGTGCGGGACCTCCTCGCGCACATCAGCCGGAAAGTCCGCCTTGGTGATGCCCTTCTCCTCGAAGGCTTCGAACAACGCCTCCTTCACGCGCTGATCGAGCGGCGTGCCGACGCTGTCGGCCGCCTCCCGAAGCGATTTGTCGGTGCAGATTTTCGCGCCCCAGAACTGCCGCTTGCAGTCCAGCTTGGCAACATAGGCCCGCGTGTAGGCCGTCAGTGCGTCGACCAGGTTCTGCTTCATGGTTGTGTCGCAGGGCGACAGCTTGTAGGCCGTCGCGGCCTGCAACGCGTCCATGCGCAAAACGTCCAGCTTGGGATTCTTGTCGCTCTGCGAGGTGTGCTGCGCGAGCCACGCCTTGCGCTCGAACTCCTTCGATTCTGGGCCGCCGAAGGTCCTGTCGACCGTCGGGGAGAGGGGAGCCACGACCGCCACGGTCCCGGGCGTCGGCGCAGCGAGATTTGATGCGGCTTCAATCGAAGCTGTCTGCATCATGCCCCGCCACGGTCCATCCGGAAGCGGAAACCCCCTGACCGCCCAACTCACACCAGCGAACGCAGCCAAGAATGCCGCACCTGCGGCGCCAATGAATCGCAACATGAAATAAGCCCATCCACCAACGCCGTGCACGGTAGGGCGTGCGGGTTAATGCATCCGATAGGGCCGTGGGCACCGGCGCAACGACGTGAACCGATTGTGACTATGTTCGGTCGCGTTTGAAGACAATGGCAAAGCTGTACGGCCGCTTCACAGGCCGCGGATCTGACGTCACATCCTGGCGGGCAGCACCGAACGGCGCGCGAGCAGCGCCATGGCGGCGTCGAGATCCGGCAGCACGGCCGCCGCATTCGCCCGCGAATGATCGTTCGGCGCCACGATGTCCGGCACCATCAAGGTGATCGCGCCGGCGGCGTACGCCGAGGCGACGCCGGGATTGGAATCCTCGATCGCGACGCAGGCTGGCGCGCGCGTCCGCAGCCGTTCCGCGGCGAGCAGATAGAGGTCCGGATGCGGTTTGGCACGGGTCACGTCGTCGCGCGTCAGCACCGCATCGAAGCGGTGGTCGATGCCGGCGAGGCCAAGGTGTTCCGCCGCCGTGCGGCGCGAGGAGGAGGTCACGACGGCCTTGGGCAGCCCGACCGCGTCGATCGCGTCGAGCAGCGCGATGACGCCGGGTTTCAGCGGCATGCCCGCCTGCAGGATCTCGATGGTCTTGGCCGCGAACAGGCGGTTGACTTCGAGCAGCGGAAAATCGTCGCCGAAATGGTCGCGCAGGGTCTGCTCGTTGTCGGGTCCGGGAATGCCGATCATCGCGTGACAGAGCTCGACGACGCCATCACTATAGCCGAGCGCATTCAGCGCTGCGATTGCCGCTTCGAGATAGACCTTCTCGGTGTCGAGCAGCGTGCCGTCCATGTCGAGCAGGACGGCTTCGACGTGCCAGCGTGTCACGAGCCCGGCTCCGGTTCGCCGGCCAGCCTCTTGAGGCAGTTGATGCACAGGCAGTCCTTGAACCGGGTCTGTCCGGTCTCGGGCAGCGGCAGGCGCACGGCCTCTTCGAAGCACCAGCAGGAGCCGCCGGGATCGCAGCTGAACTCCGCGCCGCACGACTCGCAGATGAGTTGCCGCGCGGCCACGTCTGCTAAACGATTTGTCACCTTCGGAACCACGTCCGATCCACCTCTTTTCATGTCCGGTTCATCTGCGCGGGCAAGTATAGTGCGTGACAATCTGCCGCGCCATCGCAGTCTGCGGTCGCGGCAGCAAACTGCTTCGGGAGCTCCCGTGATGACGGGCCGCTGGTGAGGATGAGGCATGGCGCGTGATGCCCAGGCGGCTCTTGTCGCATTGAATCGCTTCGGCTTCGGCGCGCGTGGCGGCGCCTCGGGCGATCTCGTCAATGCGGCGTCGGACCCGCGCGGCTTCGTCAAGGCCGAGCTCGGCCGTCCCAATGGAGCGCTGCTGGAGGCGCCGGGCTTGCAGTCGACGCCCGCACTCGCCGCTGCCGTCTTCGCCTATCAGGACGAGGTCAAGCGGGCGCGTGAGGCCGCGAAGTCCGAGGCCGCGCCGCAGGAGCCATCCAGTCAGACGCGCGGCCTGTCCACGAGCGGCGCGGACAAAGCCATGGCCGCGCCGCCCTCGGCAGCCCCGGCGGCCGGTGCCGACCCCGCACCCGCGATGCAGGGAGCGCCGGCAAAGCCCGCGCAGGCTCAGCAGCCGCCCAACGTCGTCCAGAAGACGTTCCGTGCCGAAGCGCTGGCGCGGCTGCAGCGCGCCGTGCTCGCCGATTGCGGCTTCACTGAGCGCCTGGTGGCGTTCTGGTCGAATCATTTCTGCATCTCAGCGGGCAAGGGCGAACTGGCGCGGATGTGGGCTGGCGCGTTCGAGCGCGAGGCGATCCGGCCGCACGTGCTCGGGCGCTTCGCCGACATGCTGAAGGCGGTCGAGCAGCATCCGGCGATGCTGTTCTTTCTCGACAACCAGGAATCGCTCGGACCGGACTCGCGCGCCGGCCAGAACCGCAAGCGCGGCCTCAACGAGAATCTCGCGCGCGAGATCATGGAGCTGCACACGCTGGGTGTCGGCGGCGGCTATAGCCAGGAGGACGTGACGTCGCTGGCGCGCATCATCACTGGCTGGAGCTTCGCCGGCCGCAACGCCCGCAACGCGGCGCCCGGCAGCTTCGTGTTCAATGCCAATGCGCATCAGCCGGGGCCGCAGACTCTGCTCGGCAAGGTCTACGGGGATGATGGCCTCGCCCAGGGCGAGGCTGCGCTCGCCGACATCGCGCGGCATCCGTCGACTGCGAAGTTCATCGCCACCAAGCTCGCGCGCCATTTCGTCGCCGATGATCCGCCGCCCGCGCTGGTCGCGCGGCTCGAGGCCGTATTCAAGAAGAGCGACGGCGATCTGAGAGCGGTGACGCTGGCGCTCGTCGATGCCGATGAAGCCTGGTCGGCACCGCTGACCAAGATCCGCTCGCCTTATGAGTTCCTGGTCGCGGGCGGCCGGCTGCTGGCGCGCGTGCCCGAGGATCCCGGCTTCTATCTCAATTCCCTGAACATGCTGGGACAGCCGCTGTGGGCGCCCGCAGGGCCGAACGGATTCGCGGATACCACCGCGATGTGGGCCGCCCCCGAGGGCATGAAGCTGCGGCTGGACATCTCCGCGCAACTCGCCGCGCGTCTCGGCAACAATCTCGATCCCCGTGATCTGCTCGATCTCGCCGCGGGAGACGCGACTTCGACGGAGACGCGGCGCACGATCGAGCGTGCGGAATCGCGCCAGCAGGCGCTGGCGCTGCTGCTGATGTCGCCGGAATTCCAGAGGAGATGACGATGGACCGGATCGCGACCTCGCTGTTGACCTCGCGTCGCCACCTGCTGCTGGCAGGCGCGTCCTTTGCCGCCTGGGGCTATCTGCCGAAATTCGCGCGGGCCGCCGATCGGCGTGATCCACGGCTGATCGTCGTGATCCTGCGCGGCGCGCTCGATGGGCTCGCCACCGTGGCGCCGGTCGGCGATCCCGACTACGCCGGGCTGCATGGCGCGATCGCGCTGACGACGGCGGGACCGAATCCGGCGCTGCCGCTCGACTCGTTCTTTGCGCTGCATCCGGCGATGCCGGAATTCGCACGCATGTATCGCGACAAGCAGGCGGCGGTGGTTCACGCGGTCGCGACACCGTATCGCGAACGCTCGCATTTCGATGGCCAGGACGTGCTCGAAAGCGGCTTCGCCGGTCCCGGCCGCGTGCAATCGGGTTGGCTCAACCGCGCAGTCGAGGCTCTGCCACGCGGCCCCCGCGTCACGGGCGCGCTCGCGGTCGGTCCGACGGCACCGCTGGTGCTACGCGGCGCAGCGCCCACCGTCGGCTGGGCGCCGGTGACCTTGCCGCAGGCCGATGACGACACCGCGACGCGGCTGGTCGACCTCTATGCGCATCGCGATCCCGCATTGGCGGCTGCGCTGTCGCAGGGGCTCAAGCTCGACAAGGTCGCGTTCGGCGACGACATGAAGCCGAAGCCGGGCGGCAACCAGATCGCGGCGATGCGCCAGGTCGCGCGCGGCGCGGCGAAGCTGATCGCGGCGGATGATGGTCCGCGCATCGCTGCGCTGGCGTTCGACGGCTGGGACACCCATGCCAATGAAGGCGGCGCGGTCGGCCGGCTGGCGCAACTCCTGTCGGGTCTCGATGGTGCGCTCGCCGAGTTCGAGAGCGGGCTCGGCCCGCGCTGGCGCGATACGGTCGTGATGGTCGCAACCGAGTTCGGGCGCACCGCGAAGATCAACGGCACGCAAGGCACCGATCATGGCACCGGCACCGTCGCCCTGCTCGCCGGCGGTGCGGTGAAGGGCGGGCGGGTGATCGCCGACTGGCCGACGCTGAAGATGGCCAGCCTCTACCAGGGACGCGATCTTGCGCCGACCGCGGATCTGCGCGCGGTGTTCAAGGGCGTGCTCGCCGATCATCTCGGCATCGGTGAGCACGCCCTCGGCGGCGCGGTGTTTCCGGACAGCGCGGCCGTGAAGCCGATCAAGGGGCTCGTAGCATAGGGATCGCTTGCGCCCTGTCCTGATCGGGTCCCGTAGCGTTCAACGTCGCGGCATTAGCGGCGATTGCCGCAGGCGCATTGCATCGCGAAGTCTGCTACTCCCTAGCCTGCGGCATTCATCCCTCAGGAGATCAGCATGTTCATCGCCATGAATCGTTTTCGCGTTGCCAAGGGTTCGGAGGCCGCCTTCGAGCAGGTCTGGCTGTCGCGCGACAGCCATCTGGACAAGGTGCCGGGCTTCGTCGAGTTTCACTTGTTGAAGGGACCGGAAGCCGAGGACCATACGCTCTACGCCTCGCACACCATCTGGGCGTCGAAGGCGGCGTTCGAGGACTGGACCAAGTCCGAAGCCTTCCGCATGGCCCACAAGGGCGCCGGCGACAACAAGCCGCTCTATCTCGGCCCGCCGCAGTTCGAGGGCTTCGAGGTGAGGCAGACGGTGGGTGGGAAGAAGTAGGACGTTGCTCGGGATTTGGATTCGAGCTGCCGCTGCGTAGCCGGTATGCTCCCTCTCCCCGTGAAGAACGGGGAGAGGGAGCCCACCGATCGCACGGCAGCATCTCGCTTTCCGCTCTCAGAGGTGGCCACGCCAAAAAAATGCGGCCCCGGTCAGAGACGGCGACTGACGGGGACCGCTGAAACGCGTGACCGGTGACGGGGGATGATCAGGCGCTCAATGGAGCGTAGGCCTGCCCCGTGACGGCGGCGTGACACCGCCCGTTCACAGCGCCTTGCGATAGACGATGAAGCCCGAGCGCTCGGCGATCTTGTCGTAGAGCGCCTGTGCCGTGGTGTTGGTCTCATGCGTCTGCCAATAGACCCGGGGCGCACCGGCCTGTCGCGCTTCGCGGTAGACCGCCTCGATCAGCGCCCGGCCGACGCCCTTGCCGCGGGCGGCCTCGCTCGTGAACAGGTCGTTGAGATAGCAGAGCGGCCCGATCGTGGTGGTGGCGCGATGAAACAGGTAGTGCGCCAGGCCGATCAGCTCGCCGCCGCTCTCGGCGACCAGGGCATGCACCGGCTCGTCGGCATCGAAGAAGCGCGACCATGTCACGGCGGTCACCTCGCTCGGCAGCGCCGTCGGCCCCGAACGGCCGTAGAAGGCGTTGTAGCCGTCCCAGAGCGGCAACCAGCGATCATGATCGTCGCGCGCGATGGCGCGCACAGTGAGGGCTTCGTGCATGAAGGCTTCGCCGTCCGTTTGAATCTCGACGGACCTTCGATACGCGCAGCCGCGCTCGCGATCAATCCGGGACGGGCGGCACCGGCTCGGTGGCGGGCGGCCGCACCAGCTCGACATAGACAGACCGATCCTCCTCGGTCAGCGGTGAGAACGAAAGCTCGCCCCGCCGCTCGATCAGGATCAGCAGTGACGCCGCCAGCAGGATCGCGAGTGCCAGGGTCACGGCAACGATTACGACCGTTGATTTCATCGCCATTTTGTGCGCGAGACAATCATCGCCTGTTGTCGCGAAAACCGCGAAGGGTTGTCAAAATGGCTTCCTGCTAAGCGGGCATCGACAAGAGGGCGCGGATCGACACCACCGCGATGGTGACGCTGACACCCAATGAGAGCGTGCTGGCCGCGATCGTCGCGACCACGGCGGTGGTCAGGCTCGGCGACAGGGTGAGCGTCGCGTCGTCGTGAAAGCCGCTGACGGGCGCCGGGAGCTCTCGGCGGAGGTCCGGCGCTAGCGGCCATGCCTGGCCGCGAACCCAACTGAACTTCGGAACGGAAGCAAGACGCCACCCGGACATGAAGTCGAAATCCCTTACCCATACATCCGCGAGCGAATCACTCGCAGAGGTAAATTCTAAGGTCGCGCTGGGCAGGATTGCGGCGGCAAATCAGAAAAAAGGGCAGAAACATGGCGTCGGCGGTGATCGTTCCCGCCATCGCGTGTATTTTCCCCGCTGTTCTACGGATAGTCGGTAGTCTTACGGTGAACGTGTCAGCCGTAGTCGGCAGCAATGCCTGCCGAATCGATCAGCGCCGGCTGCCAGTCCATCGCGACGAAGCCGGGCGTCTGCTCGACACGGCGCAGCCAGCTGCGGATCTTCGGGAAGGTCGACAGATCGAAGTCGCAGCGATCGGCGACATGGGTGTAGCCGTAGAGCGCGATGTCGGCGACCGTCAGCTGCTTCGCGGCAAAGTAGTCGTTGCTCTTGAGATGATTCTCCATCACCTGCAGCGCGGCATAGCCGCGCTCCATCCAGTCCTCCAGCGCATGGGTCTGCAGGTCGCGGCCGCCCTTGACCAGCAGCAGCCAGAAATAGGCGGCGCCGATGTTCGGCTCGAGCGCATGCTGTTCGAAGAACATCCACTGCAGCGCTTCGGCGCGCTCGATGCGCTGCTCCGGCACCAGCGGCGTGCCGCCGGCGACATACCAGAGGATCGCGTTCGATTCGGCGATGAAGCGGTCCTCGCCGACTTCCAGCAGCGGCACCTGGCCGCTGGGATTCTTGGCGAGAAAATCCGGCGTGCGGCTCTCGCCGCGCAAGATGTCGATCTCGATCGCCTGATAGGGCGCATTGAGAAGCGCGAGCGCAAGGCGGACCTTGTAGCTGTTGCCTGACCGCTGCATCGAGTAGAGTTTGTACATCCGGCCGATTTCGAGTTCGAGGAATCAAGGGTTGGACGCATCGCGCATCCGGACGCCAGATCGCCCCGCAATGCGGCCAGACAATGATGCCGATGGGCGCGGGCTGCAAGAGCCGGCGGATGGAAAAAGTCGAAATGCGCTACTGCACTGCACTCTCGAATAACAACTTTCCAATAGATTCAAACAATCGAGATCACGCCTGCGCGATGCGCGCCTGTCCACCGATCTCGACGGCGCGATCGGTGAGTGCGCGGCGCAAGGTCAGCGCGAACAGGGCCATCAGAACGATGAGGCCCAGCGGTATCGTCGTCAGCCCGGCGACGCTGCGCGAAAGCAGCGGCACGATCCAGGCGGCCGCGAGTACGCTGAGCTCGTAGTCGCGAAAGCCGTTCGCGAAGCCGTGCCGGACGAAGAAGATGATCGCGACTGCGAGGACCACGAGGTCATAGTCGAGCACATAGGGCGTCGCCAGCAGGCTCGCGCTCGCCAGTGCCGATGCCTTGAGATCGAATGCGGCCTCGCTCTGCCACAGCCACGCAAGTGCGGCCGCGAGCGACAGCGCCAGCAGGCTCTGCAGCGCATAGGCGGACCTGACATCGGCGCCCCAATGACGCGCGGCCGAGAACACCGACTGGATCTTCTCCCAGCCGGTGCCGCCTTGCTCGAGCACGACGCTCTGTGTGAAGGTCATCGACTGGAAGAAGGCGTGCCAGACGTTGTTGCCGAGCGCGGCGAAACTGATCGCGACCAGCGCGGCCACCGTGGCGGTTGCCGCAGCAACCGTCGGCCAGCGCGCGCCTGCGAGCAGCGCCACGGGAATGAGGACGCCGAATTGCGGCTTGTAGGCGAGCAGGCCGATCAGGATGCCGGCCGTGCACGGCCGGCCGCGCTCCATCGACAGCAGCGCGCCGCCGAGCAGCGCCGCGGTGAAGAATGCATTCTGGCCGTGACCGATGTTGACGAACACGGCGGGAAAGGCGGTCGCAACCAGCAGGGTCTCGGAGCGCGGCAGGATCGCGCGCATGACCGCGAGGTACGCGAGCAGGCTCGACACGACCCAGAGCGCGAGCCCTCCGGCATAGGGCAGCAGGGCGGTGATGGCGGCGATCGCGAAGAAGAAGGGCGGGTAGTGCCAGCCGAAGAACGGCACGTCGCGGCCGTCGAACACGGCCTTTTCCATCGCATGCTGCAGCGGCGGATCATAGGCGTCGGCCGCCTTGCCCTGAAGGGTCAGCACGCCTGCCGCATAGACGTTGGAGAAGTCGGTGCCGATCGGCTTGCCGTTGCGGTCGATCAGGCCATCGGACAGCGCGATCCAGCCGGCGATGGCCGCGACCGTGACCGCGAGCAGGATCCAGCTGTAGGATTTGATCCGCGTGGCCGTCAGCCAGTCGCCGGATCGCAGGGCGTACCCGATATTGGTCATTTCGGCCTGAGACTCTCGATCTTCGTGGGTCCACGCTAGCGGGGCCGCTTTAACGTTCCCTAAAGTCTTGGGAGCCATGTGCCCAAGCTTCTTGCGATGCAGCGCCTGGGGCCTTAAAAGCAGGCGTTTCCCTGACATGACTGGTCGTGGCCCGAAAAGGGTGATCCACGACGCCTGCATAGGAGCTGATGATGTCCTTTCTCGCCGCTGCGCTCGACCGTGTGAAGCCGTCCGCGACCATCGCGGTCACGGACAAAGCGCGCGTCCTCAAAGCGGCGGGCCGCAACGTGATCGGCCTGGGGGCCGGCGAGCCGGATTTCGACACGCCCGACAACATCAAGCAGGCTGCGATCAAGGCGATCCAGGACGGCAAGACCAAGTACACCGCGGTCGACGGCATCCCGGAGCTGAAGGAAGCCATCATCGGCAAGTTCCAGCGTGAGAACGGCCTGACCTACAAGCCGAACCAGGTGATCGTCGGCGTCGGCGGCAAGCAGGTGCTGTACAATGCGCTGATGGCGACCATCAATCCCGGCGACCAGGTGATCATCCCGGCGCCGTACTGGGTCAGCTATCCGGAAATGGTCGCGCTCGCCGGCGGCGAGCCGGTGCCGGTGGTCTGCACTGCCGCCCATGGCTTCAAGCTGCAGCCGGAGGCGCTGGAGAAGGCGATCACGCCGAAGACCAAGTGGCTGATCCTGTGCTCGCCGTCGAACCCGACGGGCGCGGCCTACACCAAGGCCGAGCTGAAGGCGCTCACCGAGGTGCTGGTCAAGCATCCGCATGTCTGGATCATGACCGACGACATGTATGAGCACCTCGTCTATGACGACTTCGTGTTCACCACGCCGGCGCAGGTCGAGCCGTCACTGTACGACCGCACGCTGACCGTGAACGGCGTCTCCAAGGCCTATTGCATGACCGGCTGGCGCATCGGCTATGCCGGCGGCCCAGCGCACCTGATCAAGGCGATGGCGACGATCCAGTCGCAGTCGACCTCCAACCCGTGCTCGATCGCGCAATGGGCTGCCGTCGAAGCCTTGAATGGTCCGCAGGACTTCATCCCGGCCAACAACAAGGTGTTCAAGGAGCGCCGCGACCTCGTGGTGTCGATGCTGAACCAGGCCAGCGGCATCGAATGCCCGCGCCCCGAGGGCGCGTTCTACGTCTATCCGTCCTGCGCCGGCACGATCGGCAAGACCGCGCCGTCGGGCAAGGTGATCGACAATGACGAGGCCTTCGTCACCGAGCTGCTGGAGACCGAGGGCGTCGCGGTGGTGCACGGCTCGGCATTCGGCCTCGGCCCGGCATTCCGCATCTCCTACGCGACCAAGACCTCCGACCTCGAGGACGCCTGCAAGCGCATCCAGCGCTTCTGCGGCAATTTGAGGTAATCGGGCAACAGCGACCTTTGAATCTCTAAAGGTCAATTTCCGCACAGAAAGGCGCCATGTTTTGAACATGGCGCCTTTCTTTTGTCCGGGATCAAGTTGCGTGGCGTAAGGTTGGAGTTCGATGCGGCTGCTTGTGCTGTCGATCGTGGCGATGGTGATGCTCGTGCCGCTCGCGCAGGCCCATCAGGGCCGCCCGATGCGTGCGGGGGTTCTGGAGTGCGAGGGCCGCCGGACGGCCGGCAAGCTCGTGATGTCACAGGCCCGTCTGCGCTGCGTCTTCCGCAGCCAGGGCCGCGCGCCGGAGCGTTATGTCGCCAAGGTCCGCCGCTACGGTCTCGATCTCGGACTGACGGATCAGACCCGGATGGCGTGGGCGGTGTACGCGCCCGTCAACGATTTCGGCCGCAGCGAGCTGCGCGGGCGCTATGGCGGATTGTCGGCCAACGCCGCCGCGCTGGTCGGCTTCGGCGGCAGCTTCCTGGTGCGCGACACCGATCGCGCCACCCAACTGCAGCCGATCAGCCTGCAGGGGCAGACCGGCATGAACCTCGCCGCGGGAATCACCGAGGTCGAGCTGGTGCCGCTGCTGCCGATCCATCCGAGCCCGAGCCAGCCCTCGTCCTACTTCTCGCGCTACTATCGCTGAGCACGGCGACAATGCCTCGCAGCCGCGCTGTGCGAGAGCGTGCTTCGTTCAGCCAGATGAACGGCGCGCCGCTTCTGGTGCGGCTGTAAGCCTTGTGGCATAGATGTGATGGCTCGTGATCATCAGTCCCTATCACCGAGCGCCGCATCACATGTTCATTTCAGCCGGAGTTTTATTCATGCGCTCGACCATCCTCGCCGGGCTCACCGCTGCGGCCGTCCTCTGCATCGGCGGCGCTGCCCAGGCGCAAGATCGCGTGCGGGTCGGCGTCCTCGAATGCCGCGGCGGCGCCAGCGTCGGCTTCATCGTCGGCTCGGTCACCCATCTCGGCTGCGTGCTGCGCGCCGACGGGCTGCCGGAGGATCGTTACGTCGCGACCATCCGCAAGGTCGGCCTCGATCTCGGCATCACCCAGGAATCGCTGCTGGCCTGGGTGGTCTATGCGCCGGTCGCGCGGCTCGGGCCGGGCGATCTCTCCGGCGATTATGCCGGTGCGCAGGGTTCGGCCGCGGTCGGCGTCGGTGTCGGCGGCAACGTGCTGGTCGGCGGCTCCGCCAACTCGATCGCGCTGCAGCCGCTCAGCGTCCAGGGCCAGGTCGGCATCAGCGTCGCGGCGGGGCTGCAAAGCCTCGAATTGCGCCCGGGTCGGTGATCTTCCCTTTGCCGTGAACAGCGCTCTTCCCGCCATCGTGCGGGAAGACGGTGGGATCCCCGCACTGCAGCAACGTTTTTGGCAGGCCGCCTGCTTGCCAAAGCGGCAGCCGAGGCAGAGCATTCGGCTTTGCCGACCCAATCAAGGGCCGAGCTCCACAACGAGGAGGCGGCGAATGGGACAAGACCTGAGAAGTCCCCGAGGTCCACGGTGCATCGCGCTGGTGGGCCCTTTCCAAAGCGGTAAAACCACTCTCTTGGAGGCGATCCTGGCGCGGACGGGCGCGATCGCGCGCGCGGGCAGCGTCGACGCCGGCACGTCCGTCGGCGATGCCAGTCCGGAGGCGCGCCAGCACAAGATGAGCGTCGCCATGACGGCGGCGACGACGACCTTCATGGGCGACAGCTACACCTTCCTCGACTGTCCCGGCTCGATCGAGTTCATCCACGACATGCGCGCCGCGCTGCCGGCGGTCGATGCCGCGATCGTGGTCTGCGAGGCCGATGAGAAGAAGCTGCCGCAACTGCAGATCATCCTGCGCGAGCTCGAGGAGCTGCGCATCCCGCGTTTCCTGTTCCTCAACAAGATCGACCGCGCCAATGCGCGCATCAGGGAGACGCTCGCGACCTTGCAGCCGGCCTCGCGCGTGCCGCTGGTGCTGCGCCAGATCCCGATCTGGAACGGCGAGCTGATCGAGGGCTTCGTCGACCTCGCATTGGAGCGCGCCTTCATCTATCGCGAGCACAAGGCCAGCGAGGTGATCGCGCTCGAAGGCGGCGATCTCGACCGTGAGAAGGAGGCGCGCTTCTCGATGCTGGAGAAGCTCGCCGATCACGACGATTCGCTGATGGAGCAGCTGCTGGAGGACATCCCGCCGCCGCGCGACGCCGTGTTCGATGATCTCGCGCGCGAATTGCGCGAGGGACTGATCTGCCCGGTGCTGCTGGGCTCGGCGTTGCGCGAGAACGGCGTGCTGAGGCTGATGAAGGCGCTGCGCCACGAGGCGCCCGGAATCGCCGAGACCGCGCGGCGGCTCGGTGTGAAGGACACCAAGGAGGCGCTCGGCTATGTCTTCAAGACGCTGCATCTGCAGCATGGCGGCAAGCTGTCATTGACGCGGGTGCTGTCCGGCCATCTCGACGACGGCGCGACGCTGCATGCCGCCTCGGGCGAGGCGGCGCGCGTGTCCGGCATCCTGGCTGCCACCGGCGCCTATGACAGCAAGCGCGCGGGCGCCGAGGCCGGGGACACGGTGGCGCTCGGCAAGCTCGATGCGGTCAAGACCGGCGATACGGTTGCGACCGGCAAGACGGCGCCACCGCCGCTGGCAAAGGTGGAGGCGTGCCCGCCGGTGCTGGCGCTCTCGATCGCCGCCGTGGACCGCAAGGACGACGTCAAGCTCGGCCAGGCCTTGCAGCGGCTGCATGAGGAGGATCCGTCGCTGACCATGGTGCAGAACCCGCGCACCCACGACACCGTGCTGTGGGGGCAGGGCGAGATGCATCTGCGCGTTGCGCTGGAGCGGCTGCGCGACCGTTTCGGCGTCAACGTCAAATCGCACCAGCCCGCGATCGGCTATCAGGAGACCATCCGCAAGCCGATCACGCAGCGCGGCCGCCACAAGAAGCAGTCCGGCGGGCACGGCCAGTTCGGCGACGTCGTGCTCGACATCAAGCCGCTGCCGCGCGGCGAAGGCTTCCGCTTCGCCGAGAAGGTGGTCGGCGGCGCGGTGCCGCGCAACTACATCCCGGCGGTGGAGGAGGGTGTCGTCGACGCAATGGCCCGCGGCCCCCTGGGCTTTCCGGTGATCGACGTCGAGGTGACGCTCACCGACGGCTCCTATCACAGCGTCGATTCGTCCGACCTCGCGTTCCGCACCGCGGCGCGGGCCGGCGTCAGCGAAGGCCTGCCGCAATGCGCGCCGGTGCTGCTGGAGCCGATCCATACCGTCGAGATCGTCTGCCCGACGGAAGCGACCGCCAGGATCAACGCGATCCTGTCGGCGCGGCGCGGCCAGATCCTGTCCTTCGATACCCGTGACGGCTGGCCGGGCTGGGACTGCGTGCGGGCGATGATGCCGGAGGCGGAGATCGGCGAGTTGATCGTCGAACTGCGCTCGGCCACCGCCGGCGCCGGCAGCTTCACCCGCCAGTTCGACCATATGGCCGAGGTGACCGGCCGCGCCGCCGATCACATCATCGCCTCCCACCGCGACGCCGCCTGAGCCGAACGCTTCGCGCCGAACAGCACCGGCCCGTCATCCTCTCTCGGGATGGCGGGCCGGATCGCGTCACGGCCGTCGCTCGCGCGCGCAGGAACAGACGGCGAGGGCAGGTTCCAGCTTGCGTCCGAGATCAGTTTATGATGTATTTTACATCATTGTCTTTGTCTCAGACATCATTTATGGTGTCTGCCACGTGAGGCCATCGTGATCACGTCGTTCCAGATGCGGGCAGCGCGAGCGCTGCTCGGGATAGATCAGAGAACCTTGGCCGAGCTGGCTGGCGTGTCGCTGCCGACGATCCAGCGGATGGAAGCCTCCACGGGCAACGTCCGCGGCGTGGTGGACTCGCTGACCAAGGTCGTCGATGCGCTCAATCGTGCGGGCGTGGATCTGATCGGTGAGCATTCCCGCAGTGAGAATGGCGGGCGTGGTGTTCGCCTGAAGGACCCGGGGCCGCCTCGCCGCATGGGCCGTCAAACTGACATTGTGCGCGATGACGCGAGCTAGGCTCATCGCGCGCCACGGGGCTCCTGAGCGCTTCGTGTGGGACGCATCGTCGGCTGCGCCGCGGTCCGATGAGGCGACGGGAGCGTGGTCGGCATGAGCATCGCAAACGAACACCGTTCGCACGGGCGGGTCGGACATCATGAGCCGACCTTCGCCGAGCTTTATTCCCCCAAGCTCCTGACGGTCTTGCGCGAGGGCTACGGCCTCAGCGACTTTCGTGCCGACGCGCTGGCGGGCCTGACGGTAGCGATCGTGGCGCTGCCGCTGTCGATGGCGATCGCGATCGCCTCCGGTGTCTCGCCGGGGCGCGGCCTCTACACCGCCGTGGTCGGCGGCTTCCTGGTTTCGCTGCTCGGCGGCAGCCGCTTTCAGATCGGCGGTCCCGCGGGTGCCTTCATCGTGCTGGTCGCTGCGACGGTCGATCGCCAGGGTCTCGATGGCCTGCTGATCGCGGCGATGATGTCCGGCGTGATGCTGGTGATCGCCGGATATCTGCGGCTCGGCACCTACATCAAGTTCATTCCCTATCCGGTCACGGTCGGCTTCACCGCGGGCATCGCCGTCATCATCTTTGCCAGCCAGCTGAAGGATCTGTTCGGTATCACGCTTGCGGGCAAGGAGCCGGGCGAGCTGATCCCGAAGCTCGCTGCGCTCGCGCATGGCGCGCCGACCGCGACCATGCCTGCGGTCGCGACGGCCGCGCTGTCGATCGCGATCATCGTCGGCCTCAAGCATCTGCGGCCGACCTGGCCCGGCATCCTGATCGCGGTCGTGGTCGCCGCCATCATCACCTACGCGCTGCAGCTTCCCGTCGAGACCATCGGCACCCGCTTCGGCGGCATCCCGCGCGAGCTGCCGGCACCGGCGCTGCCGGCGTTTTCGCTTGCCAAGATCCAGGCGGTGTTTCCCGATGCGATTGCCTTCACGCTGCTCGGGGCGATCGAGTCGCTGCTCTCGGCCGTGGTCGCCGACGGCATGACCGGCCGCCGCCATCGCTCCAACTGCGAGCTGGTGGCGCAGGGCTTTGCCAATATCGGCTCGGCCTTGTTCGGCGGCATCTGCGTCACCGGAACCATCGCGCGCACCGCGACCAACGTCCGCGCCGGCGCGCGCGGGCCGGTGTCGGGCATGCTGCATTCGCTGTTTCTTTTGGTGTTCATGCTGATCGCAGCGCCGCTGGCGAGCTACATCCCGCTGTCGGCGCTGGCCGCGGTGCTCGTCGTTGTCGCCTGGAACATGGCGGAGAAGCACGAGTTCGCCACCCTGATCCGATCGTCCTGGGGCGATGCCACGGTGCTGCTCGCAACCTTCGGGCTGACGATCTTCCGCGATCTCACCGAGGGCATCCTGGTCGGCTTCGCGCTCGGCGCCGTGCTGTTCATCAACCGCATGGCGCAGATGACCGGCGTCGAGGGCGGGTCGCCTCTGGCCGCAAAGGACCGCGCCGACTTCGAGGATGAGGCGCGGGTGCCATACAATCCGAAGCTCAGCGCCGACAAGGACGTGCTGGTCTATCGCATCACCGGCGCGTTCTTCTTCGGCGCCGCCTCGACCGTCGGCACCGTGCTCGACTCGATCGCGGACCGCCGCAAGGCCTTCGTGGTCGACTTCGCAGCGGTGCCGTTCCTGGATTCGACAGCCGCCAACGCCATGAGCCGCGTCGCCGCCAAGGCCAGGCGCCAGGGCATCCGCCTGTTCATCACCGGCGCATCACCGACCGTGCGCCGGGCGCTGCTGACCCACGGCGTGCGGCCGCCGCTGGTGCGCTTCCGCGAGACCATCGAGCGCGCGGTCGCCGACATCAAGGGCAAGGAGACGCCGCAGGAGGACATCTCCGACGGGCTGGCGGCGAGCTGAGTCCGGCCTCGCGCGCCGGTCTCCACCGAGGCGCACCGACGGCCGGCTTCGTCGTCGCGGCCGGTTCGACCGGCCCGCAGCATTGACTCCGGCCGGAGCTTGTCCGATGTCACGGCCATGACCGTCGCCGCCAAACCCCGCGCCGCGTGCCTGATCGGCTGGCCTGCCGCGCATTCGCGCTCGCCCCTGATCCATCATCATTGGCTGCATGAGCTCGGCATTGCCGGCGGCTACACCATCGAGGCGGTGCCGCCGGAAGAGCTTGCGGATTTCGTCACGCATCTCGACCGCCGCGGCTTCGTCGGCGCCAATGTCACCATTCCGCACAAGGAGCGCGTGCTGGAGCTGACCGAGCCGGACGCGCGCGCCCGTGCCGTCGGCGCCGCGAATACGTTGTGGTACGAGGACCGCATCCTGCGGGCCACCAACACCGACGTCGAAGGCTTCATCGGCAACCTGGATGCCGCCGCCCCGGGCTGGGACCGCACCGACGAGGCGCTGGTGCTCGGCTCTGGCGGCTCGGCGCGGGCCGTCGTGTTCGGTCTGCTCGAGCGCGGCATCGGCCGCGTCCATGTGGTCAACCGCACCGCTGCGCGCGCGCAGGCGCTGGCCGATCAGTTCGGCGACCGGGTCGTTGCCGAAGGCTGGGATCGCGTCGGCGCGCTACTGCCGCGCGCGGGCCTGTTCGTGAACACCACCTCGCTCGGCATGCACGGCCAGCCGCCGCTCGAGCTCGACGTCGATCTGCTGTCGCCGCACGCCGTGGTCGCCGACCTCGTCTACGTGCCACTGGAGACGCGATTGCTCGGCGCCGCGCGATCGCGGGGCCTGCGCACCGCCGATGGGCTCGGCATGCTGCTGCACCAGGCGGTGCGCGGCTTCGAATTGTGGTTCCACCGCCGCCCCCAGGTCACGCCCGAACTGCGCGCGTTGGTCGAGGCTGATCTCACAAGGGCTTGAGTGTGGAATGAGCGGCCCTCTCCGGCGTTTCACTCGTCAGATGCCCGCGTCTCCGATACGAGCGCGGAACGCGTCTCTCGAGCCCTCGGAGTTTTCAGCATGTCTGCCCGTCTCGTTCTGATCCGTCCGGTCGCCGCGCTCGCAATGGTTGCGGCGGCGTCGCTGACCGCCATCGCGCAGCAGGCGCCAGTGCCGACGCGCGTGCGCGGCGCCATCGAAAGCGTCGACGCCGATACCATGACGGTGAAAGCCCGCAGCGGCGAGATCTTCAAGCTCCGCATGGCCGGTGATCTGCGCGTCTCGGGTGTCGTCAAGGCGCAGCTTTCCGACATCAAGCTGGGCTCGTTCATCGGCGCCACCACGGTGCCCGGCCCGGACGGCGCGCCGAAGGCGGTCGAGATCCACATTTTTCCCGAGGACATGCGCGGCACGGGCGAAGGCTCGCGGTCGTGGGACCTGAAGCCGAACTCGAGCATGACCAACGCCACCGTATCCGAAAGCTCGGTCTCGACCGACGGTCATACGTTGCTGGTCAAGTACAAGGGCGGCGAGAAGCGCGTCGACATCGCGCCGGACACGCCGATCGTCACCTTCGTGCCGGGCGACAAGTCCGAGCTGAAAGCCGGCGCCAAGGTGATCGCGATCGTCAAGCCGCTGCCTGATGGTTCGCTCGAGACCAGCCGCGTCAGCGTCGGCCGCGACGGGCTGACGCCGCCGATGTGAGCGGCGCCGCGAGCACGGTGCGCTCCCTCTCCCCTTAGACCCTCGACCCAACTCCGCCTAATCCGCCAGCACCTTGCGGTCGATCTCGGCCACCGTGTTGACGCCGCACAGGCCCATCGTCGTCAAGAGCTCGTTGCGGATGATGTCGATGGCCTTGGCGACGCCGGCCTGGCCGCCGGCGCCGAGGCCGTAGGCATAGGCGCGGCCGAGCATGCAGGATTTGGCACCGAGCGCGAGCGCACGCATCACGTCCTGGCCGGAGCGGATGCCGCCATCGAACATGATCTCGATCTTGTCGCCGACCGCTTCCGCAATGCCGGGCAGCACGTGGATCGAGGACGGCGCGCCGTCGAGCTGGCGGCCGCCGTGGTTGGAGACGACCATCGCCTGCGCGCCGGTCTCGACCGCGAGCTTGGCGTCTTCGATGTCGTGGATGCCCTTGATGATCAGCTTGCCCGGCCAGATCGAGCGGATCCAGTCGACGTCCTTCCAGTTCAGCGAGGTGTCGAACTGCGCCGCGGTCCAGGCCGAGAGCTTGGTCAGGTCCTCGGTGTTCTTCACGTGGCCGGCGATGTTGCCGAACGTCCGGCGCTTGCCCTGCAGCACGCCCTGCACCCAGGCCGGCCTGATCGCGAAATCGAACAGCTTCGACAGCGTCCATTCCGGCGGCACGCTCATGCCGTTCTTGATGTCCTGGTGACGCTGGCCGATCACCTGCAGGTCGACGGTCAGGCATAGTGCGCTGCACTTCGCGGCGATCGCGCGCTCGACCAGGGCCTTAATGAAGCCGCGGTCCTTCATGACGTAGAGCTGGAACCAGAACGGCTTCTCGACGCTAGCAGCGATGTCCTCGATCGAGCAGATCGACATCGTGCTCTGCGTGAACGGGATGCCGGCGGCCTGCGCCGCGCGGCAGGCGTGAATCTCGCCGTCGCCATGCTGCATGCCCAGGAGGCCGACCGGCGCCAGGATCAGCGGCATCGACGCGGGCTCGCCGAGGATCGTCGTCGACAGATCGCGCTTGGACACGTCGACCAGGATGCGCTGGCGGAATTTGATCTTCTGCAGATCGTCGCGGTTGGCGCGCAGCGTCTCCTCGGCATAGGAGCCGCGATCGGCGTAGTCGAAGAAGGCTTTGGGCACGCGGCGCTTGTGCAGCAGGCGCAGGTCTTCAATGCAGGTGACGTGTTTCATCGCGGTCTTCGGCTCCCCACCGGCGTCTCGTTTCTTAAGGCTGGGGCAGTCATCTAGCATCTTTGCGGCGCCTGCCAAATCCAACTTGGGAACCGCAACGGCGTCTGGGCAAGGCAGGGCAAACTGCGCGCGTCACGCAACACGACGTCGGGGCTGCCGGAGCGAGCACATTCCGGCTGCGGCGGGCTCCGGCGGGCGAGCCCTCCGGAGCCGTCAGGTCGAATGAAAAATTAGCCTTAACAACGGCTTACAGAGGCTATGGCGGTTTCGTGGTAATGATTCATCATATTTTTTGAAGCCATCTTAGCCTTAAGGCGACTATAACCCGCGGGCTGACCGGCAGGGCGGCTCCCGTGATTCGCAACCGCCGGTAACGAAATCCAGAAGCCGTTGCTGGGGGTCATATGAGCCGTAACTATTTCGGGACCGATGGGATTCGTGGCCGCGCCAACGGCCTGATCACGCCGGAACTCGCGCTCAAGGTGGGGCAGGCCGCAGGTCTTCTGTTCCAGCGCGGCGAGCACCGCCACCGCGTGGTGATCGGCAAGGATACGCGCCTCTCCGGGTACATGATCGAATACGCCATGGTGGCCGGCTTCACCTCGGTCGGCATGGACGTGCTGCTGGTCGGCCCGATGCCGACGCCGGCGGTCGCGATGCTCACCAAGTCGATGCGCGCCGATCTCGGCGTCATGATCTCGGCTTCGCACAATCTGTTCGAGGACAACGGCATCAAGCTGTTCGGGCCGCAGGGTTTCAAGCTGTCCGACGATGTCGAGAGGCAGATCGAGCAACTGCTCGATGAATCGCTCGACAAGAAGCTGGCGCAGAGCGCGAGCCTCGGCCGCGCCCGCCGCATCGACGGCGTGCACGATCGCTACATCGAATTCGCCAAACGCACCCTGCCGCGCGACCTCTCGCTCGACGGCCTGCGCGTCGTGGTCGATTGCGCCAATGGCGCGGCCTACAAGGTCGTGCCCGAGGCGCTGTGGGAGCTCGGCGCCGACGTGATCTCGATCGGCGTCGATCCGGACGGCTTCAACATCAACAAGGAATGCGGCTCGACCTCGCCGGAGGCGCTGTGCCGCAAGGTGCGTGAGATGCGCGCCGACATCGGCATCGCGCTCGACGGCGACGCGGATCGCGTGATCCTGGTCGATGAGCGCGGCCACATCGTCGATGGCGACCAGCTGCTCGCGGTCATCGCGCAGAGCTGGAAGGAGGACGGCCGCCTGGCGCGCGCCGGTATCGTCGCGACCGTGATGTCCAATCTCGGTCTCGAGCGCTTCCTGCAGGGGCAGGGGCTCGAACTGGTGCGCACGCCGGTCGGCGACCGCTACGTTCTCGAGCGCATGCTGGCCGACGGCTACAATCTCGGCGGCGAGCAGTCGGGCCATATCATTCTCTCGGACTACGCGACCACGGGGGACGGCTTCGTCGCCGCGCTGCAGGTGCTGGCGACGGTGCAGAGGCTGCGCCGTCCGGTGTCCGAGGTCTGCCACCGCTTCGATCCGCTGCCGCAGATCCTCAAGAATGTGCGCTATCGCAGCGGCAAGCCGCTCGACGCGGACGAGGTGAAGTCGGCGATCGATACCGGACAGAAGCGCCTCAACGGCCATGGCCGACTGCTCGTGCGCTCCTCCGGCACCGAGCCGGTGATCCGCGTGATGGGCGAGGGCGACGACCGCGACCTGGTCGAGGAGGTCGTCGACGAGATCGTGGCCGCGGTGGGCAATGCGGCGGCTGCTGCCGCCTGATCACCGGCGATCATATTTTCGATTGTGGCCTGTCATCGTCAGATGGCAGGCCTTTTTGCTGGCTCACGATCTTCTCGCGTCCGAGTACGTCGCCAGGATGCTTCTGATCGCGTCGTTCAACCATTTCGTACGGCGGATCGGTATTTGGAAGGCATGGCTTCGCCATGAGCCGGGTCGGTCGACTAATTAGTTCGCATTGCCTGCATCGCCCGGCGCAGCCGCTAACGATCTGTTAGGATGAGTTGTCCGGCCGTTAACGGTTCCCACTCGCTCATGGAAAATCAACCTTAATTATTAGGGTTAAGCGCCGCTTAAGCATTTGGTGCGATTGTACGGCCGTCAGTTGTGATGTGGGGCCTGGTTCTCGATTGCCTCACCGGCCAAAGGGACGAAGCCAATGCGTAGCGTTATGTCTTTGATCGCCGCCGGAGCGGCCTCTCTGTTTTCCACTCTGGCCTTTGCGGCCGACATGCCCATCATGCCGCCTCCGGTCTACGCGCCGCCGCCGGCGGCCGATTTCGGCGGCTGGTACCTGCGCGGCGACATCGGCTTCAGCAATCAGAAGGTCAAGGACGTCCATTATTCGCGCGAGTCGGCCTATACGCCGATGACGTCGTTCAATCAGACCTCGGCGTTCGATACCGCGGGTATCTACGGCGTCGGCGTCGGCTATCGCTTCAACAGCTGGTTCCGCGCCGATGTCACCGGACAGTATCGCGGCAATTCGAACTTCAAGGCCACCGACCGCTTCAACGCGACCGCGGGCGGCGTGCCCTATAGCGGCATCGACAATTACAGCGGCAGCAAGTCGGAATGGCTGGTGCTCGCCAACGCCTATGTCGATCTCGGCACCTGGTGGTGCGTGACGCCGTTCATCGGCGCGGGCGTCGGCGGCGCGCGGGTGACGGTCTCGAACTTTACCGACACCGGCATCAACAACCTGCCGTTCACGACCACGAGTTTCGCGACGGCGCCGACCTCCTCGAAATGGAATTTCGCCTGGGCGGCCCATGCTGGTCTGGCCTACAACGTCAATCCGAACCTGGTGCTGGAGCTGGCCTACAGCTACGTCGATCTCGGTCAAGGCCAGACCGGCGTCCTGTCCGACTATGTCGGCAACACCACCGGCAACGTGTTCAAGTTCAAGGACATCACCTCGCACGACCTGAAGCTCGGCGTGCGCTGGAATTTCGACCAGCCGCCGCCGCCTCCGATGCCGGCGCTGATCCGCAAGGGCTGAGCCGAGCGGTCGCCACTCACTGCACTCGAACGAGCGGCGCGGGTCTTCCCGCGCCGTTCTTACGTTTCTGATCCGGCGCAGCGTGCTGCGTCTTCGCGGAAAGAATTTCCGCGCAGGGCGCTACGACAACGAATGATTAAGGTTAACGCGCGATGATCGGAACAGAGAGTTCAAGTGCTGATTGGAGCGTTGCAATGCGTAGCCTGGTGGTGGCGGTCTCGGTGTGCGGCATGATCTCGGCAGCGCAGGCCGCGGATTTGTCCGATCTGCCCATCCTGAGGGGCAGCATGACCGAGGGCCTGAACAATTCGCGCGTCAACTGGGACGGCTACTACGTCGGCGTCCAGGGCGGCTATGGCTCGTCCGACGAGAATTTCAACGGCTCGACCAAGAACATGACGGCGGCGGTGCTGGCCAACACGCTGATCGAGAGCCAGATGCAGGTCTCGTCCTGGAACCCGAACCTCGGCAAGCAATCCTCGCGCGCATCGGGCTTCGGCGCCTTCGTCGGCTACAACAGTCAGTGGGACGACGTCGTGCTCGGCGTCGAGGCGAGCTATCTGCACGGCAAATACGGCGGCATGGCCTCTTCGAGCCGCACGCTCGTCAGCACGGCCGCACTGACCGACGGCAACTTCCACGCCGTGACGTCGACGCAGTCCTCGCAGATCTCGATCACCGACATGGCAACGATCCGCGGTCGTGCCGGCTATGCGATGGGCTGCTTCCTGCCCTACGCATTTTTCGGCCTTGCACTCGGCAACGCAGATATCGGCCAGTCCGTGACGGTTCAGGACCGGGTCAGCACGACATTTCTCGGCACCTACACGCCGCTTGCGCCGCTCAGCGCCAACAACCTTCAGCACAATCACCTGATCTACGGCTACAGCGCCGGTCTCGGCGTCGACGTCAATCTGGTCGGCGGTCTGTTCGCACGGGCCGAATACGAGTATGTCCGCTTCACCTCGACGGTCGACACCAGCATCAATACGGTGCGCGCGGGCCTCGGCTACAAGTTCTGAGCTGATTGCAAGCCTGTTCTGTATGCCGATGTCCATCAGCATCCGTCCTGCGCAGCGCGACGACGTCGCTGCCATTGTCGCCATGCTCGCCGACGATCATCTCGGCCGGGCGCGCGAGCGCCTCGAGCAGCCGTTGCCGCAGTCCTACTACGACGCGTTCGAGACGATCGCGCGGGATGGGAACATCACCCTGATCGTTGCCGAGGAGGCGGGCCGGGTGGTCGGCTGCCTGCAACTCTGCATCCTGCCCGGGCTCAGCTCGCAAGGTGCGTCGCGCGCGCTGGTCGAGGATGTTCGGGTCGCCACCGACCGCCGCAGCCGCGGCATCGGCGAGCAGCTGCTGCAATGGGCGATCGCCGAGGCGCGCAAGCAGCGCTGCAATCTGGTCGAGCTGATGACGCATCAGAGTCGCACCGACGCGCAGCGCTTCTACGAGCGGCTCGGCTTCGCCAAGAGCCATTTCGGCATGGTGATGCGGTTCTGATCAGCGCGGCAGGCGGTAGGCCGCGACGGCGTTCGGGCCGAACGCCTTGTCGCGGATGTCCGAGCCGAGCCGCATCAGGCACTGCTCCAGCGCCTGCTTGATTTCGCCGTAGCCGCCGGCGAGCAGGCACACCGGCCAGTCCGAGCCGAAGATCAGCCTGTCGGCGCCGAAGCAGCGCGCCACATATGTTACATAGGGCTGCAGCCGCTCCGCATCCCAGTCGGTCCAGACGGCTTCCGTGGTGAGCCCCGACACCTTGCACCAGACATTGCCGCAGGCCGCGAGCTCGGCGATGCGATCGGCCCAGTCCTGATCGAAGCCGGTGGCGATCGGCGGCTTGGCCGCGTGGTCCAGCACGAAGCGCGCCGTTGGGAAAGCACGCACGGTCGCGATCGTGGCTCGCAGCTCGCGCGTGCGCACCAACAGATCGTAGGTCAGGTCGCGGGCGAACACGCTGTCGAGGCCGCTCCTGACGTCGCCGCGAAAGATCCATGCCGGGTCGGCCTCGTCATGGACCTGGTGGCGGATGCCGACCAGCCGGTCGCCGCCGGGCAGGCTTCGCAGCCGATCGATCGTTGGTCCGACCGAGGGATCGGTCAGGTCGACCCAGCCGACCACCCCGGCGACGAACGGCGTCGCGTCGGCGATGCGCAGGAATTCCTCGGTCTCGTCGAGCGATGAGCGGGTCTGCACCAGGATGCTGGCCTCGAGACCGTTCTCGACGAGCAGCGGAGCGAGGTCGGCGGGACCGAACGGCCGGCGGATCGGCGCCAGCGCGTCACCGGCCATCCACGGATAGTCGGCGCGACCGGGATCCCAGAAGTGCTGATGCGCATCGATGACGCGGCTCATGGCGCGTCTCCCGGCAGCGGCGCCCGGGCATCGACGAGATTGCTGGCACGCAGATCGCGCCAGAACGCCGCTGGGATCGATGCTTGCGCCATCGTGATGTTGTCGGCCGCCTCCTGCGCATTGCGGGCGCCCTGCAGGCCGACGGTCACGGCCGGATGGGCCAGGCAGAACTGGATCGCGGCCGCCTTGAGCTCGGTGCCGTGCTGCCTGCACAACGAATCGAGCTGGCGCGCCCGCGCCACCAGCGCGGCATCGGCATCCTCGTAGTTGAACTTCGCCGGCCCGTGAGGGTTGGCGAGGATGCCGCTGTTGTAGATGCCGCCGAGGATGATGGCGATGTTCTTCTCGCGGCAGATTGGAAAGAGCGTCGTCAGCGCGCCCTGGTCGAGCAGCGTGTAGCGGCCCGCCAGCAGGAAGCAGTCGACCGGAACGGCCTGCGCAAAGCGCGCCAGCATCTCCGACTGGTTCATGCCGGCGCCGATCGCCTTGATGCTGCCTTCGTCGCGCAGCCGCTGCAGCGCGCGGAAGGCCCCCGCCACGGCTTCGTCATAGTGATCGTCGGGATCATGCACGAGCAGGATGTCGATGCGATCCAGGCCGAGCCGGACCAGGCTCTCCTCGACCGAACGCATCACGCCGTCATAGGAGTAGTCGAATTGTGGCCGCAGCGGCGGCGTGCCCTTGTAGTGCGGGTCTTCGCCCGAGGCCGTCGGGTCCGGCCGCAACAGCCGGCCGACCTTGGTCGAGATCACGTAGCTGTCGCGCGGCTGCCGGCGCAAGAACGCGCCGAGCCGCTGCTCGGCGAGGCCGAAGCCGTACAGCGGCGCGGTGTCGTAGAAGCGCACGCCGCGCGACCACGCCGCGGCGATCGTGGCTTCGGCATCGCCATCGCTGACCGGCGCGAACAGGCCGCCGAGCGGCGCCGTGCCGAGGCCGAGACGGGTGATGTCGAGCGAGCTCCTCCCGAGACGGACGCGTTCCATTCTTCTATCCTTGTTGTTCGGCGCGTGCAGATCGCGTCATTGTGCATGGATGCGTTCGACGAAACAATGACGTCGCATGGTGCAGCACAACGAAGAGGAGGGGACGATGTCGGCGATCAATCCACTGACGGCCTTCGGAGTCGTGCTGGCGACGGCGGCGACCGACGCGGTCTACGTGATGTTCACGTCGGCGGTCGTCGCCAAGCGGCGCGTATCGGCCGCGACCTGGAGCTCGATCTGGTACATGCTCTCGTCATTCGCCGTGATCAGCTACACGGAGAACTGGATCTACGTCGCGTTCGCTGCGGTCGGCTCCTGGATCGGCGCCTACGCCTCGATGACCTTCCTGCATCGTCCTCCGGCTGGCCAGTCGCCCGTCGGTGCCGCGCCGGAATGAATTGCATTCGCTTGCATGCCAGCACGACTGCGTGAACGCCGGCGCGAGCGCGCGAAGTTCCTTGACGCGGAACGACCCTTCCCGTAATCACCGGGGCGGGACACCTCCCCCCAACGGGAGGCTTACTATCTGGAAGGATAGACGATGACTGCAGCGAAGCCCTCGCAGCGGCCTGTTGTGCCGCATTTCTCCTCCGGCCCCTGCGCCAAGCGTCCCGGATGGACCTCCGAAAATCTCAAGGACGCTCCCCTCGGCCGCTCGCATCGCGCGAAGGTCGGCAAAGCCAAGCTCAAGCAGGCGATCGAGCTGACGCGCGACGTTCTCGAAGTGCCGGCCGACTACAAGATCGGCATCGTGCCCGCGTCCGACACGGGCGCGGTCGAGATGGCGCTGTGGTCGCTGCTCGGTGCGCGGCCCGTCACCACGATCGCCTGGGAATCGTTCGGCGAAGGCTGGGTCAGCGACATCGTCAAGGAGCTCAGGCTCAAGGACGTCACCAAGCTGCATGCCGGCTATGGCGAGATCCCGGATCTGTCGAAGGTCGATCCGGCCAGCGACGTCGTCTTCACCTGGAACGGCACCACCTCGGGCGTCCGCGTTCCCAACGCCGACTGGATCAGCGCGACGCGTGAAGGCCTGACCATCTGCGATGCGACCTCCGCTGCATTCGCCCAGCCGCTTGACTGGCCGAAGCTCGACGTCGTCACCTTCTCCTGGCAGAAGGCGCTCGGCGGCGAAGCCGCGCATGGCATGCTCATCCTGTCGCCGCGCGCAGTCGAGCGTCTCGAGACCTACAAGCCGGCCTGGCCGCTGCCGAAGATCTTCCGCCTCACCAAGGGCGGCAAGCTCAATGCCGGCATCTTCGAGGGCGAGACCATCAACACGCCGTCGATGCTGTGCGTCGAGGACTATCTGGATGCGCTCACTTGGGGCAAGTCGATCGGCGGCCTGAAGGCGCTGATCGCCCGCGCCGACGCCAATACCAAGGTGCTGGCCGACTGGAAGGCGCGCACGCCCTGGATCGACTTCCTGGCGCAGGATCCCGCGATCCGCTCCAACACCTCGGTGTGCCTCAAGGTCATCGATCCCGCGATCACATCGCTGTCGGCCGATGCCCAGGCGGAGTTCGCCAAGAAGCTGGTGGCGCTGGTCGAGAAGGAGAACGCCGGCTTCGACTTCGCACACTATCGCGATGCGCCGGCTGGCCTGCGCATCTGGTGCGGCGCCACCGTGGAAGCGAGCGACGTCGCGCTGCTGACGCAGTGGATCGACTGGGCGTTCGCCGAGGCCAAGGCTGCGCTGCCGAAGGCCGCCTGAAGCACGTGCTGTCTTCGTAGGGTGGGCAAAGGCGCGTAGCGCCGTGCCCACCCTCTATCTCACCTCACGCGAGAGAGCGGTGGGCACGCTCCCGCCTTCGCTCGAAGAGCTACGGCGGGCAAGTCGCTTTGCCCACCCCACAAGTTTCCAACTCATCTCGGCGCCCTGCGCCGTCCCTCGCAAAGAGGGCGTGAAGGAACATCGTCATGTCCAAACCCAAAGTTCTCATTTCCGACGCACTCTCCCCGGCTGCCGTGCAGATTTTCAAGGATCGCGGCATCGAGGTCGACTTCCAGCCCAATCTCGGCAAGGACAAGGACAAGCTCGCCGACATCGTCGGCGACTATGACGGCCTTGCGATCCGCTCCGCCACCAAGGCCACGGCCAAGATCATCGAGCGCGCCAAGCGGCTCAAGGTGATCGGCCGCGCCGGCATCGGCGTCGACAATGTCGAGATCCCCGCGGCGACCGCCAAGGGCATCATCGTGATGAACACGCCGTTCGGCAATTCGATCACCACCGCCGAGCATGCGATCACGATGATGCTGTCGCTGGCGCGCGAGATCCCGCAGGCCGACGCCTCGACCCAGGCCGGCAAGTGGGAGAAGAACCGCTTCATGGGCGTCGAGATCACCGGCAAGACGCTGGGCGTGATCGGCTGCGGCAATATCGGCTCGATCGTCTGCGACCGTGCGCAGGGCCTGCGCATGAAGGTGATCGGCTTCGATCCGTTCCTCACCGAGGAGCGCGCGCTCGATCTCGGCGTCGAGAAGGTCGAGCTCGAGGAGCTGCTGAAGCGCGCCGATTTCATCACGCTGCACACGCCGCTGACCGACAAGACCCGCAACATCATCGATGCCGCGGCGATCGCCAAGATGAAGCAGGGCGTGCGCATCATCAATTGCGCCCGCGGCGGCCTGATCGACGAGCAGGCGCTGCTCGCGGCGCTCAACAGCAAGCATGTCGCGGGTGCCGCGCTCGACGTGTTCGCCGAGGAGCCGGCCACCAGCAATCCGCTGTTCGGCCATGCCAACGTGATCTGCACGCCGCATCTCGGCGCCTCGACCACGGAAGCGCAGGAGAATGTCGCGCTGCAGATCGCCGAGCAGATGTCGGACTACCTGCTCACCGGCGCGATCTCGAACGCGATCAACTTCCCGTCGATCACGGCCGAGGAAGCGCCCAAGCTGAAGCCGTTCATCGCGCTCGCCGAGAAGCTCGGCTCGTTCGCGGGCCAGCTCACCGAAAGCAGCATCACCAAGATCCAGATCACCTATGAAGGCCACGTCGCCGAGATGAAGACCCGGGCGCTGACCTCGGCGGTGCTGGCCGGACTGCTGCGGCCGATGCTGGGCGAGGTCAACGTGGTCTCGGCGCCGGTGATCGCCAAGGAGCGCGGCATGATCGTCGACGAGGTGCTGCGCGCCGGCGAGAGCGACTATGAGAGCCTGATCACGGTCGCGGTCACCACCGAGCACCAGGAGCGCGCGGTGTCGGGCACGGTCTACGCCGACGGCAAGCCGCGCCTCGTCGACATCAAGGGCATCCGTGTCGACGCCGAGTTCGGCAAGTCGATGATCTACGTCACCAACGAGGACAAGCCGGGCTTCATCGGCAAGTTCGCAAGCCTCCTGGGCGATGCCAAGATCAACATCGCGACCTTCCATCTCGGCCGCGTCGCGCCGGGCAGCGACGCGATCGCGCTGGTCGAGGTCGACGGTGCGGTGCCGGCCGATCTGCTCGCCAAGATCCAGGCGCTGCCGCAGGTCAAGCAGGCCAAGGCGCTGGCGTTCTGATCGTCCGATGAGATGAGTTGCAACGGCGGCGCGGCCTCTGGCCCTGTCGCCGTTGCGACTCTGAAGGGCCATCGAGCGACCGGCCCTTCAAGCCGTCGATTGAACCCGGCTTTCTTTCCCTGCGTCTAACGCCCGATGAAGGACCGGCTGATCCGGTCCCGTGGGCGTTGGGCTGCGGAGAAAGTGATGACCATGCGAAACAAGGGCCTGCTTGCCACGGGTCTCGTCCTGGGTGCTGCGCTGACGGCGGTGCCCGGCCATGCGGCAAACGTCGATACGACCTCCACCGTCGATGCCGTGACAGTCTATCCGGATGGCGCGACGGTGACCCGGGTCATCTCGCTCGACCTTCCCGCAGGTGACAGCACCGCGATCGCCAAGGACTTCCCGCTCGGCCTCGATGCGTCCTCGCTGCGCGTGGAAGGCGAGGCCGGCACCAAGCTCGTGATCGGCACCGTCGACGCCAAGCCGCCGCGTGCGGCGCCGCCCGTCAACCTGCCCGACATCGACAAGCGCATCGAAGCGCTGCAGGACGAGCGTGCCAATCTCGACGGCGCGATTGCAGCGGCTGTTGCGCGCAAGAAATTTGCCGAGCGTTTTGCCGAGGCATCGCCGGCCGGGCTCGGCGAGAAGGGCGAGGCGCGTCCGATCACGGAATGGCGTGCCGCGTTCGCCGCCGTTGCCGACGAGGTCGGACAGGCCGACGCGGCGATCCGTGGTGCGGAGCGCAAGCAGCGCGAGATCGATCGCGAGATCGCGCGCCTGCAAGACAATCTCACGACGAAGCCCCCGAGCAAGCTGGAGGTGCGGATCGAATTGTCGGCGGCGGCAGCGACCAAGGCGACCTTGCGCGTGACCTACGCGGTGCGCAATGCCCGCTGGGTGCCGCTCTATGACGCGCGTCTTGACACGTCGGCGAAGGACCACAAACCGGCTCTCGAGCTGGTGCGACGCGCCGAGATCCAGCAGGCCACCGGCGAGGACTGGCCCGAGGTCGCGCTCACGGTTTCGACGGTGCGGACCGGACGCGGCGGCAGTGCGCCCGAGCTCAGGACGATCATCGCGCAATATCCGCCGCCGCCACCGCCAGCGCCGAAGCCGGCCGCCGTGAGCGCGGCACGAGGACTCATGGAGAGCCGGCAGGAGTTTCGCTTTAACGGAGGGACGACGTTCGGAGATGTCGCGGACAAGGCCGTCGAGCAGCAGACGGTCGCGGACATCAGCGCCTTCCAGACCGTCTTCCGTCTTCCCGGACGCGTCAGCGTCAGTGCCAATGATGGCGCGAAGAGCCTGCGCATCTCCACCGCGACGATCACGCCCGAACTGACGATCCGTTCCGCGCCCGTCATCGATCCCACCGCCTATCTCGAAGCGAGCTTCCCACAGGCGGAGGACGCGCCGCTGCTGCCGGGCAAGGTCTCGATCTATCGCGACGGCATGTTCGTCGGCACCAGCAGATTGGCCGCCGCGGGCAAGGATGAGCCCGTTCGCCTCGGCTTCGGGGCCGACGACAAGGTCAAGGTCGAGCGTAGTGTCGTCAAGCGCAACGAAGGCTCGGCCGGCCTGATCGTGACGACGGCGAAGATCGACGAGCGCGCCTTCAAGACGACGGTCCGCAACGCGCATGATTTCCCGGTCAAGGTCGCGATCCAGGATCAGCTGCCGGTCAGCGAGAACGAAGAGATCACGGTCGAGATGCTTCCTGCGACCACGCCGCCGGTCTCGACCAACGTCCGCGACCGGCGTGGCGTCGTCGAATGGGTGATCGACGCCAAACCCGGCGAGACCAAGGATATCGCCTTCGCCTGGCGCGTGCGCTGGCCGAAGGACAAGTCGATCGTGATGCAGCCGTCGGGCTGAGTGCCGGGCGGGGGGACTGGTGCCGCTTGATCCATGACAAGCTGCCCGGTCCCGGTCCTGTTATGCGCGAGTGGAACCCCGTTGATCACGTCCTGTCCGGCCGTGATCAATCTCGACCGAGAGCGCCGACATGGAATCCGACCCGAACACCCGCAAGCAGGCCGTCGCCGTCGGCTACATCTTCCTCGCCGGCGTCGGCATGCTGCTGCTGCAGTGGCTGCTGACGACCTACAACACGGTCGAGACCATTCCATACAGCCAGTTCGAGCAATTGATCGAGCAGGGCAAGATCTCCGAGGTGTCGGTCAGCCAGGACACCATCCAGGGGAAGTTCAAGGACAAGCAGTCCGACGGCAAGACGTCGTTCATCACCGCGCGCGTCGATCCGCCGCTGGCCGAGAAGCTTGCCGCGAAGGGCGTGAAGGTGACCGGCGTGCCCTCGGGCGGGCTGATCCAGACGCTGCTGTCCTGGGTCGTGCCGGCGCTGATGTTCTATCTCATCTGGGTGTTCCTCGGCCGCAAGGTGATGGACCGCCAAGGCTTCGGCGGTCTGATGTCGATCGGCAAGTCGCGCGCCAAGGTCTATGTCGAGACCGACACCAAGGTCACCTTCGCCGATGTCGCAGGGGTCGACGAGGCCAAGTTCGAGCTGCAGGAGGTCGTGCAGTTCCTGAAGGATCCGAAGAGCTATGGCCGGCTCGGCGCACACGTCCCCAAGGGCATCCTGCTGGTCGGCCCGCCCGGCACCGGCAAGACCCTGCTCGCGCGCGCGGTGGCGGGCGAAGCGGGGGTGGCGTTCTTCTCGATCTCCGGATCCGAGTTCGTGGAGATGTTCGTCGGCGTCGGCGCTGCCCGCGTGCGCGATCTGTTCGAGCAGGCCCGCAAGGCCGCGCCTTGCATCATCTTCATCGATGAGCTCGACGCGCTCGGCCGCAGCCGAACCGCGGGTGGCCAACTCGGCGGCTACGACGAGAAGGAGCAGACGCTCAATCAATTGCTGGCGGAGCTCGACGGCTTCGACCCAAGCTCCGGCGTCATCCTGCTCGCCGCCACCAACCGGCCGGAGATCCTCGATCCCGCGCTCATGCGCGCCGGCCGTTTCGATCGCCAGGTGCTGGTCGACCGTCCTGACAGGGGCGGGCGGCTCGCAATTCTCAAGGTGCATGTCCGCAAGATCACGGTCGCCGACAGCGTCGATCTCGACAAGGTCGCGGCACTGACGGCCGGCTTCACCGGCGCCGACCTCGCCAACCTGATCAACGAGGCGGCGATCGCGGCGACCCGCCGCAAGGGTCACGAGGTGACGTTCGACGATTTCACGATGGCGATCGAGCGCATCGTCGCCGGCATCGAGAAGAAGAGCCGCGTGCTCAGTCCCGCCGAGCGCCGCCGTGTCGCCTATCACGAGATGGGCCACGCGCTGGTCGCGGCCAATCTCGTCGGCGTCGATCCGGTGCAGAAGGTCTCGATCATTCCGCGCGGCGTCGGCGCGCTCGGCTACACGATGCAGCGCCCGACCGAGGATCGCTTTCTGCTCGCGGTCAGCGAGTTGAAGAACCGCATCGCCGTCCTGATGGGCGGCCGCGCCTCGGAGCAGTTGATCTTCGACGGCGACGTGTCGACCGGCGCCGCCGACGATCTGCAGCGCGCGACCGAGATCGCCATCGAGATGGTCACCAAATACGGGATGGATGCGACTGTCGGGCAGCGCACTTACGCGCCGCGTCCACAGATCTCGTTCCTGCAGCCGCAGGATCAGATCGTGTCGGCGGCCGAGGAGACCGGGCGCGAGATCGACCTCGCGGTGCGGGATCTGATCGCAGACGGCGATGCCCGTGCCAGGGCGATTCTCGAAAGCCATCGCCCGGACCTCGAGCGCGGCGTCGCCCTCCTGATCGCCAAGGAGACGCTGACCGCCGAGGAGTTCGCGCCATTGCGGCCCGCCTCCGCCGCGGCGCCGGCCCCGGATGCCGTTGTCCCGAGCTGATCCGGGTTTCTACGGGGGCGCGTTCGCAACCGAACTCTAACCATCACCTGATCAGTTAACCGGCAGCTCACCTTGACAGATCGAGGCCGTCGATCGGGGACCGGGCGGAGTTCTTTGCGTGCTGCTGAACAACCTGAAGATTGCCCCCAAGCTCGCCATCGTCGTCGGCGTCGCGATGCTGGGCCTTGCCGCGGCCGGTACGTTTGCCGGCACTCTGATGCAAAAGGAGATGGTCAATGCCCGCATCGAACAGTGCCGGGCGATCGTCGAGACCGCGCGTAACATGGCCCTCGGCCTCATCAAGGATGTCGAAGCCGGCAAATTGACGAAGGAGGCTGCGCTCGACGAGTTCGTCGATCGCGGGAGAACGATGACCTTCGACAAGGGCACGGGCTATCTGTTCGCCTATACGATGGACGGCAATGTGGTGCTGTCCCAGGATCCGAAGCAGCGCGGCTCGAACGTGATCGATTTCGAGCTCAACGGCCGCAAGCTCGTCGTCGAGCTGCGCGACGGCGTTGCCAAGGACGGCGAAGTCACCTTGCACTACGAATATCTGCGTCCCGGTCAGGAGCAGCCGACCCGCAAGATCTCCTATGCGGTGATGATTCCCGGCTGGAATACGTTCGTGGGCACCGGCGTCTATGTCGACGATCTCGACGCGAAGATGAAGCCGTTGAAATGGCTGATCTGGATGGCCTGCGCAGGCATCGCGGTCGTCGCCGGCGGGATCGCCTGGCTGATCAGCCGCAGCATCAGCGTGCCGCTCGATCGTCTCGGCGTCCGCATGCGCGAGATCGCCGACGGCCGGCTCGAGGGCGAGATTCCCGGTGTCGGCCGCGGCGACGAGATCGGCGGGATGGCCGCGACCGTCCAGATCTTCAAGGACAATGCGCTGCGGATGCGCGAGCTCGAGCAGGCCGAGGCCGCCACCCAGCAGCGCGCGGCCGCCGAGCGGACCGCGGCCATGCAGAACCTCGCAGCCGACTTCGAGCGCAGCGTCAATGGCATCGTCCGCTCGGTGGCGTCGGCGGCCGAGGGCATGCAGCACACCGCGCAGTCGATGACCTCGACCGCGAGCGATGCCAGCTCGCGCGCTTCGACCGTCAGCGCCGCCACCCAGAGCGCCAACGACAATGTCGGCACGGTCGCCGCCGCGGCCGAGGAGCTGTCGAGCTCGGTCAACGAGATTTCGCGCCAGGTCGCCCGCTCCAGCGAGATCGCGAGCAAAGCCGTGGGCGACGCGGAGCGCACCAATGCCACCGTTCAGGTGTTGTCGACCGGTGCCGAGAAGATCGGCGAGGTCGTCAAGCTGATCCATTCGATCGCAGCGCAGACCAACCTGCTGGCGCTGAACGCCACGATCGAAGCCGCCCGCGCCGGCGAATCCGGCAAGGGTTTTGCGGTCGTCGCTTCGGAGGTGAAGGCGCTCGCCAACCAGACGGCGAAGGCGACCGAGGAGATTTCGGCGCAGGTCGCGGCGATGCAGACCTCGACCCAGGATGCGGTCACCGCCATCAGCGGCATCACCCAGACCATCGCGCAGATGAGCGAGATCACCAATTCGATCTCGACCTCGATCGCGCAGCAGGGCGACGCGACGCGCGAGATCGCGCGCAACATCCAGTCGGTCGCGGCGGGCTCCAACGAGATCAGCGCCCATATCGGCGGCGTCACCAAGGCGGCGGAAGCGACGGGCATGGCCGCCTCGGAAGTGCTGTCGAGCGCACGTGAGCTCGACAGCCAGTCGGGCCTGCTGCAGCAGGCCGTCGATGGCTTCATGGCGAAGGTGCGAACGGCCTGAGGCTGCCTGGAACGGACCCCACGCTCAGGCCATCTTGGCGCCGCCCGTGCGCGAGGCGATGATCACGCCGGCGATGACCAGCGCATAGCCCATGAGGTGGAACAGCCTGAGCTCCTCGCCGAGCAGCAGGATCGCCAGCACCGAGCCGAACAACGGGACCAGGTGCAGGAACGGCGCGGCGCGGTTCGGTCCGATCAGGCTGATGCCGCGGTTGAAGAACAGATAGGCCAGCGTCGAGGCGAAGACGACGACGTAGCCGAGCGTCGCGATCGAGAGCAGGTCGGGCGCGAGCACGAACCCGGAGGAATATTCCCAGACCGCCAGCGGCAGCAGCAGAACGGCGCCGAGCGCCGTGCAGGACGAGATCAGCGACAACTGGTGCACCGCCGGCCGCCGCGTCATGGCGGCGGAGTAGAGGCCGAACACCAGCAATGCGCCCGCGAACATCAGGTCGCCGCGGTTGAACTGGATGCCCGCGAGCGCACCGAGATCGCCGCGCGTCAGGATCACCAGCACGCCGCTCAGCGACATCGCGATGCCTGCGAACTGGGCCAGGCTCAGCCTGACGCCGAACAGCAGCAACGACCACAGCGCCACGAACAGCGGCGTCGACGATTGGATCAGCAGCCCGTTGAGCGCCTGGGTGTATTGCATGGCCCAATAGGACAGCGCGTTGTTGATCGCGAATCCGGTCAGCGCCAGCAGCAGCAGAAGCGGCCAGTGCGCGAGCAGCGTGCGCCAGTCGCGCGCCAGGTGCGTGCGTGCGAACGGCCACAGCATCAGGAAGGTCCCGATCCAGCGGATGCACGACAGCGTCAGCGGCGGCACGTGCCCGGCGACGTAGCGCGCGAGCACGATGTTGCCGGCCCAGAACAGCGAAGCCAGCGTGAGCAGCACGTAAGGCTGGTTGTTGAGCCAGGCGAGCGGCGATGATGGCTTGATGTCGTCGGCGGGCAAGGGAGGCGGGACGCTCTGGCGGGGGGAGGACGCAAGGTGGGCCAAATCGCGGCGCTGCGCAATGCGCCGCCGGGGATTGGTGCCATGCAGGCGCCGTCGCCCGGGAGCAGCTTCTCACGTCGCCTGTTTGCGCGACGCCACGAACACGCCGGCCAGCACCAGGGCAAAGCCGATCACGTGGAAGATCTGCGGCTGCTCGCCGAGGAACACGAAGGCCATGATCGAGCCGAACACCGGCACCACGTGAAAGAACGGCGCGGCGCGGTTGGCGCCGATCAGGAGCACGCCGCGGTTGAAGCAGAGATAGGCGATCGTCGAAGGAAAGATCGCGACGTAGAGCAGCGACAACAGGTTCTGCGCGTCGAACGCCATGACCGGCCGCGCGTGGAGTTCCCAGATCAGCAGCGGAATGAGGCTGGCTGCACCGCAGCCGAAGGTGAAGGCGACCATCGACAGGCCGTGGATCTGCGGCCGCTTGATCGTCAGCACCGAGTAGAAGCCGAACACCGCCATCGCCAGCAGGAAGATCAGGTCCCCTCTGTTGAAGCTGATGTCGGCCAGCGCGGTGGGGTGACCGCGGGTCAGGATGAGCAGCACGCCCACGAGCGACAGCACGATGCCGATGGCCTGCGCCAGGGTCAGGTGCACGCGCAGCAGCAGCATCGACCAGATTGCCACGATGAGCGGACCAGCCGACTGCAGCAGCAGGGTGTTGAGGGCCTGCGTATATTCGAGCGACCAGTATTGCAGCGTGTTGAAGGCGCCGATGCCCGTCACGGACAATGCGATCATGATGCCGAGCCGCGACCGGATCGCGGGCCAGTCCTGGCGCAGCTGTTTCCAGGCGAGCGGCAGGATCAGCAGGAAGGCCAACGACCAGCGCAGGAACGACAACGTCACCGGCGGGATGTGGCCGGCGGCGAGCCGGCCGACGATCGAGTTGCCGGCCCAGCACAGCGCCGTGATGCTCAGCAATACGTAGGGCTGGTTGGCGATCCAGCCGGGCGCGGCGGACGCGGTGCGGTCGGCGGCAGACATGCGGCGCTGTAGGACCCGGTTGATGCGCCGCGGCAATCGGCCCGGCGATCCCAGGCCGAAGTTTCTCCCCGGCTGGGTCGACAGACACCAATTGCAGCTGCCTATCAAGAGGGCAGATGCATCGCGACCATGCAGCGATGATCGTCTTCAGGAGCCGGCATGCGGGGCATGTCCACGGTGCCGTCGCCGGGGTCCGGATTGGACCGCGACGGATTTGAGACGCTCCGCACTCAGCAGATAGACGATGACGAGAGCGGCGATGGCGGCCAAGACGATGGCAGGCGGCGCAACGAAGCCGAACCAGGCGCCGGCCGGGGTGAAGGGCACGACCAGCGCGACGGCGAGCGCAGTCAGTGACGACGCCGTCAGCATCGGATCGGCGCGGTTGCTCCATGGCCGTCCGTTGGTCCGGATGATGAAGATGACGAGGATCTGGGTCGCCATCGATTCGAGGAACCAGGCGGTCCGGAACTCGTCGGGCGTCGCGTGGAACAAATACAGCAGTGCGCCGAAGGTGAGAAAATCGAACAGCGATGACAGCGGGCCCATGATCGCGGCAAAGCGCAGCAGCCGCTTCATGTCCCAGCGCTGCGGCCGCGCGGTGGCCTGCGGACTCACACGATCGAACGGGATGCCGAGCTCGGAGAGATCGTAGAGCAGGTTGTTGAGCAGGATCTGCGTCGGCAGCATCGGCAGGAACGGCAGCATGATCGAGGCGACCGCCATCGACAGCATGTTGCCGAAATTCGAGCTCGCGCCCATCCGCACGTATTTCAGGATGTTGGCGAAGGTGCGCCGTCCTTCCTCCACGCCGTCGGCGACCACCTCGAGATCGGAGGCGAGCAGGATCATGTCGGCGGCCGATTGCGCCACGCCGGTCGCCCCGTCGACCGACAGGCCGATGTCGGCCACCTTCAGTGCCGGCGCGTCGTTGATGCCGTCACCCAGAAAGCCGACGACGTGGTCCGAGGCCTGCAGCGCCTTGACGATGCGCGATTTCTGATCGGGGGCGAGCCGGCCGAACGCATCGGCCGAACGCACCTGCACCGCAAGCGCATCGTCGCTGAGCTCGGCGATGTCGCTGCCGGACAGCACGCGATCCGCTCTCAGCCCGACCAGCCCGGCCAGTCGCTTGACCACGACCGGATCGTCGCCGGACAGGATCTTCAGCGCGATGCCGGCGCGCGCAAGCTGCGCGATGGCCGCGGCTGCGGTCGGCTTGGGCGGATCGGCGAACGCGCACAGACCCTCGAAGATCAGCTCCTGCTCGTCATCGGTCTCGATCTCGCGCGGCACGCCGGTCCAGGGCCGTGACGCGATGGCGACCGTGCGCAGGCCCTCGCGCGCCAGCGCGTGGACGCGCTCGCGCATGTCGGTGCGGCCGCTGTCGTCGAGCGGCGCGACGGTGCTGCCCTGCCGCTGCTGCGTGCACAGTTCGATCACCGCCTCCGGCGCGCCCTTCACGATCAGGATCTGTTCTGCCCCGCGTATCGCCAGCACCGAGCCGAGCCGGCGCGAGAAGTCGAAGGTCTGCTGTCCGCCCAGTGTCCATCCTGCCACCTCAAGGTCCGCGCCGGCGATGAGCGCGGTGTCGAGCGAACCACGATCACCGCCGAGTGCGGCAGCGATCGCGCCGAGCTCCGCGGCTCGCGGGTCGTCGCTGCCGTCGGGCGCGATGCTTCGGGCCAGCGTGATCTCGGCTGAGGTCAATGTTCCCGTCTTGTCGGTGCACAGCACCGACATCGCGCCGAGATCATGGATCGCCGCGAGCCGCTTCACGATCACCTTGCGCTTGGCCATGCGGAGCGCGCCGCGCGACAGCGTCACGGTCGTGATCATCGGCAGCAGCTCGGGCGTCAGTCCGACGGCCAGCGCCACCGAGAACAACAGCGAGTCGAGCACATCGCGTCCGAATACGACGCGCACCGTGAGCACGATCACGACCAGGGCCAGCGTCAGCCGCGCGATGACGAGGCCGAATTCGTGCAGGTCGCGCTCGAACGGCGTGCGGGCCTGCGCTTCGGCCAGCGCCGAGGCGGCAGCGCCGAACATCGTGTTCGGCCCGGTGTTGACGACGATCGCGACGGCCTCTCCGGTCTGGGCCACTGAGCCGCGAAACAGCACATTCGACGTGTCGTTCTCATCGCCGGGGATGCCGGCCTGTTTCGTCACGGGATAGGGCTCTCCCGTCAGCGCCGCCTCGCCGGCAGTGAAGGCCTTGCTTTCGGTGATCAGCGCATCGGCAGGAACGATGTCGCCCGCGCGGACGCGCAGGATGTCTCCGGGAACGACGGCGTCGACGTCGATCTCGCGATAGGCGCCGTCCCGCTTGACCTCGGCCTTCAGGGCCACGGAGCGGCGGAGCTCCTCGGCCGCCTTGACGGCATGCCCCTCCTGAACCGTATCGAGCCCGATCGACAGCGTGAGGATGAGGACGATGATGGCGCCGCCGATCACGTCGCCCGTCACCATCGAGATGATGCCGGCCACCAGCAGGATCAGCGATAACGGCTCGAGCAGGCGGCGAAGCACGGCGCGCATCGGCCCCACGACATGGGATGGGGAGTCGGCATTCCGGCCGTAGCGTTGCAGCCGCTGCCCGGCGTCGGCCCCGCCGAGGCCGTTCAGGTCGCAGCCCAGCGCTGCGGCTGCCTGCGCAGGCGACAGCCGCCAGAACCGGTGCAGGCCGGGGCTCGTATCGGTGCTCACATGCATCCGTTCATGTTCGTGGATGATTGGTGATGGTCATCTTGTCTGATTTGCATGAAGGATCGTGCGCCGGTTGACCTAGCGCAACATCCTGCTGCCGCGATCCCCTAGCTTTGCGGGCAATGCGCCGCGGGCTGACGGCCGCACCCGAGGAATGGATGGCGCCCGTCGCCGGGCATCATCCGCATTGACGAGTTTGTATTGAGGACCATGGCCGAACAAGCCGCAGCTCTCCCATCCCCCACCAAAGCCGCCGCTGGTCCGACCGTCCTGGCGGCGGTCTGGGCGCATCGCTGGTTCGCTCTCGCCATCATCGTGCTGCTCGGCCTTGGCGGCTGGCAAAGCGTCCGCGTCATGCTTGGGCCTGCCATCGTGGTCGATCAGGTCCGGCGCGGCGACCTCGTCGAGACTGTCGTCGCCAGCGGTCACGTCGAGACGCCGTTCCGCGTCGAGATCGGCAGCCAGATCACCGGCACCGTCGAGGAGGTGCTGGTGCTGGAAGGCCAGCATGTCACCAAGGGCCAGCCGCTGATCTCGCTGGAGTCGCGCGAACTGAAGGCCGCGGTGGTGCAGGCACAAGGGCAGGTGGCGCAGGCCGAGGCGCGGATGCGCCAGCTCGCCGAGCTGACCTTGCCGTCGGCGAAGGAGGCGTTGCGCCAGGTGCAGGCGACCTTGCTCAATGCCCAGCAGACCTATGACCGGACGTCGCAGCTGACCGGCAACGGCTATGCGACGCGCGCTGCGCTCGACGAGGCCCAGAAGACGCTCGACGTTGCGCTGGCGCAGAAGCGTGCCGCCGAATTCCAGGTCTTCACGGCGAGCCCCGGCGGCAGCGACTACGTCATGGCCGAGACGCAGCTGAACCAGGCGCGCGCCAATCTCGACACCGCGCAGTCGCGTCTCGGCTATGCGACGATCTCGGCGCCACGCGACGGCGTGCTGATCACGCGCAGTGTCGAGCGCGGCACCGTGGCGCAACCCGGCAAGACGCTGCTCGTCCTGGCACCTGCCGGCGATCTCCAGCTTGTCCTGCAGATCGACGAGCGCAATCTCGGCAAGCTGGCGCTCGGCCAGACGGCGCTGGCGTCGGCCGATGCCTATCCCGACAAGCGCTTCCCCGCCGTGGTCAGCTACATCAACCCCGGCATCGATATTTCCCGCGCGTCCGTCCAGGTCAAGCTGATCGTCAAGGACCCGCCCGACTATCTGCGCCAGGACATGACGGTGTCTGTCGACATCGAGGTCGCCTCCCGCAAGGATACGCTGGAGCTGCCGGTGCGCTCGGTTCACGATATCACCTCGGGACAGCCCTGGGTGCTCGGCGTGAAGGACGGCCGCGCCGCCAAGCAGCCGGTGCGCGTCGGCATCCGCGGCAACAGCCATGTCGAGATCGTCGACGGCTTGAATGCCGGTGACATGGCCGTGCCCCAGAGTTCCGGCATCCTGACCGGCCAGCGCTTCCGTCCGGTGCTGCCGTGAACCGCTGGCTGCCCTTCGAGTGGATCGCGGCGGTACGCTTCCTGCGCGAGGGCCGGCTGCAGACCTTGTTCATCATCGGCGGCATCGCGATCGGCGTCGGCGTCATCGTGTTCATGTCGGCGATGCTGGCCGGCCTCGAGGCCAATTTCATCAAGCGGGTGTTGACCTCGCAGCCGCAGATCCAGCTGCTGACGCCGGATCAGGTTGCGCGTCCCCTGCGCAACGACAATGGCGTTATCGAGGATGCCATCGTGCAGCGTCCGAGCCAGCGCGTGATCTCGATCGATCAATGGCCGAAGATCCGCAATCAGATGCTGGCGATGCCGGAGATCTCGGCGGTGTCGCCGACCATCTCCGGCTCCGCCCTCGCCATTCGCGGCGACGCCAGCCGCGCCGTGACGCTGTCCGGCATCGAGCCGGAGAGCTACTTCAGAATCGTGCGCGTGCCGGACTACATCGTCGCCGGCGAGCCGCGGCTGACCAGCGAGGACATCATCATCGGTACCGAGCTCGCCAGGGATCTCGGCGCCATCGTCGGCGACAAGCTCAATGTTCAGGCCGCCTCCGGCGCCAACCGCGTGCTGATCGTGACTGGCCTCGTCGACCTCGGCAGCAAGGGCGCCAATCAGCGCTCCGCCTATGTCGCGCTGCGCACGGCGCAGTCGCTGCTCGGCATGGTCGGCGGCGTCACCACGATCGACATGACCGTACGGGACATCTATGCCGCTGAGGACATTGCGCAGCGCATCCAGGCCGCCAATCGCGTCAAGGCCGACAGCTGGATCAAGACCAATGCCCAGTTCTTCACCGCGGTGCGCGCGCAGGCGACATCCAACACGCTGATCCGCGTCTTCGTCGCGCTCTCGGTCGCGTTCGGCATCGCCGCTGTGCTGATCGTCTCGGTAATCCAGCGCTCCAAGGAGATCGGGATCCTGCGTGCGATGGGCACCTCGCGCGGACAGATATTGCGCGTGTTCCTGCTGCAGGGCGGGCTGCTCGGCTTCGTCGGCTCGCTGTTCGGCGCGGCGATGGGCGCGGGTGCGCTGATCTATTGGCATGCGGTGCAGCGTCAGGCCGATGGCTCGGAGTTGTTTCCGTTGATCCTCGAACGCCGATTGTTCGTCATCACGGCCCTGCTCGCGACGGTGACGGGCCTGCTCGCCGCGACCGCGCCGGCGCTGCGCGCGGCCAAGCTCGATCCGGTGGTGGCGATCCGTGGCTGAGGTCCTGCTGCGACTGGAAAAGGTCTGCAAGGCCTACAATGTCGGGCTGTCGACCGAGACCGAGGTGCTGCACGATATCGACATCGAGGTCGACCGCGGCGAGTTCGTCGCGCTGATCGGCCCGTCCGGCTCCGGCAAGAGCACTCTGCTGAACATCGTCGGTCTCTTGGACCGGCCGACCTCCGGCCGGCTGACGATCAAGGGCCAGGATACTGCATCGCTCAATGATACCGAGCTCACCCATCTGCGCGGCCATACCATCGGTTTCATCTTTCAGTCTCATCTCCTGATCTCCGCCTTCACGGCCAAGGAGAACGTGATGATGCCGCTGCTGGTCGATCGCGGCTTCCCGGGTCCCGAGATCGAGGCGCAGGCGTCGAAGCTGCTCGACCAGGTCGGGCTGGCGAAATTCGCCGACCATCTCGCCAGCAACATGTCGGGCGGCCAGCAGCAGCGCGTCGCGGTGGCGCGGGCGCTGGCGATGAACCCCGATCTGGTCCTGGCGGACGAGCCGACCGGCAACCTCGACACCAAGTCTGCCGAGGCGGTCTTTGGCCTGATGCGCGACGTCAATCGGAAGGTCGGCACGAGCTTCCTGCTCGTCACCCACAACCTTGATCTGGCCCGGCGCTGCGATCGCATCATCGAGGTTGTCGACGGCCGCATCCAGAGCTGAGAGCTGGCCGCTTCGATCGTAGATTCGCCGCCGTTCGGGTGCTCAATGGAACTGCCCGGGTCGATGCGCCGCCAGAAGCGCACGGCCGGGTCGCCCGATCCGCAGCCGGGGCGGCTTGAAATTTTGGGGCTTATCAAAGGCTTGGTGGCGCTGTTGTGTGCTCCGAAGGCCCGTTCTCGCTTGCCTAGCCCGGCGGCTTCCTTTATCCGGTGGGTCGCCTCGCAAGCGAGCGGTCCTGGCCGCGATTTGGGCTGGGCGCATGGTTGGCCAGGCTGGCCCCTCATCGGAAGCGATTTCGTCCGAACCGATCGTGCTGTTTTGGATCTTGGCAGAGGAAAGAGCTGCGAATGGCTAACGTCGTCGTCGTCGGCGCCCAATGGGGTGACGAGGGGAAGGGCAAGATCGTCGACTGGCTGTCGGAGCAGGCCGACATCGTCGTGCGCTTCCAGGGCGGCCATAATGCCGGCCATACGCTGGTCATCAACGGCGCGACCTACAAGCTGGCGCTGCTGCCGTCGGGCGTGCTGCGCACCGGCAAGCTGTCGGTGATCGGCAATGGCGTCGTGTTCGATCCGCAGGCCTTTCTCGACGAGGTCGGCAAGCTGCAGTCGCAGGGCGTCGCCATCAGCCCGGACAATCTGCGCGTCGCCGAGAACGTCACCTTGATCCTGCCGCTGCACCGCGAGCTCGACGCGCTGCGCGAGTCCGCGAGCGCCGCGACCGCGATCGGCACCACCCGCCGCGGCATCGGCCCGGCCTATGAGGACAAGGTCGGCCGCCGCGCGATCCGGCTGATGGATCTCGCCGATCTCGATACGCTGCCGCACAAGATCGATCGCCTGCTCGCCCATCACAACGCGTTGCGCCGGGGTCTCGGCCTCGAGCCGATCGACGGCCAGCAGATCCTGCGCGAGCTGACGGCGCTGGCGCCGAAGCTGCTGCCCTACGCGGAGACCGTGTGGCGGCTGCTCGACATCAAGCGCCGCGAAGGCAAGCGCATGCTGTTCGAGGGCGCCCAGGGTGCGCTGCTCGACGTCGACCACGGCACCTACCCTTACGTGACCTCGTCCAACACGGTGGCGGCGCAGGCGGCGACCGGCGCCGGCCTCGGACCGGGCGCGATCGGCTACGTGCTCGGCCTGTGCAAGGCCTACACGACCCGCGTCGGACAGGGGCCGTTTCCGACCGAGCAGGACAACGAGACCGGCCGCAAGATCGGCGAGCGCGGCCGCGAATTCGGAACGAATACCGGCCGGCCGCGTCGTTGCGGCTGGTTCGATGCGGTGCTGGTTCGCCAGGCGGTGCGGACCTGCGGCATTAACGGTCTTGCGCTGACCAAGCTGGACATTCTCGATGGTTTCGACACCATCGAGGTCTGTACCGGCTACAGGCTGGACGGCAAGGAGATCGATCATTTTCCGGCAGGTGAGGGCGCGCAGTCCAGGGTCGAACCGATCTACGAGACGATCGAAGGCTGGAAGCAGCCGACGGCGAACGCGCGCTCCTGGGCCGATCTGCCGGCTCAGGCCATCAAATACGTCCGGCGCATCGAGGAACTGGTGGGTTGCCCGATCGCGCTGCTTTCCACCAGCCCCGAACGCGAGGATACTATTCTGGTCCAGAATCCCTTCGAGGCATGACGGGACCCGACAGCTGAGCGCGCGAATTGAGTTGATATGGCCGACTACTACCCGCTGATAGCCCGTGCCATTGCCGGATTGGACCCCAACGCTCCGGGGGAAAGCCGGCGTGCGCTTTACGAGCGGGCGCGGGCGGCGTTGATCGCGCAGCTGCGCAGCGTCCAGCCGCCGCTCAGCGAGTCCGAGATCACGCGCGAGCGGCTGTCGCTCGAGGAGGCCGTGCGCAAGGTCGAGGCGGAAGCAGCCCAGCGTGCCCGCGAGGCGCAGCGGGCGTCCAGTGGCGCCGCTCGCCCAGGTGATGCGCTCCGACGGGCCGGTGCGCGGAGTTCGGATGCTCCGGCACCCCCCTCGGCTCAGCCCACTCCGACTCCAGACCAGGCCGCCACGGCCGCCCCCCGGCCGCGACCGGCGGCCCCGGCTGCTGCCCGGGCCGACCGGCCGCCGCTCGCCGGCGAGACGGCCGAGCTGCGTCCGGCGCGCAATCAGCGACCGGAAGCGCCGCCGGCTGCGGCTGGCGCACCAGCCGTGCCACCGCGGCCCCAGCCGCCTCAAACGCCTCCACAGGATGGGGCGGCGCCTCCCGTGCGCGAACGTCCGGCTGCCGCTCGCCGCGGTGCTCAGGACAACGGCAATCCGGCAACGCCGCCCGCCATGCGCGGCTTCCGCGACATCACCGCTGATGTCGACGATCTCGGCAAGGCCACCGCTCAGGCCAACCGCGCGGCGCGCAAGACCTACGCCAACGTTCCGGCCACCGATCTCGACCGGCTCGAGGGCGACGACGATGACCGGCCGCCGCTGCCCGAAGCGCCGTACTCCTATGACGAGTCGGTCCAGGAGGCCGAGCGCTACGCGCTGCCGGCCACCTCGACCCGCCAGCGTGGCGCCGCTCCGGATCGCGAGGGCAAGAAGAAGTCGGAGCGCAGCGGCTCGACCTTTCCGTTCAAGGCCGCCATCGCCGCCGGGATCGTGCTGATCCTGATCGGCGCCGGAATTCTGTGGGGCCGGCCGCTGGTCGGCATGGTCAACGGCCTGTTCAAATCTTCCTCGACGGTCGAGGCGCCGAAGGACACCGGCGCGCCGCTGAGCAAGCCGAAGATCACCGACCGCGTCGGCCAGTCGCCGTCCTCGGACCAGATCGCGCCGGTCGCGCAGCGCGTCGTGCTGTACGACGAGGATCCGTCCGATCCGAAGGGCAAGCAATATATCGGCTCGGTCGTCTGGCGCACCGAGCAGATCAAGGCGACGGCCACGCAGAAGGCCGACATCGCGGTGCGCGCCGACATCGAGATTCCCGATCGCAAGTTCAAGATGACGATGTCGTTCCGCCGCAACACCGATACGTCGCTGCCGGCGAGCCACACCGCCGAGCTCACTTTCATCCTGCCGCAGGATTTCAACGGCGGCGGCGTCGGCAACGTGCCGGGCATCCTGATGAAGTCCAACGAACAGTCGCGCGGAACGCCGCTGGCGGGCCTCGCGGTCAAGGTCACCGACGGCTTCTTCCTGGTCGGCCTGTCCAACGTCGACGCCGATCGCGCCCGCAACGTGCAGCTCCTCAAGGAGCGCTCCTGGTTCGACGTTCCCTTGGTCTACACCAATCAGCGCCGGGCGATCATCGCGATCGAGAAGGGCGCCCCGGGCGAGCGCGCCTTCAACGACGCTTTCGCGCTGTGGGGTGACTGAGGAATCAGCACGGGCTTGGCCCGGTCGGCGGGCCGGTGAGGCAGGAGATTGGGCATGAAGCGATATCTCATCTTCGTTGCCGTAGGCCCGGCGCTGGGCGGCTTCGCGCTGCTCCTGGTCACGACCTACATGTCCGGCTATTGGACCAACACCAATCCGGGCGAAGTGGCCAAGCTGTTCAAGGTCTTCGTCACCTCGCTGCAATACAGCTATCTGTTCGGCTTCCTGCCGGCGCTGATGATCTGTGCGATCGACGACATCCTGTTCCACGTCAGGCGCATCGGGCCGACGTTGCGGATGCTGCTGGTGGGAGCCATCGCCTTCCTGCTCGCGGCCTTCAACTACGCCTCGCACGGCTCCGAATACGGCATCATCCAGTGGATCCTGTACGGGCTGGTCGGCTTCATCCCGGCGACGGTGTCGTCCTGGCTGGTGCACAGATTCGTCGAGGAGCCGCAGCCGGCGGTCGCCACCGAACCGCCGACCGCGTAGCCGATCGGCCCTACCTGCCGTTGCCGCGGCAGCGACCGCCAGGGCCGATGTGAAAACCGCGCGGGCAGGCGTGCGCCGCCGGATTGGCATAGTTGCGCAGGCATCCGCCATAGGGACCGCGGTGCCAGCCAGGGCCGCAGCCTCCGGCGACCTGGATTACCTCCGGCTTGGATCCGGCCTCGATCGAAGCCTGCGGCATCGCAGATGCGCCGACGGTCAGAACTCCCAACAGGAGCGTGCTGGTGAGGATGGTTCGCATCGATGGTCTCCTGGTTTGATTTGCGAAATGGTCAGCCGCCGGCTGCGAAGGCGATGCCGGCACGCACCTCGGTGATGGCCTGATCGATCAGCGCCAGCGCGCGTTCGCGATGCCCGCCCTTGTTCGGTGTCGCCTGAGCCAGCTCGGCTCGGGCCGATTGCAGCATGGTGACGGTCGCGGTCATGTGCGGCTGCGCGCCGAGCGCGTAGCCGATCCCGATGCAACCCGCGAGGGCGGCGCCGAGGCCGAGCTTGCGGGCCGCGGAAGACATGGTCATTTCAATCTCTCCTCGGACTCATGGCTGTTCGACTTGGAGGATGCAGGCCGCAACGCATGTCGGCGTGCGTCCATCCGCATCGCTAGTTGAACCCGTTGCCGCTGTCTTGGACTCATCGGCATGAACGGTCGCGCGACTTGGACTGATCGGCGCTCCCGATCCGTCCTGATGAGCTTTGCCGACTTCAGCGGCCGTTCATCCCGCCGCTGCCACATTGATCGCGTTGCTTCGGAAATTCCTTTGCCTCGGATCTGATTTCGATGACCATCGTCAGGAAAATGCTGTCGACCGACATGCTGCCGAAAGGGCTCGACGACAGGCAGCGCTTCTTGTGCTTTGCGGAATTGTTCGAGCACTTCTCCAACACGGGCGAGCTCGATCCGGCCGAGGACGTGCCGTTTCGCGCCGTAATGAACGCCATCCACATCGGCACCACCCTGCTCGGGCGCTGCGACGGCACCTTCACCCGTGTCAGGCGCGAACGGCGCCAGGTGCTCGCGACCAACGACGACCGCTATTGCCTGGCGCGCAACGCCGGCAGTCGCGAGGCGATGGTCGTTCATCGCGGACGCGAGTTCGCTCTGCGGCCGGGGGCGATGGTGCTGCTCAAGCTCGATGAGCCGTTCTTCAGCGCCGATGGCGCCAATCACAAGCGCTTCGTCAACGTGCATCTGCCGATGATGACGCTGCGCTCGATGGTCTCCGGTGTCGATGACCTGGTCGGGCGCGAATTGGCGCCCGGCGGCGCGCTGTCGCTCGCGATGGACTACAGCGAATTGCTGCTCGCCCATCCCGCCGCGGCCGACGAAGCCGGCCCGGCGATCGCGCAGCATCTGCTCGATCTGGTGGCGCTCGGGCTCGGCGTCCGCGGCGACGCGATGCGCAAGGCCGGCCGCGGCGGCCTGCGCAGCGTTCGCCTCGCGGGGCTGCTGACCATTCTGAACAGCCGCTTTGCCGAGCCGGATTTTTCGGCGCAGAAGCTTGCGGCCGCGGCGGGCCTGTCCGAGCGCTACGTCAATGACCTGCTGCACGAGGCCGGCGCCGGCTTCTCGGCCCGGCTGAATGAGCTGCGCCTGCGCAAGGCCATGGACCTGCTGGCCGGTGGCGGACGCCGCATCAGCGATATCGCGTTTGCCTGCGGCTTCAACGACCTGTCCTATTTCAACCGCTGCTTCCGGCGCCGCTTCGGGCTGACGCCGACCGGCGCACGGGGCCGCTAGGCGAGACAAGGCGGCGGTTCGACGCAACTTGTGCCGGGCCCCGCGCGTTGCCATCTCATGGGTATGCAAGACCAGATGTCCACCTCGCCCCGCCGCGCATCGGGACGCGCCTCGCAGGCGCGCTTCAACGCCGATGAGGCGCGCGGACCGATCATCGACCAGGACGGACGAGAGATCCCGCAAGGGGCGTTCCGGTCCTCGTTCAATGGCGCCTTCGTCGGCCCGGATGGCGTGCGCTTCGATTTCAACACCGCCAATCCGTTCGGCAACCTGACCCGCGAGCAGCGCATCGCGCGGCTCGAGGCGGTGGCGAAGCTGCTCGACGTCGCCTTCGTCCTGCCCGGCACCAACATCCGCTACGGCATCGACGGCATCATCGGCCTCATCCCGGTGGTTGGCGACCTCATCGCGACCGCGCTGTCGCTCTGGCTGGTGCGCGAGGCCCGGGCGCTGGGCGCGCCCTGGCATGTCATCACGCGGATGCTGGGCAATGTCGCGGTCGAGGGCGTGATCGGCATGGTGCCGGTGGCGGGCGACGCCTTCGACGTGCTGTTCCGCGCCAACATGCGCAACGCCAAGATCCTGCGGCGGTGGCTGGATACCCAGCCGCGCTGACGTGCGACGGGACCGGGGCAACAAACGGACAAACAGACCCCCATAAAAAAACTGCCCCGCACGAGGCGGGGCAGGGTATCGAAGAATGCTCTGGCAGCCGTCAGGCCGCATCGGCGTCCGGCGCCTTGTCGACCACCCGGCGCGGCAGCGGAAACGCCTCGCTCTCATACAGGGTGCGGATGCCGTTCTGGTCGAACCGGGCCTCCTCGACCTGCAGGTAGGCGCCATTCAGCGAATCCGCAGGCAACTCCTCCATGGCGAAGCGCACGGCTTCGGCCGCGGTGCCGAACCGCCGATAGGCGAAACCCGCCCGCTTCTTCTTGCGGATGGCGGCGGGAAACAGTTCGGCAGAGGTGTTGAAGTTGAACGGACGCAGTGGACGCATGGTCTGAGACCTCTTCTTGTCGGCTGGAAGCGCTGACGCGAGCTTTCAAAACATTCAGCTTGGCAATGACGCCAGCGATTGCGGGGGTGGAGGGCGGGATTTGCCGCTCCAGGCGGCCCGGCCCTGCATAGTCAGTTACGACCCCTAATATAGGCCGATTTGGCAGAAATGCGAATCCTGCACGCTCACATCGTAAATCCGGCCCGCTGTGGGCCGCCTTGAAACATGCTGTCTTTTCAGTAGCTTAATTGATCCGCAACTTGTGAATGCAGGAGAGCCCGATCTGCACGGCTAAAATCTCACCCCTTGTGGCCGGTTTTGACCGCCCCCGCCTCGCCCACCGCAGGCCAGCGGCCCCGAGTACCGTCGATGACGGGACCGGGGCCGGGCGTGCCATCAGCGCGGTTTCAGCTTCAGCGCCGCCGAGTTGATGCAATAGCGCAGGCCGGTCGGCCCCGGGCCGTCGGGAAAGACGTGGCCGAGATGGCCCGAGCATTTCGAGCACAGCACCTCGGTGCGAACCATGCCATGGGTCGTGTCGGTCTCCTCGTCGACGTGGCTCTCCGTCGCCGGCCGGGTGAAGCTCGGCCAGCCGCAGCCGGAATCAAACTTGGCGTCGGACTCGAACAGGGTCTGGCCGCAGCCGGCGCAGACATAGGTCCCGGCGCGGTGCTCGTGCTCATACTCGCCCGAGAAGGGGCGCTCGGTCGCCTTCTCGCGCAGCACGGCGTACTGCATCGGCGTCAGCTCCTTGCGCCATTCCGCCTCGCTCTTGACGACCTTGTTGTTCGTCTTGGTGTCGCTCATCCTGTGGTCCTCCAGGCGGACCCGTATGGTCCGCCCCTGTCATGGCGCTGGTCGGGCCGAACGCGACGCCTCAGTTCGTCGCCTTGGCGTCCCGGACCAGCGTCGGCTTGTCGATGTAGTTCTCGGCGAAGATCTTCTTCAGATTGTCGATCTTCGGCAGGTCGTTATAGGCGATATAGGGTTGGCTGGGGTGCAGCGTCAGGTAGTCCTGGTGATAGTCCTCGGCCGGATAGAACGCCTCGAGCTTGCCGATCTTGGTGACGATCGGCTTGCCGAACACCTTGGCCTTGTCGAGCTGCGCGATATAGGCCTCGGCGACCTTCTTCTGCGCCTCCGAGGTGGTGAAGATCGCCGAGCGATATTGGGTTCCGCTGTCCGGGCCCTGGCGGTTCAACTGGGTCGGATCGTGCACGACCGAAAAGAAGATCTGCAGGATCTTGCCGTAGGAGATCTTCTTCGGATCGTATTTGATCTGGACCGATTCCGCGTGGCCGGTCGTGCCGCTCGACACCGTGCGGTAGTCGGCCGTGGCCTTGGTGCCGCCGGCATAGCCGGAGACAGCGCTGACCACGCCGGCGGTGTGCTGGTAGACGCCCTGGACGCCCCAGAAGCAGCCGCCGGCGACCACAGCGGTTTCCAGCGCGTCGGAGGCCGGCTGGTCCTGGGCCGGCGGCGGGATCACAACGGCCTGCTCGGCGGCATGCAGCGGCTGCCAGGCCAGGATGCCTGCCGCCATCGCACCGAGCACGGCTGTCTTGACGAAAAGGGAGCGGGTGAGGCGCATCTTCGAATCCTCGTGAGGGGGCTTGTCTCGTCTCGCCGGCCGGAAACACTGGCCCGGCCTCTGCTGCAAGATACGTCCGTGCCCGTCCGGCGTTACGGGGGAAGTGACACGACTGCGTGAACAGGCGGGGGGCGGCGGCACGTGCGCAATCGCCCGATGGGTGCCGGGACGACGCTGGGAGGCGTGGCGAGACCGTTCCAGGCATGACGATGTGGTCTCGCGGCCCGAATTGCCCGAGGGATGGCGGTTCATCGGCCCTCCGAAGTGGAGGGCGCAGGGAAGGCCGGACCTCGACTGAGGCCCGTGGCCCGCCTGCTTAAAAAATGCAGGCGGCAGGTACCACAGGTTCAGCCGGACAGATCCGGCCCTCCCTGCGCGACGGTGTTAACGCTTATACGTGCTCTTGTGTGTTCGAAACCTGCCAGAATGTGCGAACGGGCGGTTCTGACCAACCGCCCGTCGCTGGATCTGAG